>NZ_JACCBK010000001.1:957765-1277020 GCF_013409875.1 Cellulomonas oligotrophica
GGCCGCGGCCGTCGAGCGCACGCGGGCGCACGGGCGGGTGTGCGTCGCGTCGTTCTCCGCGGCACGGCGGCGTGCGACGCTGGCGCTGCTGACCCGCCCTGTGGCGACGTCGGCCGGGACCGGGGAGGTGGCGCGCTTCGTGCTCGCGCACCGGCTGCGGCTGCGCCGGCCCGCGGCGGGCGCGCTGCGCGAGGTGGACTGCGTGCAGGTTCCCGTGGCGCAGGGCCGGGTGCGCGTGGTCGACGCCGGCACGGTCGCGGCCGCGCACGCCGCCGGCCGGCAGGTGCACGTGTGGACCGTGAACGACCCCGGGCAGATGCACCGGCTGCTGGACCTGGGCGTCGACGGGATCGTCACCGACCGCGCGGACCTGCTGCGCGACGTGCTGCGCGAGCGCGGGACGTGGTCCTGAGCGCGTCGTCCACAGGCTCCCCGGGCCGGGTGGGCGCGCTGGGCTAGCGTGCGGGACGTGACGACGACGGGGCTGGTGGTGCACACCTCGCCCCGCACGGACGTCCTCGTCGACCACCTCGCCCGGCTGCTGGCGCAGCCGCCCGACGACCCGTTCGCGCCCGAGGTCGTCGCCGTGCCGACCCGGGGCGTCGAACGGTGGCTCGTGCAGCGCCTCGCGCACCACCTGGGCACGGGCGCGGACGGCGAGGGCGGCGTGTGCGCGCGTCTCGTGCTGGACCCGCCGGGGCGGCTGGTCCGGGACGTGGTGGCCGCTGCGGGCGGGACCGACCCCGAGGAGGACCCCTGGGACCCGGACCGCCTGACGTGGCACGTGCTGCGCGCGGTGGACGACGCGGTCGCGTCCGGGCAGGCGTGGGCGGAGCCGCTGCGCCGGCACCTGGGCGGCGACGAGGTGCGGGCCGCCCGGCGCGGCGCGTTCGCCCGGCGCACGGCCCGCCTGCTCGCGGCGTACGGCACGCAGCGCCCGGCGCTCGTCGTCGCGTGGGCGCACGGCCGCGACGAGGACGGTGCGGGTTCCCCCGTGCCCGACGACCTGGTGTGGCAGCCGCCGCTGTGGCGGCTGGTGCGCGAGCGCGTCGGCGTGCCGAGCCCGGCGGAGCGGCTCGCGGCGGCGGTGGCCGCGGTCCGGGAGCGGCGCGACGCGGTCGACCTGCCGGGCCGGCTGCACGTGCTGGGCGCGACCCGCCTGCCGCAGGCGCACCTGGACGTGCTGGACGCGCTGGCCGCGCACCGCGAGGTCCACCTGTGGCTCCCCCACCCCTCGCCCGAGCTGTGGGACGCGGCGGCCACGGGCGCGACCCGCGACGCACCCCGGCGCCGCACGGTGCCGGCCGTGGCGGCGCACCCCGTGCTGGCGTCGTCGGCCCGCGACGCGGCCGAGCTGGGCGCCCGGCTGGTCGGCCGCGGCGCGCACGTCGTGCACCACCCGGCCCCGGCCCCGCCGCCGACCGTGCTGGGTGCCGTGCAGGGCGCGCTGCGCGACGACCGCCGCACCCCCGCGGGCGGGCGGTTTGCGGCGGTGCCGGAGGACCGCAGCGTGCAGGTGCACGCCTGCCACGGGCGCGCCCGCCAGGTCGAGGTGCTGCGCGAGGTGCTGCTCGGGCTGCTCGCCGACGACCCGACGCTGGAGCCGCGCGACGTGCTGGTGCTCTGCCCGGACGTCGAGGCGTTCGCGCCGCTGGTGGTCGCGACGTTCGGCGCGGTCGACGACGACGACGTCCCGACGCACCCCGGGCGCTCGCTGCGGGTGCGGCTGGCCGACCGCTCCCCCGCCCGGACCAACCCGCTGCTGCGGGTGCTGGCGGACCTGCTCGCGCTCGCCGGGTCCCGGGTCGGGGCGTCGGCCGTGGTGGACCTCGCCGGGCTGGCGGCCGTGCGGCACCGGTTCGGGCTCGACGACGACGACCTCGCCCGGCTGCGCGCCTGGGCCCTGGACGCGGGTGTGCGCTGGGGCGAGGACGTCGGGCGCCGCGCCCGCTACGGCCTCGCCGGGCTGGCGCAGGGCACGTGGCGGACGGGCACCGACCGGCTGCTCCTGGGCGTCGCGATGGCCGAGGAGGACCACCGGTTCGTCGGCGCCGCGCTCCCGCTGGACGACGTGGCGAGCACCGACGTCGACCTCGTCGGGCGGGTGGCCGAGCTGCTCGACCGCCTGACCGCCCTGCTGGGCGACCTGGACGGCGTGCACCCGGCCGCGCACTGGCACGCGACCCTGGAGCGGGCGCTGACGCTGCTGGCGCTGGCCCCGGACGACGAGCCCTGGGCTCCGGTCGAGGCGGCCAGGGTGCTCGCCCGGCTGCGGGACGGGGGCGCCGGGCACGAGGACGTGCCGCTGCGCCTGCCCGACGTGGTGGCGCTGCTGGCGCCGCACCTGGAGGGTCGCCCGACCCGGGCCGGGTTCCGCACCGGGGCGCTGACGGTGTGCTCGCTGGAGCCCATGCGCGCGGTCCCGCACCGCGTGGTCTGCGTGCTCGGCGCCGACGACGGCGCGTTCCCGCGGGCGACCTCGCCCGACGGCGACGACCTGCTGGCCCGCGACCCGCTGGTCGGCGAGCGGGACCGCCGCACGGAGGACCGCCAGCTCTTCCTCGACGCGGTGACCAGCGCGGTCGACCACCTCGTGGTCGTGCACAGCGGCGCCGACGAGCGCACGGGCGCGGTGCAGGCACCGGCGGTCCCGGTGGGCGAGCTGCTGGACGCCGTCGACGAGTGCGTCGCGCTCCCCGGCGGGCGCCCGGCCCGGTCGGCGCTGGTGGTGCGGCACCCGTTGCAGACCGTGGACGCGCGCGGCTTCGTGCCCGGTGCGCTCGGACGGCCGGGACCGTTCAGCTTCGCGGAGGCGGACCTGGCGGCGGCCCGCGCGGCCCGGGGGCCCCGCACCGGCCGCACGCCGTTGCTCGACGCGCCGCTGCCCCCGCCGCCGGCGGGCGGCACGCTCGACCTCGACACGCTGGTGCGGGTCCTCGTGCACCCGGTGCGGGCGTTCGTCGGCGACCGGCTGGGCGTGCGTGTGCCCGGGGAGGTCGACGACCTCGACGACCGGCTGCCGCTGGTGCTCGACGCGCGCGTGGCACGGGCCGTCGGCGAGCGGCTGCTGACCGCCCGCCTCGACGGCGTGGACCCCGACCGGGCGCTGGCGGCCGAGCGCCGCCGGGGCCAGGTGCCGCCCGGGCGCCTCGGCACGGCCGCGCTGCTGGACGTCGCGACCCGCGTGGACGCGGTGGCCGAGGCGGTCGGGCGGCTGTGCACGTCGCCGCGACGCACGGTGCCCGTCGACGTCCGGCTCGCCGACGGCCGCCTGCTCACGGGCACCGTGCCGGACGTGCACGACGCGCTGCTGGTGCGGGGCGCGTACGCGCGGCTGTCCGCGCGGCAGCGGCTCCGCACGTGGGTCGCGCTGCTGGCGGCGGTCGCGTCCGCGGGCGGGGCGGCGGGCGGCGCCCTGCGCGGCGCCGCGACCGTGGGCCGCGGACCGGGGACGCGCCCCACCGCCGCGACGGCGTGGCTCGCGGCCCCCGACCCCGCGACGGCGCACGAGGTGCTGGGGCGGCTGGTCGCGGTGCACGACCGGGCCCTGACCGAGCCGCTGCCCCTGCCGGTCGCGGCCGCCGCGACGTACGCGGCCCGCCGGCACGGCCACGACGACCCCGCCGGGGCGCTCGTCGACGCCCAGCACGCGTTCGAGGACCGGCACGAGCACGAGGACGAGCACCACGTGCTGGCCTGGGGCCCGCACGCCCGGCTCCTGGACGTCGCAGGCACCCCGGGCGACGTCGAGCGGACCCGGTGGCCCGACGAGCCGACGCTGCTGGGGGCGCTCGCCCGCGAGGTGTGGGAGCCGCTGCTCGTGCACGCCCGGGGAGGCCCGCCGTGAGCACCGCGGCTGCGGGGCCGCCCACCGAGGAGTTCGACCTGTTCGGCGCCCTGCCGACGGGCACGACCGTGCTGGAGGCCAGCGCGGGCACGGGCAAGACGTTCACGATCGCCGCGCTGACGACCCGGTACGTCGCCGAGGGTGTGGCCGAGCTGCCCCGGCTGCTGCTCGTGACGTTCGGCCGCGCGGCCACCGGGGAGCTGCGCGACCGCGTGCGCGCCCGGCTGGTCGGCACCGAGCGCGCCCTGCGCGACCCGTCGGCCCGCACGCACCCCGACGCGCTCGTGCGGCACCTCGCCGCCGTCGACGACGCCGAGCTGGCCCGCCGGCGGGCGCGCCTGACGGTGGCGCTGAGCCAGGTCGACGCCGCCACGATCACGACGACGCACGGCTTCTGCCAGCAGGTGCTGCGGGGTCTGGGCACGGCGGCGGGCGGCGGCACGGTCGAGCCCGGCGCCGCGCTGGTGCCGGACGTCGCCGCGCTGGAGCACGAGGTCGTCGACGACCTGTACCTCGCGGCGTACGTGCACCACGACGCCCCCGTCCTGGCCCTCGACGACGCCCGGGCCGTGGCGCGGGCCGCGGTCAGCGACCACGCGGCGGACCTCGAGCCCGTCGACGCCCCGCCCGGCAGCCCTGCCGACCACCGCCGCCGCCTCGCCGCCGCGGCCCGGGCGCGGATGGTCGCGCGGCGCCGGGCGGCGGGGGTCGTCGACTACGACGACCTGCTGGTGCTGCTGCGCGACGCCCTCGCGGACCCCGAGACCGGGCCGCTGGCCGCGGAGCGGGTGCGGGCCGGGTTCGACGTCGTCATGGTCGACGAGTTCCAGGACACCGACGAGGTGCAGTGGCAGATCCTGCGCACGGCCTTCGCCGGGCACCGCACCCTCGTGCTGATCGGCGACCCCAAGCAGGCGATCTACGCGTTCCGCGGCGCGGACGTGCACACCTACCTGGCGGCGCGCGCCGGTGCCCGGACGGCGACGCTGCCCGACAGCTGGCGGGCGGACGCGCCGCTGCTGGACGGGCTCGCGCACCTGCTCGGCGGCACCGCGCTCGGCGACCCGCGGATCGTCGTGCACCCCGTGCGCGCGGCCCGCCCCGGCCGGCGCGTGCGCGGCGGGCCGCCGGTGACGCTGCGCCGCGTCGACCGGCGGGCGGTCGGCGCCACCAGCGCCGCACCACGCGTCGGCCCGGTCCGGGCGCTGGTGCACCGCGACGTGGCCGCGCAGGTGGTGCACGCGCTCGAGCACGACCAGGTGGCCGCGGGCGACGGGTGGCGGCCGCTGCGTCCGGGCGACGTCGCCGTCCTCGCCCGCCGCAACGCCGACGCCCTGGCCACGCGGGACGCCCTCGTGGCCGCGGGGGTGCCCGCGGTGGTCTCCGGGCTGTCGAGCGTGTTCGCGACCCCCGCGGCCCGGGACTGGCTGGTGCTGCTGCACGCCCTGGCCCGCCCCGACGACCGCCGACGCACCGCCGCGGCCGCGCTGACCCCGTTCGTCGGGTGGGACGCCCACGACCTGACGGCCGACGACCCGGCCGCGCACGAGCGCCTGGCCGGGCGCGTGCAGCGGTGGTCGCACGTGCTGACCACGCAGGGGGTCGCGGCCCTCCTGGAGGCGACCGTGGCGGGCGGCCTGCACGCCCGGCTGCTCGCCCGGGTCGACGGCGAGCGGGCCGTCACGGACGTCCGGCACGTCGGGGAGGTGCTGCACGGCGAGGCCCGCGAGCGCGGCCTGGGTCCGGCGGCGCTGACGGAGTGGCTGCGGGCGCGCATCGAGGAGGCCGGGGCGGACTACGCGACGGAGCGCAGCCGCCGGCTGGAGACCGATGCGGCGGCGGTGCAGGTGGTGACGGTGCACGCGGCCAAGGGCCTGGAGTTCCCGGTGGTGATGGTGCCGTTCGCGTGGGACCGGTTCGTGCCGCGGACGCCGCAGGTGCTGCGGCTGCACGCGCCGTCGGGTGCGCGGGTGCTGCACGTGGGCGGGCCGGGCAGCCCGGGCTACGACGAGGCGCGCGAGCGCCACCACGCGGAGGAGGCCGGTGAGGACCTGCGACTGGCGTACGTGGCGCTGACGCGGGCGAGCAGCCGGGTGGTGGTGTGGTGGGCGCCGAGCACGGTGTCGACGTCGGGGGCGGTGGGCCGGCTGGTGCTGGGCGGGCGCGGCCCGGACGGCAGCCCGCCGGCGACGGTGCCGGTGCCGCGGGACGACCAGGCCGCTGCGGCGTTCGACGCGCTCGCGGCGCGCAGCGGCGGGACGGTCGTGCACGAGGCGGTGACGGCGGCACCGGGCCCGGTGCGGTGGTCGGCGCCGGTGCCGGGGGTCCCGGAGCTGGAGGTCGCGCGGCTGGGGCGGTCGGTGGACGTGACGTGGCGGCGCACGTCGTACTCGGGGTTGACGGCCGACGCGCACGCGGTGGCGGGCGGGCCGACGGGTGCGGCGGCCGGCGTGGGTGACGAGCCCGAGGAGACGGGGGTCGTCGACGAGCAGGACCGGGCGCCGGCGGACCGGCCGGGCGGGGCGGGCAGCCCGGACGCTGCGGCGGCGCTGCGGGCCGTCGGGTCGCCGTGGAGCGACCTCCCGGGCGGGACGGCGTTCGGCACGGTGGTGCACGACGTCCTGCAGCACGTCGACACGGGTGCGGACGACCTGCCGGGCGAGGTGCTGGACCGGTGCGTGCGTGCGTGGCGCCCCGGGGGGCCGGAGCCGCGGGCGCTGGCGGCGGCGCTGGTGCCGACGCTGCGCACGCCGTGCGGCCCGCTGCTGGGTGGGCGGGCGCTGGCCGACGTCGCCACGGCGGACCGGCTGGCCGAGCTGGACGTGGAGCTGCCGCTGGCGGGCGGGGACGTCGGCACCGGACGCCGCGCCGCCCGGCTCGCGGACGTCGCGGACCTGCTGCGCACGCACCTGACGCCGGCCGACCCGTTCGCGGGCTACGCGGACCGCCTGGCGGCGCTGGACCCGGCGGGCCGGGCGCCGACGCTGCTGCGCGGGTACCTGACGGGCAGCGTCGACGCGGTGCTGCGAGTGCCCGCCGCGGCGGGGCGGCAGCGGTACGTGGTGGTGGACTACAAGACGAACCGGCTCGCGGCCCCGGACGAGCCGGTGACCGCGTGGCACTACCGTCCCGACGCGCTGGTGCGGGCGATGGTCGACGCGCACTACCCGTTGCAGCTGCTGCTGTACACGGTGGCGCTGCACCGGTTCCTGCGGTGGCGGCTGCCCGGCTACGACCCGGACGTGCACCTGGGCGGCGGGGTGTACCTGTTCGTGCGCGGCATGGTCGGCCCGCGGACGCCCGTCGTGGACGGCGCACCGTGCGGGGTGCTCTCGTGGCGGCCGCCGACGGCGCTCGTCACGGACCTGTCGGCACTGCTGGGCGGGCGGGCGGCATGAGCGTGACGGCCGATCCCGGCGACCCGCGCGTCCCCTGGCGCACGGGCCCGCTCCTGGCGGCGTTCGCGACGGCGGGCGTGCTGACGTCCGCGGACGTGCGCGTCGCCGAGCGCCTGGGCGCCCTGGGCGGGGAGGACGACGAGCGTGTGCACCTGGCCGCGGCGTGCGCGGTGCGGGCCGTGCGCGCGGGGTCGTCGTGCGTGGTCCTGGCGGACCTGCCCGCGTCGGTGGCGGCCGACGACGGTGCCGTGCCGGACGTGCCGTGGCCCGACCCGGCGGCGTGGGCGGACGCGGTCCGGCGCAGCGTCCTCGTCGACGACGGGCGGGCGGGGCCGGGAGTGCCGGGCCCGCCCGGGGACCGTCCGCTGCGTCTCGTCGACGACCGGCTGTACCTGGACCGCTGGTGGCGCGACGAGCAGGTGGTGGGCCGCGCGGTCGACGCACGCCTGGCCGCGCGGCCGGCCGTGGGCGACGACGCGCTGCGCGCGGCCCTGGACCGCCACCTGCCCGGCCCCGGCGACGAGCGGCAGCGCCAGGCCGCGGAGCACGCGGCCCGGCACCGGCTGACGCTGGTGACGGGCGGGCCCGGCACGGGCAAGACGACCGCGGTCGCCCGCGTGCTGGCCGTGCTGCACGACGTGGTGCAGGACCCGGCCGGCACGGTGCCCCGGGTGGCGCTGGCCGCTCCGACGCGACGGGCCGCGGCACGGCTGGCCGAGGCCGTCCACGCCGACCTGCCGGCACTGGCCGGCACGCCCGGCGGCACGCTCCACGCGCTCCTCGGCCTGCACCCCGGTTCCGCGCGCCCGCGCCACGACGCCCGGCACCCCCTGCCGCACGACGTCGTGGTGGTCGACGAGGCGTCGATGGTGTCGTTGCCGCTGCTGGCGCGCCTGCTCGACGCGGTCCGCCCGGACGCGCGGCTCGTGCTCGTGGGCGACCCGGACCAGCTCACGTCGGTCGAGGTCGGTGCCGTCCTCGGCGACCTGGTGGCGGCGCGCGACGACGCCGTGGTGCGCCTGACCGTGCGGCACCGGTTCGGCACGGATCTCGGCGCCCTGGCGGACGCCGTGCGCGCGGGCGACGCCGGCACGGCCCTGGCGCTGCTGCACGCGGGCGGCCCGCACGCCACCCTGGCCGCCCCGGACGACGCGGGTGCTCTCGACGCCCTGCGCGCCGACGTGGTCGCCGCCGGCACCGCCCTGGTGGACGCCGCCCGCGCCGGTGACGCCGTTGCCGCCCTGCGCGCCCTGCCGGCGCACCGCCTGCTGGTGGCGCACCGCCGCGGCCCGGCGGGCCTGGCCCGGTGGGAGGGCCTGGCGCGCGGCTGGGTCGACGCGGCGACGGGCGGCCCGACGGGCCCGTGGGCGCCGGGCCGGCCGGTGACGGTCACGGCCAACGACACCGCCACGGGGCTGGCGAACGGCGACCTCGGCGTGGTGGTCGACGGCGACGGCGGACCGCTCGTGGCGTTCGGCGACCCCGACGACCCGCAGCTCGTGCGTCCGCACCTCCTGCCTGCTGCCGCCCCGGCCGACGCCAGCACGGTGCACCGGGCCCAGGGCGGCCAGCACGACCGCGTCGCCCTCGTGCTCCCGCCCGAGGGCTCCCCCTTGCTCACCAGAGAACTGCTCTACACGGCGGTGACCCGTGCCCGGCACCACGTGCAGATCCTGGCCACGGACGCCGCCGTCCGCCGGGCGATCACCAGCCCGACCAGCCGCACGACGGGCCTGCACGCTCCTCGTTGACCGGGCGCCGACCGTGCGGAGGGGCCGGGCGCCGCGCGGCGGGGTGCTGCGCCCGACTTCCACGACCGTCAGTCATGTTCTACCCTCACTCCATGATTCGCCAGTGTGACAGGCGGTGCTGACGCCGGTGCCCGAGGCGTCGGACGGCACGGCTGCGGAGGTCGCCGCGGCCGACCGCGCCCTGCGCCGTGCGGTCCACCTCGAGCGGCTGGCCGCGCTGCGGGCCCTGCCCGCGCCGGCGCGCGCAGCCCTGGCGCTGCGGCATGCCCACGGCGGGCCGGACATGAGCCGGGACGCGCCCCGCACCGACGCCGTTCCGGGGCAGCGCGAGGGCGGGACCAGCGCCGTGCGCTGACCCTCCCCGCCCTCGCGACGCCCGCAGGACCACAGGCGCACGGTTATCAACAGACTGTTGACAACACCGCGTTGATGCGGTGAGGTGGTCCCATGCCTGCCGACGACCTGCACCGAGCAGCGGCCCTGGACCGCTCCCGCGCGACCGTGAACCGGGCAGGAGCCGCCGGGCTCGCCCCGCGGCCGTGGCAGCACCCCGGGCAGCCGGCGTCCGACGTCGACCTCGTCCGGTTCGCCGCGTGGAGCGCCCGGCACCCGGAGACCGTCGACCCGGCCGTCCTGGACGCTGCACTGCGCCTGCTGGCCCCCGCCCGCGCCGAGCTCGACCAGATCGAGTCCGGACTGCTGTTCGCCGCACGGGCGTCCGGGATGACGTGGCCGCAGATCGCCGAGCCGCTCGGGCTGGGGTCGGCGCAGGCCGCCCAGCAGCGCCTGGGTCGGGTCCTGCACCGCAGCAGCGCGGCGCCGGAGTCCTGAGCGGTGCTGGTCCCCCTGGGTGAGGCGGACGAGCGGTGCGGCAGCAAGGCCGCGAACCTGGCTCGGCTGCTGCGGGCCGGCACCCCCGTCCCACCCGGTTTCGTGGTCGTCGACGCGCGGGGATCCGACGCCTGGGTCGGCGAGATCGAGGCGGCCCTGCACGAGCTCGGCGCACCGCAGGTCGCCGTGCGCTCCTCCGCGCAGCACGAGGACGGGGCCGAGGCGTCGTTCGCCGGTCAGCTGCACTCCTCGCTGGGGCTGAGCAGTCCGGCCGAGGTCGTCGACGAGATCCGTCGCGTCGCGGGCTCGGGCACGAGCGCGCGGGTCGTCGCCTACGCCGCCCGGACCGGCCGGCAACCTCCCCCGGCCGTGCCGGTGATCGTCCAGGCCCTCGTCCGCGCCGAGGTCGCCGGCGTGATGTTCACCCGCCACCCCGTCACGGGAGCGCACGAGGTCGTGGTCGAGGCCGGCCGCGGGACCGGCGAGCCGGTCGTCGGCGGGACCGTCACGCCCTGGTCGTGGACGGTCGACGGCCGCACCGTCGTCCGCCGCGCGGGTCGGCCGGGCGAGCCGCTGAGGCGGGCGCAGGTCCTCGAGCTCGCAGGGACGGGGCGCCGCCTCGAAGCGCTGCTCGGGTGCCCCCAGGACGTCGAGTGGGCGATCGCGGACGGCACCACCTGGGTGCTGCAGTCCCGCCCGATCACGACGCTCGCCGACCTGGACCGCGATCGGGCGGTTGCCGGACCTGCGAGCCGCCGGGTCCTCGCGACGGGCACGCCCGCCAGTCCCGGCACCGCCCGGGGGACGGCACGCGTCGTCGACGGGCTCGACGACTTCCGCCGCTTCGCCACCGGGGACGTGCTGGTCTGCCGCACGACCTCGCCGGCCTGGACCCCCGTGCTGGCTCGAGCCGCCGCCGTCGTGACCGAGGTCGGCGGCCTGCTCGCGCACGCGGCGATCGTCGCTCGGGAGTTCGGCATCCCGGCGGTCCTCGCCGTGCCCGACGCGACGTCCGCCCTGAGGGACGGTCAGCGCGTGACCGTCGACGGGACCGCGGGCACGGTCACCACGACCGACGACCAGGACGAGTCATGAGCCACACCTCCCCCCTCGAGCACCGGGTGCTGCACGCCGTGCGGACGATGGGCTACGCCGCCACCGCCCGCGTCGCAGCACGCACGCACGCGCCCGTCGACCTGGTCGCCGAGCAGCTCCTGGACGCCGAGGCGCACGGCTGGGTCACGCTCACGTCCTTCGCCGGGGACGCCGGCTGGTCGTTGACCGAGTCCGGCAAGGCCCACGGCGAGCTGCTGCTGGCGGCAGAGCTGGACGCCACGGGCGCCCGGGCAGCGGTCGAGGCCGCCCACCGGGAGTTCCTGCGGCACAACGACCCCGTGGCTGCGGCGTGCACCGCGTGGCAGCTGGCCGACCTGGGCGTCGGCGAGCGCACGCCGTCCGTCGCCGCCACGACCACGGCGCTGCAGGCCCCCGCCGCGGCGCTGGCCGGGATCGAGCGCCGCCTGACCGCGCACCTGGCGCGGTTCAGCGGCTACCACGAGCGCTTCACGAGCGCCCTGCAGCGAGCCCGCGCGCAGCCTGCGTGGATCACCGCCACCGACCGCGACTCCTGCCACCGCGTGTGGTTCGAGCTGCACGAGGACCTCATCGCGACGCTGGGCCTGTCGCGTTGAGCGCCACCACCGACCGCCCCCGACCCCGCCGAGCCGTCGGATCGACGTCGACCGCCGGGGTCGGCGGAGGAAGAGGATCGTGCACCGTCGACAGCTCTCTCGTTTGAGGCCGGTTCGAGGCACTGCGTGGTCGCCGCAACCCCGAGACCCGGGTCGTCGTCCGACGACCGCAGCTCCTCGACGGACGCTGGCGGTCGCTCGCACCCCTGACCACCTCCGTCGGCAACCAGATCGACTTCATGGTCAGGCGCGGCTGGTCCGACGCCGTCGTCACCATCGACACGACCCGACGCGACCACCGCCAGGAGCTCCGGATCGTGCGACACCTGCGCGACGAGGGGATCGCCGAGCCGGGGTGAGGCGGACGAGGAGGGCGGACCGGCGACGGCGCCCGCCCGCATCCAGCACCCGCGGGCGCCGGCCCCCGGACGTCACCGGCCGGCGACGACTCAGCCGGGGGCGTTCCGGCCGGGCGCGGCCAGGGGCTCGGTGAGGCGTTCGGCGACGACGGGGAGCCACTGGGCGGCGAGCTCGGGGGCTGTCGGGGCGCCGGGGGTGCCGCCGCACAGGTCGGCGAGGCGCAGGTCGGCGAGGTAGCCGGAGTTCAGCAGCCGGACGAGGCCACGGGCGGGGATGAGCAGCCGGCGGCCGAGCAGCTCGGCGAGCCGGTCGATCTCGTCGGCGAGCTCGTCCATGAGGGTCTGGTCGCGGGCGACGTAGTCGGCGGCGATCTCGGGGTGCCGCATGACGACGAGGTCGAACTCGGCCCGGAGCAGGCGCCAGCGGCGGTCGTCGGAGATCGCGCCGAGCAGGTGCGCGACGATCCGGCCGATGGCGTCGAGGTCGAGCTCACGGCCGGGGTCGAGGCCGGGCAGGCCGGCGGCGATGGCGTCGCGCAGCTCGGTCATGCGGCGCCGGTGCTCGCGGGCGGCGAGGGTGATGAACAGCTCGGCCTTGTCGGCGAAGTTGGAGTAGAACGCGCCGCGGGTGAAGCCGGCGCGCTCGCAGATCGCCTCGATGGACGCGGCCTCGAAACCCTCCTCGGCGAACAGGTCGAACGCGGCGTCGAGCAGACGCTCGCGGGTGCGCTGCCGGCGGGTGCTGGTGGTCGCGGCCTCCTCGGGGGCGGCGGCCTCGGCGCGTGCCATGCGTGCGTCTCCCCTCGGAGGGTGGTGGGCGCGGGTGCGCGGGTCCGATCCTAGCGCGCTCGATACAGTGATGTATCGCATACGGCTCCGTATTGCATACAGCGATGTATCGCATACGCTTGCGCATCGGACGCCGTCGTCCGCACCCCCCTCGCACCCCCGAACCCGGGAGCACCTGTGTCCTCCGTGCTGTACCGCCTCGGCCGCTGGGCCTACCGCGCACGCCGCACCGTGATCGCCGTCTGGGTCGCCGCCCTCGTCGTGCTCGGCGGCGCCGCCGGGCTCTTCAACCAGGGCCTCGACAACAACGTCACGATCCCCGGTACCGAGTCGCAGGCCGCGCTCGACCGGCTCGCCGCCACGTTCCCCCAGGTCAGCGGCACCAGCGCCCAGGTCCTCGTGCTCGCCCCCGAGGGCGTGGACGTCCGCGACGACGCGGCGCAGGACGCCGTGGCCGACGCCGTGATCGCCTACGAGGACGTCGACGCGGTCAGCACCGTCGTCTCGCCCTTCGTCGAGGGCAACCCCGACACGTTCAGCGACGACGACCGGGCCGCCCTGATCACCGTGCAGGTGGAGGGCGAGGGGCCGTCCATCGGCGACGACGTCAAGGAGGCGCTGAGCGAGGCCACGACCGAGCTCGCCGCCGCGCTGCCGTCCGGGTGGGACGCCACGATCGGCGGGCAGCTCTACGCCAACGAGTTCCCCGGCATGACGCTCACCGAGGCCCTCGGCGTGCTCGTCGCGCTCGTCGTGCTCATCCTCACGCTCGGGTCGTTCGTGGCCGCGGGCATGCCGATCGTCAACGCGCTGCTCGGCGTCGGGATCTCCACGATCCTCGTCTTCCTGGCCACGGCGTTCACGCCGATCACCGCCACCACGCCGCTGCTCTCGCTCATGCTCGGCCTTGCCGTCGGCATCGACTACGCGCTGTTCATCGTGTCCCGGCACCGCGACCAGCTGCTCACCGGCACGGACCCCGAGGAGTCCACGGCCCGGTCCGTGGCCACCGCCGGCTCGGCCGTCGTCTTCGCCGGGCTGACCGTCATGATCGCCCTCGTCGGGCTGTCGGTCGCGGGCATCCCGTTCCTCACCGTGATGGGCGTGGCCGGTGCCGTCGCGGTCGGCGTCTCCGTGCTGGTGTCCCTGACGCTCGTGCCCGCCATGCTCGGTTTCGCCGGCGAGCGGCTGCGCCCCGGCACCAGCCGGCGCGCCCGTCGTCGCGCAGCCCGCGCCGAGGCGGCCGCCGCGGCCGCACCCGCGCCGTCGGCGGGCACCCCCGCGAGCGCCGCCGGGGACACCGAGGGCGAGTGGGCCGAGCTGCCGCCGCACCACAACCGCTTCTTCGCCGGCTGGGTCCGCAACGCCACCCGCTGGCCCGCGCTGACGATCGTCCTGGTGATCGCCGCGGTCGGTGCGCTGAGCCTGCCCGCGCTGGACCTGCGGCTCGCGCTGCCCGACGCCGGGTCGCTGCCGGAGTCCAACCAGGCCCGCATCACCTACGACCGGATCTCCGACCACTTCGGCCCCGGCGCCAACGGCCCCCTCATCGTCACCGGCTCCATCGTCACCAGCGACGACCCCCTGGGTCTCATGGAGGACATCGGCGACGAGATCGCCCAGCTCGACGGCGTCGCCGACGTGCCGCTGTCGACGCCCAACGAGACCGCCGACACCGGCATCGTCCAGGTGGTCCCCGAGACCGGCCCCACCGACGTCGCCACGGCCGACCTGGTCCGCGAGATCCGCTCGCTGCAGGGCCACTTCCTCGACGAGTACGGCGTCGAGCTGTCCGTCACGGGCTCGACGGCCGTCGGCATCGACGTCTCCGACAAGCTCGGGGCCGCGCTGCTGCCGTTCGCGCTGTTCGTCGTCGGCCTCTCGCTCGTGCTGCTGACCATGGTGTTCCGCTCGGTCGCGGTGCCGGTCAAGGCCACCCTCGGGTACCTGCTGTCCGTCGGCGCGGCGTTCGGCGTCGTGACCATGGTGTTCGAGCACGGCGTCGGCGCGGACCTGCTGCACGTCGCCCGCCTCGGCCCGATCATCTCGTTCATGCCGATCGTCCTCATGGGCGTGCTCTTCGGCCTGGCGATGGACTACGAGGTGTTCCTCGTGTCCCGCATGCGCGAGGACTACGTGCACTCCCGCGACGCGCTGGCCTCGATCCGCACCGGGTTCCTCGGCTCGGCGAAGGTCGTCACCGCGGCCGCCGTCATCATGTTCGCGGTGTTCTTCGCCTTCGTCCCCGAGGGGGACACGAACATCAAACCCATCGCGCTCGGACTGGCCGTCGGGGTGTTCGTCGACGCGTTCGTCGTGCGGATGACCCTGGTGCCCGCGGTCATGCAGCTGCTCGGCGAGAAGGCCTGGTGGATGCCGCGCTGGCTCGACAAGGCCCTGCCGTCGTTCGACGTCGAGGGCGAGGGCCTGCACCGCGAGCTCTCGCTGGCGCACTGGCCCGCCGAGGGCACCGCCCTGGCCGCGCGCCGGCTGCGCCTCGACCCGCGCGCCGGGCTGGAGGGCGAGATCGAGCTCGCCGTGCCCGAGCGCGGCGCCCTCGTCGTCGACGGCACCGCCCCCGGGCCCGTCAGCGGGCTGCTGCTCACGCTCGCCGGCCGGCTCGAGCCCGCGGGCGGCGACGTCAAGGTCGCGGGCCTGCTGCTGCCCGAGCGGTCCGCCGCCGTGCGGCGCCGCGTCGCGCTGGTCGACCTGCGCACCGAGCCCGCCGCGGCGATCGCCGACGCGGTGGCCGAGCGGCCCGCCGTGCTCGTCGTCGACGGCACCGGCGCCCTGACCCCCGCGACCCGCGCCACCGCCCGCGACGCGCTGCGGAGCGCGTCCGCGGCCGGCACCACCCTCGTCCTCGGCGCGTCCGGCGACGTGCACGACCTGCTGCCCGCCGGTGTGCCGACGGCCCGCATCACGCTCTCCCCCGCACCTGCCGGTGCGTCCGCCGACGCCCCCGCGGCGGTGTGACGTGACGACACCCCGGAAGGACCACCCCATGCGTCCCACGCGCACCCTGCCCGCCGTGATCGTCGCCCTCGCGGTACCGCTCGCTCTCGTCGTCACCCTCCTCGCCGGCCTCTGGACACCCACGGACCGCGCACGCGACGTGCAGGCCGCGATCGTCAACAACGACGAGCCCGTGACCGTCGACGGGCAGCTCGCCCCCCTCGGGCGCCAGCTCTCGGCCCAGCTCGTCGAGACCAGCGACGACGCCGACGGGTGGACGTGGCTCATCAGCGACGAGGAGACCGCCGCCGCGGGCCTCGCCGACGGCACCTACGCCGCCGTGGTGACGATCCCCGAGGACTTCTCGGCCGCCGCGACGTCGTTCGGCTCCGACGACCCCGCCGACGCCCGGCAGGCGACCATCGACATCGTCACCGCCGACGGCTCGTCGGCCACCGACGACGCCGTGACCAGCGCCCTGGCCGCGTCCGCGACGACCGCCTTCGGCCGCGACCTCACGCAGACGTACCTCGACAACGTGCTGCTCGGCTTCACCACCCTGTCCGACCAGCTCGGCGAGGCCGCCGACGGCGCCGACCGGCTCGCCGACGGCACGCAGGAGCTCGCCGACGGCCAGTCCCAGCTCGCCGACGGCGCCACCACCCTCGCCGAGGGCACCACGGGCCTGGCCACCGGGCTGGGCACGTTCCAGTCCGGCGCCGCCCAGCTCGCCACCGGTGCCCACACCCTCGCCCAGGGCGCCCGCACCCTCGCGAACGGCACCCAGGGCCTGGCCGACGGCGCCGGCCGGTCGGCCGAGGGGGCCCGCACGCTGGCGAACGGCACCGCGGACCTCGCCGCGCAGACCCCCGCGCTCGCCGAGGGGACCCAGACCCTTGCGGACGGCCTCGGCCTGCTCGCGTCGAGCGCCCAGGAGGCCCCGGCCGGGATCACCGACGGCATCGACACCGCGTTCACCCAGCTCGACGCCGGGCTGACGCCCGTGGAGGCAGGGGTCCAGCAGGTCGTCGGCGCCGTCGCCGCCGGCATGATGACGCCCGAGGCGGCTGCCGCGCAGATCACCGCGATCTTCGACGGGTACTCCACCGGCCTCACGGGTGCAGGCGACGCCCTGGCCGACGGCATCGTCAACGGCACGGGCGACGAGCCCGGCCTGTCGGCGCTCGTCGGCGGGATCCAGCAGGCGGCGGGCGCACCTGCGTCCGGGAACCGTGCCGCGACCGGCGCCTACGCGCTCGCCGACGGCACCGCCCAGCTCGCGGACGGGACGCAGGAGCTGTCGGCCGGTGCCGGCCAGCTCGCCGACGGGATCGACCAGCTCGCCGCCGGCAGCACCCAGCTCGCAGGTGGTGCCGACGAGCTCGCCGACGGGGCGTCCGAGCTCGCGACCGGCACGTCCGGGCTCGCGTCCGGGGCGAGCGAGCTCTCGTCCGGGGCGACGCAGCTCGCGTCGGGCGCCGGGGAGCTCGCGGGCGGCCTCGGCCAGGCGCGGGACGGCAGCGCCGAGCTCGCCGACGGCACGGGCGACCTCGCCGACGGCCTGCAGGAGGCCGTCGACCAGGTGCCGACGTACGACGAGGACGAGCGCACCACGCTCGCGCAGGTCATCTCCGCCCCCGTCGCGGCACCCGCCACGGTGACGGCGACGTCGCTCGCCCCGGTCGCGACCCTCACCGCCGTGGCCCTGTGGCTCGGCGCGCTCGCGCTGTTCCTGGCGTTCCCGACGCTGCCGGCCCGCGTGGTCGGCACGACGCGGTCGGCGCTGTCGTCGGTGCTCGCCGCACTCGCGGTCCCGGCGGCCGTCGCGGTCGCCCAGGGCGTGCTCGTCGGCGGCCTGGTGTGGGCGGTCACGGACCAGGCGGCCGGGGCGGGGCTGGGCCTCGTCGGGCTCGCGGTGCTCGCGGCGCTGGCGTTCGCGGCCTTCCACCAGGCGCTCGCCGCCTGGACGGGGCACGTGGGCCGCGGGTTCGCCGTGGTCGTCGCGTTCGCGGTGCTCGTCGCCGGCCTCGCCGCCTCGGCACCCGCCTGGCTCGGCCTCGTCGGCAACCTCGGCCCGCTGGGTCCGGGTGTCGACGCGCTCGCGACCGCGACGTCGGAGACCGCGGGCGGCCTCGGCGGCCCCGCGGCCGGGCTCGTGGTGTGGGCGGCCGGGTCGGTCGCGTTCTCGGTGCTCGCCGTGGTCCGCGCCCGGCACGCCGCCGGGGCTACGCGCCTCGCGGCGCTGCCCGCCTGACGGGCACGACCCGCCTGACGGGCACGACCCGCCTGACGGGCACGACCAGCGGCGCCCCGGACCTCACGGTCCGGGGCGCCGCCGCGTCAGGCGACGGCGCCCGCCTGCTCGTCGGCGGCGGCCTGCGCGGCGAGCAGCCGGTGCCGGTCGGCCCGGCGCCGCTCCTGCGCGACGGGGTCGGCGACGGGCGCGGCGGCCCAGAGCCGCTGCGTGTACGGGTGCTCGGGTGCGCGCGTGACGTCGCCGGCGTCGCCCCGCTCGACGATCTCGCCCTGGTACATGACGGCGACGCGGTGGCTGACGTGCCGCACCACGTCGAGGTCGTGCGTGACGAAGAGGTACGCCACGCCCGTGCGCTGCTGGATCTCCACGAGCAGGTCCAGCACCCGCGCCTGCGTCGACAGGTCCAGGGCGGAGACGGGCTCGTCGCAGATGATCAGCCGCGGGGACAGCGCCAGGGCCCGGGCGATCGCGACGCGCTGGCGCTGGCCGCCGCTGAACTCGCGCGGCAGGCGGTGCAGGGCGTCGGCGGGCAGCCGCACCTGGTCGAGCAGCTCGGCGACCCGGGCCCGGGCCTGCGTGCGTCCCACCCGCCGGGCGGTCAGCGGCTCGGCGAGGATGTCCCCGATCGTCATCGACGGGTTGAGCGAGGTGTACGGGTCCTGGAAGACGACCTGCACGTCGGCACCCAGGCGGCGGCGCTCGCGCGGGCGCAGCCGGCTGATCTCCCGCCCGTCGAGGCGCACCGACCCCGCGGTGACGGGCGCCAGGCCCAGCACCGCCCGACCGAGCGTGGTCTTGCCCGACCCGGACTCCCCGACCAGCCCGACGCACTCGCCGGGGCGCACGTCGATGCTCACACCCTTGAGCGCGCGGAACGGGGCGGCGCGGAATCCCTGCGCCGGGTACTCCACGACGAGGTCGCGGACCTCGAGCAGCGGCTGCGTCACGGCTGACCCACCTCCTGCGGTCGGGCGTCCGCGTGCGGCGGACGGTAGGGCTCGCGCACCTGCGCGGGGTCGAGGATCGCGTCGAACAGCTGGGTCGTGTACGGGTGCTCGTGCGCGACGAACAGGTCCCGGGTCGCGCCGCGCTCGACGACGAGGCCGTCCTGCATGACCGCGACCCGGTCGCAGAGGTCGGCGACGACGCCGAAGTTGTGCGTCACGAGCAGCACGCCCATGTCGAGCTCGGCCTGCAGGTCGCGCAGCAGGTCGAGGATGTCGGCCTGCACGGTCATGTCGAGGGCCGTGGTGGGCTCGTCGGCGATGAGCAGCTCGGGCCGGCAGCTGATGGCCCCGGCGATGAGGACGCGCTGGGCCATGCCGCCGGACACCTCGTGCGGGTAGGCGCGCAGCACCTGCTCGGGCCGGCGGATGCCGACGCGGTCGAGCAGCTCGAGCGCGCGGGCCCGGGCCTGCACCCGGCTCAGGCCCAGGTGCACGCGCATCGGCTCGACGAGCTGGGAGCCGATCGTGAAGGACGGGTCGAGGTTGCTCATGGGCTCCTGCGGGACGTACGCGATCTGCGCGCCGCGCACCGCCGTCATCTCCCGGGCGGACAGGGCTGCGAGGTCGCGGCCCTTCCACAGCACGCGCCCGCCGAGGATCGCGCCGCCCTCGGGCAGCAGGCGCAGCACGGAGAACGCGGTCTGGGTCTTGCCCGACCCGGACTCGCCGACCAGGCCCACGACCTCGCCGCGCCGCACCGTGAGGTCGACACCGTGCACGACCTCCGTGGTGGTGCCGTCCGGCATGGCGTAGCCGACCCGCAGGCCCTCGACCTGGAGGATCGTGCGCTCGTCGGCGGAGGCGGCACCCGGGGCGGGCGCGGCCTGCACCGCGGACGTCGCCGGCGCCGGGCGCGGCCGCCGCGCGCTGCCGGTGCCCTCGAGCGCGTCGCGCAGCGCGTTCGCGACGAGCGTCAGCGCCAGGCAGACCAGCGAGATCGCCAGCGCGGGCCAGACGACGAGCAGCGGCTGCTGGTAGATGCGGGAGAACCCGTCGTTGAGCATGCCGCCCCACGTGGGCAGCGTCAGGTCGCCGAGCCCGAGGAACTCCAGGCCGGCCTGCACGGCGATCGCGACCGACGCGATGAACGCGGCCTGGATGATGATCGGCGCGCGCACCACGCGCAGCACGTGACGGAGCACGATGCGCGTGTCGGACAGGCCGGCGACGCGCGCCGCGTCGACGTACAGCTCGCCGCGCACGGACTGCACGGTCTGGCGCACGAGGCGGAACACCGACGCCGACAGCAGCACCCCGAAGATCGCCATCGCCCACCAGGCCGACGGGCCGATCACCGAGCGCGCCGCCAGCAGCACGACGATGCCGGGCAGCGCCATGAGCACGGCCGCGGCGCCGGAGGCGAGCGTGTCGAACCAGCGCCCGACGTACCCGGCGACGAGCCCGCTGAGCCCGCCGACCACGACCGCGACGGTCAGGGCCAGCAGGGCGCCGAGCAGGCTGAACCGGCCGCCGAAGAGCAGGCGGGCCCACACGTCACGGCCCGCGCTGTCGGCGCCGAGCAGGTGGCCGCCCTCGCCGGGTGCGGCCAGCGCGTCGGTGATGACGGCCGTCGTGGCGTCGTGCGGGGTGAGGAGCGGGGCGAACGTCACGGCCAGGACGACGAGGGCGAGGAAGCCCAGCGCGACCGCGCCGAGCGGGTCGTGCAGCAGGCGACGCACGACGGAGCGGTCGGCCGTGGCGGCCGAGCCGGCGGGGGTGGGGGCGACGTCGCTCATGCGGTCCGTGCCTTCGGGTCGAGCCAGCCCTGCGCGAGGTCGATCAGCAGGTTGACGAGGATGACGATGACGGCGATCACGACGACCACGCCCATGATCACGGGGATGTCGCCCTGGCGGGTGCTGGCGACGGACAGCGCGCCCAGGCCGGGCACGGCGAACATCTGCTCGATGACGACGGCCCCGCCGAGCAGCCCCACGAACTGCAGGGCCAGCACGGACAGGCCGGGCCCGGCGGCGTTGCGCAGCACGTGCCGGTACACCACGGACCGCTCGGGCAGGCCGCGCGAGCGCAGCGTGCGCACGTAGTCCTGGCGCAGCGCGTCGATCATCGCCGAGCGCACCTGCTGCGCGGTGCCGGCGATGCAGCCGACGGTCAGCGCCGCGACCGGCAGGGCGATCGACGCGAGCCACGCCCCGACCGAGACCTCGGGCCGGGTGTACCCGGTGGGGGCGAACCACGCGAGGTCGATCGCGAAGACCAGCACGAGCCCGAGCGCGACGAGGTAGTTGGGGATGGCCGCGCCGGCCATCGAGAAGACCTGCACGACCCGGTCGACCCAGCCGCGACGGACCGCGGCCCACACGCCGAGCACGGTGGCGACCACCGCGGACAGCAGCGTCGACAGGACGACGAGGGACAGCGTGACCCCGAGCCGGGAGGCCAGCAGGTCCACGACCGACGACCCGCCGAACCACGACGTGCCGAGGTCGCCGCGCACGGCGCCGGACAACCAGTCCAGGTACCGCTCCCCCAGCGGCCGGTCGAGCCCGAGCTGGGCGGCGCGCAGGTCGACCGCCTCCTGGGACGCGTTGTCGCCGAGCAGGTTGCGGGCGATGTCGGCACCGGTCAGGTACAGCAGCGTGAACGCGAGGGTGCTGATGACCAGCAGCATCGCGGCGCCCGCGACCGTCCGCCGGACGAGGAATCTGAGCATGCCGCCCTCCCGGGGGCTCGCCGTCCCGCGCCGGGGCGCCGGCGGTCCGTGGCCGAGGGTCACGGCCGCCCGGCGCCCCGGGCGGGGCGGGCAGGGTGGGTGGGTGGTCAGGCGGCGGGCTGGATCAGGTAGAGGTACGGGACGACCATGTCGGCCGCCGGCGTCACGTCCAGCGTCGGCTGGGAGACGTAGACGTTGTCGACGAAGTAGAAGGGCGCGAACCACGCCTCCTCGACGACGTACCGGTTGAGCTCCTGCGCGGCCGCGTCCGCCTCCTCCTCGGTGCCCTTCTGGACGGTCTCGAGCAGCGCGTCGACCTCGGGCCGCTGGGTGCGGAAGGAGTTGAACAGCGCGTCCGGGGTGAGCGCGAACGTGGCGGTCTGCCAGTCGGACGACGACGCCAGGCGCATCCACGACGAGCCGTACTTGGCGCCCATGAGGTCGGAGATGAAGTTCGTGCCCACGTCGGTGAACGAGACGGTGATGCCGACGTCGGCGAGCTGCTGCTGGATCGACGTCAGCAGGGCCTGGTCGATGGCCGAGGTGCTCGGCATGGTGAGCTCGAGCCCGTCGGCGTACCCGGCCTCGGCCAGCAGCGCCTTCGCCCTGTCGGGGTCGTACGTGTAGTACCCGTCGAGGGACTCGTCGTAGCCGTCGGTCGACGGGCCGAAGATCTGGCTGGTCACGGTGCCGTGGTCGAGGAGGATCGCGGACAGGATGCTGTCCTTGGCGATCGCGTGGTTGATGGCCTGCCGCACGCGGACGTCGGCGAGGGCGGGGTCGAGGGCGCCGTCCCGGTCGAGGAGCATGAGCCCCTCCCAGTCGAGCCGCGAGACGTTGGACTCGTAGCCGGCGGCCTCGACCTGCTCGAGGGCGGAGAACTGGCTGAACGGCGCGGCGTCGACCTGGCCGCCCTGCAGCGCGTTGAGCAGCGCGGACTGGTCGGCGTAGTAGCTCATCGTCAGCGTGTCGAACAGCTGGAGGGAGTCGTCCCAGTAGTCGGGGTTCTTGGTGAACACGTACGTCGACCCGACGACTGTGGCCTCGGTGTCCAGCACGTACGGGCCGCTGCCCACGGGGTTGGTCGCGACGTCCTCGTTCTCCCACGACTCCGGCGAGGACATGTAGCCCAGCGGCTGCGTGAGCCAGGTGAGCATCATCGGGTCCGGCTCGGTGAGCGTGATCTCGACCGTGGTGGCGTCGACCGCGGTGACGGTGTCGACGTACGCGGCGTTCGACAGGTCGGGGGTGCTGGAGCCGCGGAAGTGCTCGATGTTCGCCACGACGGCGTCGGCGTCGAGCGCCACGCCGTCGGTGAACGTCACACCCTCGCGCAGCGTGAGGGTCAGCACGGTCCGGGTGTCGTCGTACGCCCAGTCGGTGACCAGGCCGGGGACGATCTCGCCGGCCCCGTCCTGGCGGAGCAGCGTGTCGTACACGGCCGTGAAGTACTGCATCTTGGTCCCCGAGGCGTACCCCAGGACGTCGAACGAGGCCGGGATGTCGATCTGCCCGAGCACGAGGGACGCGGTCGACCCCGTGGTCTCGCCCCCGGTGGCGGTCTCGTCACCACCGCCGCAGGCTGCCGTGAGCAGCACGGCAGCGGCCGCCGCGAACGCGAGCATGCGTCGTCGCATGGTCATCTCCTTTGATGAGGACCCGGCGGGTCCACTCTCCCATGTACCGGCGAGGGGTGCCGGGCGTCACTGTGACGTATCAGTACTGTGACGTATCAGCGACTGTAGGCCCGGACCGCCCGCCGGACAAGACCCCCGGCGTCACGGATCGGCAACACCCAGGTGCCAGCACCCCTCGCCCCGGTACGCCGCACCCCGGGAGCCGCGGCAGGGACCCGACCCGGAGGTCAGGTGCTCGAGCGCACCACGAGGTCGACCGACGACTCGTGCGCCGGCTCCGGCACCTCGAGCTCGGGCTTGAGCAGGCGCAGCACCAGGCGGCCCAGATCGGCGCCGACGAGGTCCGCGTGGATGTCGACCGTCGTCAGCGGCGGCACCGCGAACGGCGCGATCGTGATGTTGTCCACCCCGATGACGGCCAGGTCCGCCGGCGCCTGCAGCCCGCGGGCCCGCATGCCGGCGAGCACGGCGAACGCGATCTCGTCGTTGTACGCGCACACGGCGGTGACCGGCTCGTCCCGGTCCCGCATCGTCCGCACCGCGCCGGCCGCACCCTCGGCGTCCAGCGGCACCTCGACCACCAGCGGCTCGGGCAGGCCCAGGGCGCGGCAGCGCTCCTGCACCCCCGCCAGGCGTCGCGTCATGAACTCCGCGACCTGGGGGTCGTCGGACGCGGCGAACGCCAGGTGCCGGTGCCCGCGCCCGACCAGGTGGTCGACCTGCACGTGCCCCACGGTCACCTGCGGGACCCGCATCGCCGGGCCCTCCCCGGTGTCCAGCGTGGAGCTCACCACGGGGATCCCCGCCTCGCGGATCGCCGCCTCGTCACCGGGTGGGAACGCTGCCATGTTGGCGATCGCGGCGGGCATCAGCTCGTGCCAGAGAGCCGCGAGGCTGTGACCGTCCTTCTGCCGCCGGTACACGACCGTGAACCCGTGCGGCTCGAGCACCTCGGTCACCGTCTCGACCACGAGGGCCATGTTCTCGCCGATCGGGGCGTCGGGCAGCACGATGAGCACGGTCTCGCTGGAGCCGCGCCGCAGGGCCCGCGCGGCGGCCGACGGCGTGTAGCCCAGGTCCTGGGCCGCCTGGTGCACGCGCTCGCGGGTGGCCGCGCTGATGGTCTGGTTGGGTGTGTCGTTGAGCACGTAGCTGACGGTGCTCTGGGACACGCCGGCACGTCGTGCGACGTCCTTGGCGGTCACGCGTCTTGGTGCCACGTCCATCTCCCCCTGGTCGGTCGACACCCTAGCGCGAGGCCGCGCACGGACATCCTGATCGGCGGTACCGAAGCGTATGGGCCTGTTCGCCGCGACCTCTTGCTGAATCGTATGAGTCGATGTCAGCATGGCACCAGCCCGCCCGCCGACGCACGGCACGGGTGCACCGCCCGTCCGCGCCCCCGGCGCCGCGGGCACCGCTCGCGAGAGAGACCGACGATGCTCTTGACTCCCGACCCCGCACGCCCGCACCTGCTGTTCGGCGCCGCCTACTACGCCGAGTACCAGCCGTCCCCCCGCCTCGACGAGGACCTCGACCTCATGGCCGAGGCCGGGTTCACCGTGATCCGCGTCGGCGAGTCGGTGTGGTCGACGTGGGAGCCCGAGGAGGGGCGGTTCGACCTCGACTGGCTCGAGCCCGTGCTCGACGGCGCGCACGCCCGCGGCATCGGCGTGGTCCTCGGCACCCCCACCTACGCGGTCCCGCCCTGGATGGCGCGGCTGCACCCCGAGATCGCGGGCGACACCGCGACCGGGACGCCCATGCGCTGGGGCATGCGCCAGGAGGTGGACTTCACCCACCCCGCGTTCCGCTTCTACGCCGAGCGCCTCGTGCGCGCCATCGTGCGCCGCTACCTCGACCACCCCGCCGTCGTGGGGTACCAGGTCGACAACGAGCCCGGCATCCGCCTGCTGCACAACCACGGCGTCTTCCAGCGGTTCGTCGACCACCTGCGGCACACCTACGGCACCGTCGAGCACCTCAACGAGGCGTGGGGGCTCGTCTACTGGTCGCACCGGCTCTCGACCTGGGCGGACCTGTGGGTGCCCGACGGCAACGCCCAGCCGCAGTACGACCTGGCCTGGCGCCGGTTCCAGGCGCAGCTCGTCACCGACCTCATCGGCTGGCAGGCGCAGATCGTCCACGACGAGGTGCACGCCACCCACCCGGACCGCTTCGTCACCACCTGCCTGTCGTACGACCAGGTCGGCGTCGAGGACGAGCGGCTGGCCGCGCGCCTGACCGTCGCCGCGGGCAACGCGTACCACGAGACGCAGGACGCCCTCGCGCACCCGTTCCGCGAGCCCATGGCCCCGGGGTGGATCGTGCGCGGACCGTGGGCGGTCTACCAGCTCGCCGACCTCATGTGGTCCTCCCGCCAGGAGCCGTTCCTCGTCACCGAGACCAACGCGGGCTCGATCGGGTTCGGCGCCACCCCCGGGGTCGTGCCCTACGACGGCCAGTGGCGGCAGGCCGCGTGGGCGCTGGTCTCGCGCGGGGCCCGCATGGTCGAGTACTGGCACTGGCACACGCTGCACTTCGGCACCGAGACGTTCTGGGGCGGGGTGCTCCCCCACGACCAGCAGCCCGGGCGCGCGTACCGCGAGATCGCCCGCCTCGGCGCCGAGCTGGGCACGGCCTCCGACCTGCTCGTCGGCGCCGTGCCCGACGCCGACGTCGCCCTGCTGTACTGCTCCGACTCGCGCTGGGCGCTGGGGTTCGGGCCGACCGCGCCGCTGCCGGACGCCGCCGGCTGGGGCGACCCGGACGCCTACCGCCGCCTCGTCCTGCCGTTCTACCGCGGCGCGTTCGACGCAGGGCTCCAGGTCAACACCGTGCGCCCCGCCCAGCTCTTCGGCAGCCGCGAGACCGGGCCGCACGCCCGCGCCGGCGAGGACCCCGCGGCGTTCGCGGCCCGGCGCCCCGTGCTCGTCGTCGTCGGCCTCTACACCGCGACCGACGCCGAGCTGACCTGGCTGGCCGACTACGCGCACGCCGGCGGGCACCTGGTCCTCGGGCCGCGCACCGGGTACGCCGACGCGGAGGCCCGGGCCCGCCGCGAGGTCAAGCCGGCGCTGCTCGCGCAGGCCGCCGGCGTGCGGTACCAGGAGTCCGCGAGCCTGACCCGCCCGGTGCCCGTCCGGGGCACCGCCGGCCTCGACGTCCCGGCCGGCGCGACCGCGACGGCCTGGGTCGACCACCTCGAGCCCGACGGCGCCGACGTGCTCGCGGGCTACGACGACCCGCACCTGGGCGCGTGGGCGGCCGTGACCACGCGCGCGCACGGCGCCGGGCGGATCACGGTCGTCGGCACCGTCCCCGACCAGGACCTCGCCCGCACGCTGCTCGCGGGCACCGTCGCCCGGCCCGCCGCGGGCGCGTGGGACGCGCTGCCGGCCGACGTGCGCGCCACGACCATGACCACCGCCGACGGGCGGACCCTGCACGTGCTGCACCACTGGGGGTGGGGCGACGTGGAGGTCGCCGCTCCCCCGGCCCCCCTCGTCGACGTGCTCGACGGCCGCCCGGTCGGCGCCGTCGTGCCCCTGGGCCCGTGGGACGTCCGCGTGCTCGTCGACACCCCGCACCCCGGAGGCACCCGATGACGACCGACCTGCGCAACCCCACCGTCGCGGGGTTCCACCCCGACCCGTCCGTCGTGCGCGTCGGCGAGGACTACTGGCTCGCGTGCTCGACGTTCGAGTACCTGCCCGGCATCCCCGTGCTGCACAGCCGCGACCTGACCACCTGGACGCGTGTGGGCCACGTCGTCACGCGCCCCGACCAGCTCGCGGTGGCGCACGTGCCGACCGGCGGCGGCGCGTGGGCACCGACCCTGCGCCACCACGACGGGCTGTTCTGGGTCGCGGTCACCGACGCCCTCGGGCGCGGCACGCTGCTGTTCACCGCGCAGGACCCGGCCGGGCCGTGGAGCGACGGGACGGTCGTCGAGGTCGACGGCATCGACCCCGACCTCGCCTGGGACGAGGACGGCACCTGCTACCTCACCTACTCGGCGCTGCGCCTGACCGGCGACCGGGTCGGCGCGCACGACGGCATCGAGCAGGTCCGCATCGACCCCACGACCGGGCGCGCGCTGGAGACGCCCCGGTCGCTGTGGTCCGGCACCGGGCTGATGTTCCCCGAGGCGCCGCACCTGTACCGGCACGACGGCTGGTGGTACCTCGTGATCGCCGAGGGCGGCACCGAGCGCGGGCACAGCGTCTCGGTCGCCCGCAGCACCCGCCCCGACGGGCCGTTCGAGGGCGCGCCGACCAACCCCGTGCTGTCCGCCCGCAGCACCAGCCGGCCCGTGCAGAACACCGGGCACGGCGACCTCGTGCAGACCCCCGACGGCGGGTGGGCGATGGTGCTGCTCGGCATGCGTACCCGCGGCGCGACCCGCGGGTTCTCCCCGATGGGCCGGGAGACGTTCTCCACGCACGTGAGCTGGCAGGACGGCTGGCCGGTCGTCGACCCCGTGGAGCTGACCGCACCCGGGGCCGGCTCCTTCCGGGACGACCTGGACGGCGCCGTCCCCGACGGGGAGTGGATCGGCCTGCGGCGCACCCCCGCCGAGCTCATGGACCTCACCACCCGACCCGGTCACGCGCTGCTGCGCGGCGAGGGCACCGACCTCGACGACCCCCGCGCGGTGTTCGTCGGCATCCGTCAGGCGCACCACCGCTCCCGGTTCGCCGCGCAGGTCGACGCTGCCGACGGCCTCGGCGGCGTCGCCGTCCGCTACGACGAGCTGCACCACTACGACGTCGAGCTCGGGCGGGGCACCGTCGTCGCCCGCGGGCGCGTCGCGGGCATCGCCCAGACCTGGTCGGCGCCCGCACCCGACGGGCCCGTCACGCTGTGGGTCGAGACGGAACCGGTCACCGACGTCGGCTTCGCGTCGATGACCTCCGACGTCGTCCGCCTGGGCTTCGACGGCCCCGACGGCCGCGTCGAGCTCGCCGCCCTCGACGGCCGCTACCTCACCGCCGAGACCGCCGCGTCCTTCACCGGCCGCGTCGTCGGCCTGTACGCCGTCGAGGGCGAGGTCGTCGTCGACGGCGTCACCTACGACGGCCGCGACGACTGACCCGCGAACCCTCCCCCGTCCGCCCGTCCGGTCCCGCACGGACCGCAGCCCAGGAGCACCCCATGACGACCGCAGAGACCACGCCGACCCCGACCGCCGGCAGCACCCCGAGCACCGACCCCGCGGCCCTGCTGGCCGAGATGACCCTGGAGGAGAAGGGCGCGCTGCTCGACGGCGCGGACTTCTGGCACACCGAGCCGGTCCCGCACCTGGGCGTGCCGTCCCTGCTGGTCACCGACGGCCCGCACGGGCTGCGCAAGCAGGTCGAGGGCGGCGACCACCTCGGCCTGACCGACTCCGTGCCCGCGACGTGCTTCCCGCCCGCGGCCGGCCTGGCCTCGTCGTGGGACGTCGACCTGGCCCGCCGGGTCGGCGAGGCGCTCGGCGCGGAGTCGCGCGCCGAGGGCGTCGCGGTGCTGCTCGGCCCCGGCGTCAACATCAAGCGGTCCCCGCTGTGCGGGCGCAACTTCGAGTACCTGTCCGAGGACCCGTTCCTCGCCGGGCGGCTCGCGGCCGGGCTCGTCGAGGGCGTGCAGCGCCAGGGTGTCGGGGCGTCGCTCAAGCACTTCGCGGTCAACAACCAGGAGACCGACCGCATGACGGTCTCCGCCGACGTCGACGAGCGCACGCTGCGCGAGATCTACCTGCCGGCGTTCGAGCACGTGGTGCGTGAGGCCCGGCCGTGGACGGTGATGTGCTCGTACAACAAGGTCAACGGCGTGTACGCGTCGCAGGACCCGTGGCTGCTGACCCGGGTGCTGCGCGAGGAGTGGGGCTTCGACGGGCTCGTCGTGTCCGACTGGGGTGCGGTCGACGACCGGGCGGCGGCCGTCGCGGCCGGGCTGGACCTGGAGATGCCGTCGTCCGGGGGCGCGGGCACCCGGCGCGTGCTCGACGCGGTGGCCGCGGGCACGCTCGCCGAGGCCGACGTCGACCGGGCCGCGCGGCGCGTGCTCGAGCTCGTCGCCAGGGCGCAGCCCGGCCTGGCCGCGGGCGGGACCGTCGACCTCGACGCGCACCACGCCCTCGCGCGCGAGGCGGCCACCGCGAGCGCGGTGCTGCTGCGCAACGAGGGTGGTCTGCTGCCGCTGGACCCGGAGCACGGCGGCACGGTGGCCGTGGTCGGCGAGCTCGCGCGCAGCCCCCGCTACCAGGGGGCCGGCAGCTCGCAGGTGAACCCGACGCGCCTGGACGACGCGCTGGGCGCGCTGCGGGCGGGGCTCGCGGGGCGGCGCGAGGTCGTGTTCGCCCCCGGGTACGTGGTCGAGGAGGAGGCGGGCGACCCGGTGCTGGTGGCCGAGGCCGTCGCGGCGGCGCGGGACGCCGAGGTGGTGCTGCTGTTCCTGGGGCTGCCGGCGTCGTACGAGTCGGAGGGCTACGACCGGGCGCACACCCGCCTGCCGGACGCGCAGGTGGCGCTGCTGGAGGCGGTCGCGGCGGTCAACCCCGACGTCGTGGTCGTGCTGTCCAACGGGTCGGTGGTGACGATGCCGTGGCTGCACCGCACCCGGGCCGTGCTGGAGGGCTGGCTGCTGGGGCAGGCGGGCGGCTCCGCGGTCGCGGACCTGCTGCTGGGACGGGCGGACCCGTCGGGCCGGCTGGCGGAGACGGTCCCGCTGCGCGAGCTGGACACCCCGACGGTGGGGGCGTTCCCCGGCGAGCTCGGGCACGTGCGCTACGCCGAGGGCCTGCTCGTGGGGTACCGCTGGTACGACACGCGCGGCCTGGACGTGGCCTTCCCGTTCGGGCACGGGCTGTCGTACACGACGTTCGCGTGGTCGGACGCCGCGGTCGAGGTGGTCGACGCCGCGGCCGGCCGGGTCGACGTGCACGTCACCGTGACGAACACCGGCGACCGGGCCGGGACGGAGACGGTCCAGGTGTACGTCGCCGACCCGGTGAGCGCCGTGGCGCGGCCCGCGCAGGAGCTCAAGGGCTTCGCGCGGGTGCCCCTGGCGCCGGGCGAGAGCCGCCGGGTGCGGGTCGCGCTCGACGACCGGTCGTTCGCGTGGTGGCACACCGCCCGCGGCACGTGGGTCGTCGAGGGCGGGGCGTTCGAGGTGCGGGTCTCGGCGTCGTCGCGGGACGTGCGGGCGCGGCTGACGGTCGAGCTGCCGGGCGTCGACGTGACCGAGCCCGTGGGCCCGGCCTCGACGGTCGCCGCGTGGCTGGCGGACCCGCAGGCCGGCCCCTGGTTGCGCGAGCGGCTGGCCGGCAGCGGGTTCGCGACGCTGCTGGAGGACGGCCAGCACGGGGAGATGATGCGCGCGATCCCGCTCGTGCGGCTGAGCCGGTTCCCCGGGTTCCCCGTGGCCGAGGACGCGCTGGCGGGGCGGCCCGGCGCCTCCTGAGGGGCCGGGCCTCCGGACGGGGTGTCAGCCCGGGGCGTCGACGAGCCAGCGGACGGTCCGTCGGACGAGGTCGCGGCGCCCCGGGCTCGCCCAGGAGCGCACGTCGTGCCCGAGCGCGTCGTAGACGACCCGGCCGGGCCCGGGCGCGACCCAGACCACCGGGTGGTCGACGCCCTCGTGCCGGGTCGTGAGCAGGACGTGCGCGGCCGGGTCGACGTCGAGGTCGAGGTACTGCTCGTCGACCGCCTCGACGGCGCCGAGCCCGGCCGTCACCGGGTGCTCGGGGTCGGCGACGTCGAACCGCGCGGTGCCCAGCGGCGGGTGCCAGGACACGTCGTCGACCCAGCGCCCGCCCAGGAGCCGCGACCAGCCGGGTGCGTCGTGGAAGGCGTTGGCGGACGCGTGCAGCGCGAGCAGCGGCACACCGTCCGCGACGAGGCCGGCCAGCGCGGCGTGGAACCCGGACCAGGCCGCGTCGTCGCCGTCGAAGCCGGGGTCGACGCGCCCGGTGCCGGCGACCACGACGAGCAGGTCGGGCCGGCCGACCTCACGGGTGGCGAGCCCGTCGGGGCCGAGGAGGCCCGGTGCGGTGCCGTGCACCGCCGGTGCCAGCCCGGCGTCGACGAGCAGCGGGTGCAGGCGCCCCGCGGTCGCGGCGGTGTCGTGCCAGGGGTCGGCGTACCGCCCCCGGCCGACGAGGACGAGCGCCCGCCGGGTCGGAGCCGCGGGGGCGCGGAGCTGCTGGTGGCCCATGCCCCGTTTCCTACCAGGCACGGCCTCGCCAGCCCCGGCGACAGGGCGGGCGCGGCCGCTCCGGCCTCGTCAGTTGAGGATCGCGCGCGTCACCGCGACCTGCTCGGTCAGCACGGAGCCGATGACGTTCTGGGTCTCGTTGATGCGCTCGACGACGTCGCGGATCCCCGCGAGCGACGCGACGGCGGTCGCGACCTGGCGCTGGATGGCGCCGACCTTGTCGCCGACCTCCGTCGTCGCCGTGGCCGTCTCGTTGGCGAGCTCCTTGACCTCGTTGGCGACGACCGCGAACCCGCGACCCGCCTCACCGGCACGGGCGGCCTCGATGGTCGCGTTCAGGGCGAGCAGGTTCGTCTGCGCGGCGATGGTCTGGATCGTCTTGACGACCTGGCCGATCTCCTCGCTCGACCGGCCCAGACCGGCGACGTCCTGGTCGGCCTCCAGCACGAGCCGCTGACCGTCGGCCGCCACGGACGTGGCCGCGACGACGTTGCGCTCGACCTCCTCGATCGACGTGACGAGCTCCTGGCCGGCCACGCGCAGACGGTCGGCGGACGCGAACCGGCTCAGGGACTGGCCGATGAGGAACGCCGTGTTCTGCAGCGCCGCGCGCCGGCCGGGCGTCAGGTCGATCGTCTCGAGGACGAAGAAGTCCATGGTCCCGACGATGGCGCCGTCGACGATGATCGGCAGGCAGACGCCGGACTTCACCCCGGCGGCCCGCGCGGCGGGGGCACGCACGCAGTCGGTCACCTCGGCCAGGTCGGGCACGAACACGAGCTCGCGCGCCCTCCAGGTGCGGCCCGCGAGGCCGACGCCCTCCGCGAACGACGCCTCGCGGGTCACCCGGCGGAACTCCGGCCCCGCGTCGCCGGACTCCTGCGAGAACCGCAGGACCCGGTCGACCTCGTCGATCGCCCAGAACGACCCGTACGCCCAGCCGAAGCCCTCGCGGACGGCGTCGAGCGCCCCGCGCAGCGCGGCGTCCGCGGTGGTGGCGGCCGTCACGGTCTGCAGGACGGCCGTCGTGGCCTCGGTGTCGCGCGCCGACTCCGCCTGCACCTCGGCCACGACGAGGCGCTCGAGGGTCTGCGAGACGAGGGTGCCGACGCTCTCGAGCACCGACAGCCGCGCCGGGTCGAGGTCGAGGACCTCGGTGGTGAAGAAGTCCATCGTGCCGGCGACCTCGCCCTCGACGAGGATCGGGAAGCAGACGCCCGACCGGACGCCGGCGCGCTGCGCGGCGGGGGCGCGCACGCAGTCCGTCAGCTCGCCGAGGTCACGGACGCTGACCAGCCCGCGGGTCCGCCAGGCACGGCCGGACAGGCCGACGCCCTCGGCGAACGACGCGGTCCGGGTGACCTTGCGGAACTCCTCGCCCGCGTCGCCGGACTCGGCGGCGAAGCGCAGCACGCGCGCCTCGCGGTCGACGGCCCAGTACGACCCGTAGGCCCAGCCGAACTGCTCGCGCACGACCCGCAGCGCAGCGCCGACACCGGCCTCGAGCGTGCGGGCGCCTGCGAGCGCCTGGACGACCTCGGTCAGGGCGGCGACGTCGGCGTGCGCGCGGGCCGTCTCGTCGGTGAGGCGCGCGACGTGCGCACGGGTGCTGGAACGCATGAGGGTCCTCCTGGGGCGGCTTGGACGGGCGTCCGACTGGATCCGTCTTCCTGTGTGTCGGTCATGTGAACCCATGCACACACATGAACCGTGGGCGAAGACGGTCCGTGTCCCTCGTCCGACACGTCGCAGAACGGGCGTCCCACGCATACCGGGGCCGGTTCATCACCCGCGGCCGGAAGGTCAGCCAGCACCGTGACACCGGCGGTGACGACCGGTGTGACCTGAGCCACGCCCGAGGTTCACCCGCACCCGACGAGGCCTGTCCCCGGGGCCGTCGTTAGCCTGCCGTCATGACCCAACGACGCGACGCCCGGCTCAACCGTGCGCGCCTCGTCGCCGCCGCCGAGGAGGTGTTCGAGACGCACGGGTCCGCCGTGTCGCTCGACCTCGTCGCGGAGCACGCCGGTGTGGGGCGGGCCACCCTCTACCGGCACTTCCCCGACCGGCCCGCGCTCGTCGCCGCCGTGTTCGACGCCCGCGTCGACGCCCTCGAGCGGCGGGTGGCCGGCATGCCGGGCGCGGACGCCCTGCACCTGCTGGTGCACGCGATCGGTGCCCGCCAGGTCGCCTCGCCCGGGCTGCTGACCACCGTGCGCCGCTCGCAGGACGGCGTCGCCCACCTCGAGGCGGTCACCGTGCGTGTGCGGGGGCTGCTCGCCCGCGCGCTGGCGGACGCGCACGCCGCGGGGGCCGCCCGCCCGGACGCGACGACCGCCGACGTCATGCTCGTGTTCGCGATGCTCGAGGGCGTGGTCGCGCTCCGGGGTCCCGACGAGGCGGCGGCGGCCGTGGAGCGCGCGGCCGACCTGGCGCTGCGCGGGATCCTGCACGCGGGCGTCCCCGCGCGACGCTGACCTGCCCGACGCCGACCCCGCCCGACGCTGACCGCGCCGGCCCCGCGGCACACGAGCCGCGCCCCGGGGCCGGCGTGGTCAGGCGTCGAGAGCCGTCAGGTGCAGGACCGCGGCCTGCTGCGGGGCCAGCAGGGGGCGGGCCAGCCCGGTCTGCTCGAGCACGCGGCCGGGCAGCACGACGTCCCGGCCCGCGAGCACGTCCGCCCACCACGCGGGGGGCGCGTCGCCGACGGTGAGCGGCGCACCCGCGCCGAGGTCGACGTGCGTCACCCGGTAGGACCGCGCCGGGTCGAGGCCGGGCACGCGCGCCGGGGCGGGCAGGGCGGCCTGCGGCGCGGCCAGCGCGACCAGCGCGACGACGGCCTCCGAGCGGTCCGCCGCGACCACGCCGTGCACGGCCAGCGCGGGGTCGGGGACCTCGGCCCGCACGACGGTGCCGGTGTGCAGCAGGCCGCGCAGCCGCCGGTACGCCTGCGCCCACACGGTGACCGCGGCGAGCTCGGCGGGTTCGGAGCGGGTCAGGTCGCCCTCGATGCCGGCGTGCCCGAACAGGGAGGTCGCCAGGCGGAACCCGAGGTCGCTGGTGCGGCCCGTGGTGTGCGCGCGGGCGTCGCCGAGGTGCGCGCCCAGGTGCTCGGGCGGCAGGAGCAGCGTCGACCAGCGGTGGATCTCCTGGCGCTCCAGCGGGTCGTTGGTGTCCGAGGCCCAGAACCGGTCGACGCGCTCGGCGACGCCCAGGTCGACGCGGCCGCCGCCGGACGCGCAGGACTCGATCTCCACGTCGGGGAACCGCGCGCGCAGCGCGTCGAGCATCCGGTACAGGGCAGCGGTCTGCGCGTGGGCGCCGGGGGCCAGCAGGTCGCGGTTGTGGTCCCACTTGAGGAACCGCACGGGGTACTCCTCGAGCAGCGCGACGAGCGCGTCGTGCACGTGCGCCCACGCCCCGGGGTGCGCGAGGTCGAGCACGCGCTGGTGGCGCCACTCCAGCGCGGCCGGGCGGCCGAGCACCCAGTCGGGGTGCGCACGGGCCAGGTCGGAGTCGGCGCTGACCATCTCGGGCTCGACCCACAGGCCGAGCTCCATGCCGGCGGCCGTGACGCGCTGCGCCAGCGGGTGCAGGCCGTCGGGCCACACGTCGGGGTCGACGGTCCAGTCGCCGAGGGACGTGCGGTCGTCGCGGCGCCCGCGGAACCAGCCGTCGTCGAGGACGAACCGCTCCACGCCGACGCGCGCGGCGACGTCGACGAGCCGCGACAGCGTGGGCAGGTCGTGGTCGAAGTACACGGCCTCCCACGTGTTGAGCACGAGGGGCCGGGGGCGCAAGGGCCCGCGCCGACGCCGGTGGCGGGCGTGCAGGCGGTCGCTGAGCCCGTCGAGACCGTCGCCGGACCAGGTGGCCACCAGCCACGGAGTCGTCAGGTCCTCCCCCGGGGCGAGGGTGGTCTCGCCGGGGGCCCAGAGCTCACCGCCGCCGAGCGCGGACGGGCCCAGCGGGGAGCGCTCGGACCACAGCCGGCGGTCGCCGCTCCACGCGCAGTGCACGGACCAGACCTCGCCGGTGCGGGTGCCGAACCCGGGGGTCCCGGCGACGAGCAGGTAGGCGTCGTCGTGGCCGGGGCGGCCGTGCCGGCCCTCGCGCAGCCACACCCCGTGCCCCGGCAGCAGGCGCTGCTGGCGGCGCTCGTGGCTCCACAGGCCGGTGTGGTCGGCGAGCTCGCGGGCGCGGTCGGGCACGGGCAGCACCACGTCGAGGGTCTGCACGTGCAGGGGGCCGTCGCCGGTGTTCGCCAGGGTGTGGCGCACGGTCAGCACGCCCTCGGGCGCCAGGCGCACCTCGGTGCGCACGGCCACGGCGGCCGCCGGGTCGGCGGTGCGGACGTCGAGCACCTGGTCGCCGTCGTCGTCGCGGACCTCCACGGCGGTCGTCGCGAGCGCGACGTCGAGGGGGCCGGCGGCGCGGTGCACGGCCAGACCGGGCTGACCGGACCAGCCCTCGGCGAGGGTCGGCACGAGGGACAGCCGCAGCGGGACGTCGATCGAGCTCGGCGGCACGGCGGGGAGGACCGCCCCGGCGAGCGCGTCGAGCGCGTCGGCCGGCAGGGGCCCGAGGTCGGCCCCCCAGTGCAGGACCGACGGCACCTGCGTGCCGGGGGCGTCGACCACGAGGCTCACGCCCCCGGCACGCAGGTGGTGGATCATCGCGTCACTGCTTCACGGGGATGGCCTGGGCCTCGAGGGCCTCGACCGTGGAGGACTGGGCCGCCTCGAGCGCGTCCAGGAGCGTGCCCTGGCCGGTCGCGGCCTCCTTGAAGCCGTCCGAGACGTCGGTGTAGACCTGCGTCATCGTCGGGCCCCACACGAAGTCCGGGTTGACCTGCGCGGACGCCTCGGCGAACACGTCGTAGATGGCCTGGCCGCCGTAGAACTCGACGCCCTCCTTCAGGACCGGCAGCTCGAGCCCGGCGGTGGTGGCCGGGTAGATGTTGGCCTCCTCGTTGAGGATGGTCAGCGCCTCCTCGGACGTGTTGAGCCACAGCGCGAACTTCGTGGCCTCGTACAGGTGCTCGGTGCCCTTGAAGACCGCGGTGGACGAGCCGCCCCAGTTGCCGGCGGCGGTGCCGCCGTCCTCCCACTGCGGCATGGGCGCGACGGCCCACTTGCCAGCCGTGTCGGGCGCGCCCGACGCGATGGAGTTGGCGCCCCAGACCGCGGAGACCCAGGTCCAGACCTCGCCGGAGTTGTAGGCGTTGTCCCACTCGGGGGTCCACGCCGGGTACGTCGCGACGAGGTCGTCCGACATCAGGCCCTGCCAGTAGTCGGCGACCTGCGTCGAGGCGTCGTCGGCCAGCGTGACCGACCAGCCGTCGGCGTCGTTGGCGAACCACTGCCCGCCGGCCTGCCACACGAAGCCCGCGAACTGGTTGACGTCCGACTGGGAGAAGTTGGTGATGTACCCGTCGAGCTCACGGATCTGCTCCGCGGCCGCCTGGTACTCCTCCCACGTGGTCGGCACCTCGATGCCGTTCTCCTCGAACAGGTCGGCGCGGTAGAACAGCGCCATCGGGCCGGCGTCCTGCGGGACGGCCCAGACCGACTCCTCGTCGCCGAGGGTGACCTGGCCCCAGGTCCAGTCGACGAACTGCTCCTGCGCGGCGACGACGTCGGCGCAGGCCGACAGGTCCTCCAGGCCGTCCTGGACGCGGAAGTTCGGCAGCGCGTCGTACTCGATCTGGCCCAGGTCGGGCGCGTTGCCGGCCTCGAGCTGGTTGAAGAAGTTCTGGTAGGTGCCGGAGTTGCCGTTGGGGCCGGTCTGGACCGTCACCTGGATGTCGGGGTTGGCCTCGTTCCACGTCTCGACGGCGGTCTCGATGCCGGGGATCCAGGACGTGAAGCTCAGCTCGACCGTGCCCTCGGACGGCTCGCAGGCCGCGGCGTCGGCGCCGCCGGCGGCGGTGTCGTCACCGGTCGAGCACGCCGCGAGCGTGCCGATCAGGAGGGAGGAGGCGAGGAGGGCGACGGTGCCCGTCCGCGTGCGCTGGTGCATGGGGGTTTCCTTCTTCATCGAGGGATGGGACGTACTGCTGCTGGGGGTGTGGTCGGGGGGTGTCACTTGACGGAGCCGGCGCCGAGGCCGCCCCGCCAGAACCGCTGCAGCGCGAGGAACGCGACGACGAGCGGGATGATCGACAGCAGGGCGCCGACGAGCACGAACGTGTTGAGCTCGGGGATCTGGTTGACCTGGGAGTTCCAGGTGTAGAGCCCGAACGTCACGGGGAACTTGCGCTCGTCGCGCAGCATGATCAGCGGGAGGAAGAAGTTGTTCCAGATCGCGACGAACTGGAAGAGGTAGACGGTCACCAGGGCCGGCACCATGAGCCGCACCGACACCCCGAAGAACGTCCGGATCTCGCCGGCGCCGTCGAGGCGGGCGGCCTCGATGAGCTCGTCGGGCACGCTCGCCGCGGCGTAGATCCGCGACAGGTACACCCCGAACGGGCTGACGATGCTCGGCAGCAGCACCGACCAGTACGTGTCGGTGAGGTCGACCGCGGAGAAGATGAGGAACAGCGGCAGCGCGAGCGCCGTCGCGGGCACGAGCACCCCGCCGAGGACGACGTTGAACAGCGCCTCCCGGCCGCGGAACTGGTACTTGGCCAGCGCGTACCCGCACATCGAGGCGAGCAGCGTCGCGACCGCGGCACCGACGCCGGCGTAGAGCAGCGAGTTGCCCATCCACTGCCCGAACAGCCCGTCCCGGTACGTCAGGACGTCGCGGACGTTGTCGACCAGGTGCAGGTCGGCGAACCACAGGGGGTTGGTGCCGAGGACGTCGCCGCGGGTCTTGGACGACGCGACGAGCAGCCACCACAGCGGGAACAGGAAGTACCCGGTGAAGACCACCATGACCGTCATCGCGGCGATCCGCGGGACCACCGGGGTGCGGACCGAGCGGCCCGGTGCGCTGGCCGCCGCGGCGCTGCGCGCGGGGCGGGCCTGGAGCGTGGTCATCGCGCCTCCTTGCGCTGGGACAGCTTGAGGAACCCGAACGACAGCACGAACGTCATGAGGGCCAGGACCACGGAGAACGCGGCGGCCAGCGACGTGTTCGGCACGGCCGACGTCGCGTAGACGGTCATGTTCGGGGTGAACGTGCTGGTCACGGCCGAGCTGAAAGACCGGAAGACCTGCGGCTCGGCGAGCAGCTGGAGCGTGCCGATGATGGAGAAGATCGCGGTCAGCGAGATGGCGGGCATGACCATCGGGACCTTGATCGACAGCGCGATGCGCGCCTGGCCGGCGCCGTCGAGCACGGCGGCCTCGGACACCTCCCCGGGGATCGCCAGCAGCGCCGAGTAGATGATCAGCATGTTGTAGCCGACGTAGACCCACGTCACGACGTTGGCGATCGCCCACAGCACGAGGTCGGCACCGAGGATCGGCACGTTGGCGGTCAGGGCCGTGAACGGCGACAGGCGCGGGGAGTACAGGAAGCCCCACATGATCGCGGCGATGACGCCGGGCACCGCGTACGGCACGAAGTACGCCAGGCGGAAGAACTTCTTGCCGCGCACCAGCGGGGAGTCCAGCAGCAGCGCGAACAGCAGCGCCAGGCCGAGCATGACCGGCACCTGCACGACGCCGAACAGCAGCACGCGGCCGACGGACTCCCAGAACGCCTCGTTGCGGAAGACGGCCTCGTACTGCACGAGCCCGCCGAACACCTGCCGGGCCGCGCCGAACGTGCCGTCGCGCTCGACCGTGAGCAGCGACTGCCAGACCGCGGCGGCGATCGGCACGACGTAGAACAGGGTGAACAGCAGCCCGAACGGGGCGACGAAGAAGGCGATCGCCTTCCCGTAGCGCCGCGGCGCGCGCCGGGTGGCCCGGCCGGGGGCCGGGGGCCGCGCGAGCGCGGCGGGGGCGGTGGTCATCGGACGGGCTCCTCTCGCAGGACGCGGACCGCGCGCGCCGGGACGACGAGCGTGTCGCGGACTGCGGCGTCCGTCACGAGCTCGTGGCCCCGGGCGGGGACGGTCACGTCGTCCGCTCCGTGGTTGACGACGAAGGTCCAGGTGGTCGAGTCGCGGGTGCGCACGACGCGCTCGACGCCCGCGGCGGCCAGGTCGGGGTCGGTGGCGACACCGGCGTCCGCGCACAGCCGGGCGGCCAGCGCGGCCCCCGACGCGGCGTCCAGCGACGTGGCCAGGTACCAGGCGCTGCCCCGCCCGACGGTGCGGCGCGTGAGGGCGGCCTCCCCGGCGGCGGGCCCGTCGGCGAACCGGGCGAGCACGTCCGCGTCGACGACCTGCGAGCGCTCGCTCCACAGCGCGGCCCGCGAGCCGTCGTCGAGCGTGAGCACGGTGCCGGGCAGCACGGGGGCGAACTCCTCGACGCGCACGCCGAGCAGGTCCCGGTACGCGCCGGGGTACCCGCCGAGCCGCACGGCGTCGCGCTCGTCGGCGATGCCCGACCAGAACGTCACGAGCGCGGTGCCGCCGTCCTCGACGAACCGCGTCAGGTGCGCGGCGTCCGCGTCGGACACCAGGTACAGGGCGGGGACGACCACGAGCCGGTACCCCGTCAGCGGGTCGGCCGGGGAGACGACGTCGACGGTCACGCCCTGCGCACGCAGCGCCCGGTAGGCGTCGAGCACCTGCTCCCGGTAGCGCACGGCCGTCGAGGGGCGGTTGTCGCCGTCGGCGGCCCACCACGCCTCCCAGCTGAACAGCACGGCGACGTCGGCCACGACGCGCGAGCCCGCGACCTCGTCGAGCCGGTCGAGGGTCGCCCCCAGGTCGACGACGTCGCGCCACTGCCGGGTGTCGGTGCCGGCGTGCGGCACGAGGGCCGAGTGGAACTTCTCCGCGCCCTGCGTGGAGGCCCGCCACTGGAAGAAGCAGACCGCGTCGGCGCCGCGCGCCACGTGCGTCAGGGAGTTGCGCACCATCTCCCCCGCATCCTTGGCGAGGTTGACCGGCTGCCAGTTGACCGCGCCGGTGGAGTGCTCCATGAGCAGCCACGGGTCGCCGCCGGCCAGGCCGCGCGTGAGGTCCGCGCTGAACGCGAGCTCGGTGGTCGGGTCCGCGAGCCGGTGGTCGAGGTAGTGGTCGTTGGCCACGACGTCGACGTGCGGGGCCCAGGACCAGTAGTCGAGGGTGCGGATGTGGTCGGTGACCATGAAGTTCGTCGTCACGGGCACGGCGCTGCGGGCGCGCAGCACGGCCGTCTCGGCCTGGAGCTGGCCGAGCAGCTCCGCGGAGGAGAACCGGTGGAAGTCCAGGACCTGGCCGGGGTTGCGCGTCGAGACCGTCGCCCGGGGCGGGAGGACCTCGTCGAACGAGGAGTACCGCTGGCTCCAGAAGGACGTGCCCCAGGCGTCGTTGAGCGCCGCGACGTCGCCGTAGCGCTCGGCCAGCCAGCGGCGGAACGCGTCGGCGCTGACGTCGCACCAGCACAGGGCGTTGTGGCAGCCCAGCTCGTTCGACACGTGCCACAGCGCGAGCGCGGGGTGGTCGCCGTAGCGGTCCGCGACCTGGGCGACGAGGGCGAGCGAGCGCTCGCGGTACACCGGCGACGACGGGCACCACGCCTGCCGCCCGCCGGGCCAGCGCCGCGTGCCGTCGACCGCGACGGGCAGCACCTCGGGGTGCAGCGTGGTCAGCCACGGCGGCGTGGAGGCGGTGCCGGTGCCGAGGTTGACGCGCACGCCGGCGGCGGCCATGAGGTCCATGACCTCGTCGAGGTCGGTGAAGTCGTAGCGGCCGGGCGACGGCTCGAGCTGGGACCAGCCGAACACGTTGATCGCGACGAGGTCGACGCCGGCCTCCTGCATGAGCCGGGCGTCCTCGCGCCACGTGGCGCGGTCCCACTGCTCGGGGTTCCAGTCGCAGCCGAACGCGACGCCGGTGTGGCGGAAGCGGGGGCGGTGACCGGCGGGGGCCGGAGCCGTCGTGGGGTCGACGGTCGTCGTCATCGTGCGCAACTCCTTTGTGTGTGCACGTGCACACATCGACCCGACGCGTCATGCACGTCGGGGTGTGTGCACGTGCACACATTAAGCACGAGCCACGGGCCGGTCAACGCCGGAGAGCCCCTTCCGTCCCGATGTCACCCGTCCGTGCGTCGCTACAGTGACGCTCGTGACCGCCTCCCCCCTCCCCCGCAAGCGTGCGACCGTGCACGACGTGGCGCGCGAGGCCGGCGTCTCCCGCGGCACGATCAGCCGCATGCTCAACGGCGACGGGTACGTCTCCGCCGACGCCCGCGAGCGCATCGAGGCCGCGATCCGCAAGGTCGGCTACGTGCCCAGCACCACCGCGCGCAACCTCGTGCGGCAGCGCACGAACGCGGTCGGCTTCGTCGTGCACGAGCCGCACGCGCTGTTCCTCGAGGATCCCAACATCGGCGCGATCCTGCTCGGTGCGAACGAGGCGCTGTCGGAGGCCGACCACCAGATGGTCTGCCTGGTCGTGGGCTCGGAGCGCGACGCGGAGCGCGTCGGGCGGTACCTGCGCGGGGGCTTCGTCGACGGCTGCGTCGTGGTCTCGGCCCGCGAGCACGACCCGATCACCGCCGTGGTGCGGGCCGCGCAGCTGCCCGTCGCGTTCGTCGGCCACCCGCCGGACCTGCAGGACATGTCGTGGGTCGGCATCGACAACGTCGCGTCCGCGCACGAGATCACGTCCCGGCTGCTGGCGACGGGGCGGCACCGGGTCGCGATGATCGCGGCCGCGCTCGACCGCGACTCCGGCGCCGACCGCCTCGCGGGGTTCCGGCAGGCCCTGGGCGACCGGTTCGACGCCGGCCTGGTGGCCCGGGTCGAGCACTACGCGTACTCGGACGGGGTGCGGGCGATGACGGAGCTGCTCGATCGGGCCCCGGACGTCGACGGGGTGTTCGCCGCGTCCGACGCCCTCGCCGCGGGCGCGCTGGAGGCCCTGCTGCGTGCGGGTCGCCGCGTGCCGCAGGACGTGGGGGTCGTCGGGTTCGACGACTCCGCGTGGGCCACCCGGTGCACGCCGCCGCTGTCGACCGTGCGCCAGCCGGCCGAGGGCCTGGGCCGCGCGGCGGCGCGCAGCGTGCTGGCCCAGATCGCCGGCGAGCAGCGCGCACCGGCGGCGATCCTGCTGGACACCCCGGTGGTCTGGCGCGCGAGCGCCTGAGGCCCTGCGCGGCGGGTGATCTTTGCCGCCCGCGCCGCACCGGCGACCCCCCGGCGGCGGCCCCGCTGATACGTCACGACGTGCGAGGTCCTGCCTGCACCCGCGCACCCCGGCGAGGGGGACGCCGACCGGTGCCGCGCGTGCCCCGTGCGCAGCGTTTCCCATCCCCCCGCGCTCCGCCCATCCTGGGCCGACAGGCGGATGCACACCCGGGGGCGCGAAGATGCAGCACACGTCGGGCGGCAGCCCTCCCGGGCCCGACGAGGCCGCCCCGGAGGGCCGGCAGCCGCGCCCGGACGAGGTGCGGGCCGCCGAGGCCGCCCTCGCCGCGGCGCTCGTCGAGCAGGCGCACGGGCCGGTGTTCGCCAAGGACCTGCAGGGCCGGTTCGTCGTGGCCAACCGCGCCACCCACCGCGCGCTCGGCGTCCCGCCCGGGCGTCTCGTGGGGCACCGGCTCGACGAGTTCACCGACGCGGCGCTGACCGAGGCCGCGCTGCGCAACGACGCCGCCGTCGTCTCGCGCGGCCCGCAGGTGTTCACGGAGTCCGTCCCGGGGCCCGACGGGGCCCGCGACTACGTCGTGGCGAAGTTCCCGGTCCGGGACGACCACGGCGAGGTCCGGTCGGTCGGAGCCGTCGCCCTGGACGTGTCGACGTCGGAGTGGCTGCGGGCCGAGCTGGCCGTCACCCAGGAGCAGTACCGCGTCCTCGCCGAGTCCGCGACCACCGGGGTCCTCGTCAGCGCCGGCCCGGAGCACGTCGTGCGCTGGTGCAACCTCGCGGCCGCGCGCATGCACGGCGCGGAACGGGTCGACAAGCTCGTCGGCCGGTCGCTGCTCGAGGCGGTCGACCCCCTGGAGCGCGAGGAGGTCCGCGCGCAGTGCGCGCGGGTGCTGGCCGGCGAGCCGCTCGACACCCGGGCGTACCGGCGCCTGCACCCGGGCACCGACCGCGAGCGCGACGGCGTCGTCGACCTGCGGGCGCGGCGCATGCAGTGGGACGGCGAGCCCGCCGTGGTCACCGAGCTGCTCGACGTGACCGACCAGGTCGCGGACGCGGCCCGCGTCGCGCGGTCCGAGCAGCGGCTGTCCTCGCTGTTCGCGCAGGCACCCGTGGGGTACTTCGAGGCGGGGACCGACGGGCGCCTGCACGCGGTGAACCACCGTCTCGCGGTGCTCCTGGGCAGCACGGTCGAGGACTCGGCGGGTCGTCTGGTGGAGGACCTCGTCGTGCCCGGCGACCGGGCCGCGGTCCGGGCGCGGCTGCGTGCCGCCGCGGGGGGCGAGGACGACGAGGACGGCACCGCGTGGTCGCTGCGCACCGTGCACGGCGAGCACGTGCCCGTGCAGGTGCACGTGTCGGCGGTGCGCGACGGGGACGGCACCGTCGACCGGCTCGCGGGGGTGGTCCTCGACGACCGCAAGGCCGAGCGGTACCGCACCGAGGCCGTCGAGCGGGGCCGGCGGCTCGAGCAGCTCGTCCGTGCCATGCCCGACGCCGTGCTGATCTGCACCCAGGACGGGACCATCACGCAGGTCAACGACCAGGCGGAGGCCCTGTTCGGGTACCCGGCCGGGGAGCTGGTCGGGCTGCCGGTCGAGCGGCTCGTGCCCGTGGACCGCGCGACCCGCCACGTGCAGCACCGCGACCGGTTCGTCGCCACCCCGCACGCGGCGCCGATGTCGACCGGCATGGACATCGAGGGGCTGGCCCGCGACGGGCGACGCATCCCCGTGGAGGTGCTGCTCAGCGCCGTCACGCTCGGCGACGGCCCGGCCGTCGTGGCGTCGGTGCGCGACATCACGGCGTCGCGGGAGCTGCGCGAGGAGCTCGCCCACTCCCGGGACCTGCTCGCCGGGGTCCTCGACGGCGCCACCGAGCAGGCGGTCGTCGCGATCGACCTCGACGGCGTCGTCGAGGTCTTCAACACCGGCGCCGAGCTGCTGCTGCAGTGCCCCGCGGCCGAGGCGGTGGGGCGCCGGCTCGACGAGTTCGTCGAGCCCGGCGACCTCGCCGCGCTCTTCGCCGACGCCCCGCAGGACCGGTGGGCGGGCGTGGCCCGGGCCGTGACGACCTCGACCCGCACGACGCCGCGCAGGTACGTCACCCGCACCGGCGCCGTCCGGGACGTCCTGCAGTCGATCACCGTGCGGCACGGCGCGGGGGGCGTCGTCGGGCTCGTCGTCGTCGCGACGGACGTGACGGACCGGCTCGCCCACGAGGCCGCGCTCGCGGACTCCGAGCAGCGATTCCGGCTGGCGTTCGACCACGCGACCACGGGCATGGCGCTGGCCGACCTCGCCGGCCCCGCACCCGGTCGGTTCCTGCAGGTCAACCAGGCCCTGTGCGACCTCGTCGGGTACCGGGAGGCCGAGCTCCTGGGCGCCGACCTCGCGGCGATCACCCACCCCGACGACCTCGACGCGACGCACGGCGTCCTGGCCGACCTGAGCGCCGGACGGCTCGGCGCGGTACGCCGCGAGGTCCGCTACCGGCGTGCCGACGGCGCCACGATCTGGGTCGACGAGTCCGTCGCGGTCGTGCACGACACCCAGGGCGCACCCGCGTACGTCGTGGCCCAGCACCAGGACGTCACGGCCCGCAAGGTCGCCGAGGAGGCCCTGACGCGGGCGGCGATGCACGACGCCCTCACCGGGCTCGCCAACCGGGCGCTGCTCGTCGACCACGTCGCGCACGAGGTCGCCCGCATGCGCCGCGACGGCGGCGGTCTCGGCCTGGTCTACCTCGACCTGGACAACTTCAAGGACGTCAACGACTCCCTGGGGCACGAGGCCGGGGACACCCTGCTCGTCGAGGTCGCCGACCGGCTGCGCCGCTGCGTGCGCGACGTCGACACCGCGGCGCGGATCGGCGGCGACGAGTTCGTCGTGCTGTGCACGGGCCTGACGTCGCTGGACGAGCTCGTCGCGCTGGCCCAGCGGGTCGAGCGGGCGCTGGCCCTCGACATCGTCGTCGGCGCCACGACCCTGTCGGTCACGGTCAGCGCCGGCCTGGTCTTCCGCGACGACGCCGAGGTCGAGGCCGAGGACCTGCTGCGCGACGCCGACGCCGCGATGTACCAGGCCAAGCGCAACGGCGGGCACCGCTACGAGGTCGCCGACCCCGCGCTCCAGGCCCGCGCCCTGCGCCAGCTGTCCCTGGAGGCCGAGCTGCGCCAGGCCCTGCGCGAGGCCGAGGGCGGCACGGCCGTCCCCGGGACGGGCCTGGGGCTGGTCTACCAGCCGTCGTTCGACGCGCGCACCGGCCGGGTCGTCGCGTGCGAGGCGCTGCTGCGCTGGCACCACCCGACGCGGGGGCTGCTCGCCCCCGACACGTTCCTCGACGTCGCCGAGGAGCGTGCGCTCATGTGGCCGCTGGGGCTGTGGATCATGCGCACCGCCGTGCGGCAGGCCGCGGACTGGCGCACGCACCTCGGTGGGCGCGCACCGGACATGTGGGTCAACGTCTCGGCCGGCCAGCTCACCCGCAACGAGCTCGCCGGGCGGACCCTGCAGCTGCTCGCCGACCACGGGGTCCCCCCGGAGCGGCTGTGCGTCGAGATCACGGAGCGGCAGGTCGTCGGCGGGTCGCACTCCTCCACGACGGACCTGACCGCCCTGCGGGACGCCGGCGTGCAGGTCGCCATCGACGACTTCGGCGCCGGGCACGCCGGCATGGACTACCTGCGGCGGCTGCCGGTGACGATGATGAAGATCGACCGCAGCTTCGTCAACGACGTGACGCTCGACGACGCGCACGCCGCGCTCGCGGGCTCGATGGTGGCGATGGGGCGGTCGATGGGTCTGCGCGTCGTCGCCGAGGGCGTCGAGACCCGCGAGCAGCACGACGTCGTGGTCGGCCTGGGCTGCGACCTGGCGCAGGGCTACTGGCTGGCGCGGCCGATGCCCGCGACCGAGGTCGAGCGGCTGCTCGCCGCGGGCCCGTGACCGACGAGGTGCGGATCAGCACCCGGACGCCGCTCGACCTGCCGGTGCCCGGGCCGGCGGCGCGCGCCCCGGGCGCGCCCGGCTCCCCCGCGACCGCGGCCGCGGCCATCGCGGTGTCCGCGGAGCTGCACCGCGTCGCCGAGCTCGCCGCGCTCGTGGCCGGCCACGCGACGGCGTTCGTGCGCCTGCGCGGCGAGTCCGCGCCGACGGCCGTGCAGGGCCGCCCCGCGCACGCGTCCGACCCGCGCGCCCGGTCCCTGTGCGAGCGCACGCTCGCGTCGGGCGTGCCGACGGTCGAGCCGGACCTCGCGGCCGACGACGCGGGCGGCGAGGCCCGCTCGGCGGCCGCGTTCCCCGTGGCGCTGCCCGACGGGACGGTGGTCGGTGCGCTGTGCGTCGTCGACGCGGTGCCCCGCCGGCTCGACCCGCGCGCCCGCCGGGCCCTGGCGCTGCTGGCCGGGCAGGCCGGTGCGGTCCTCGCCCTCGAGCGGGCCCGGCGGGCGGCCGACGACTCCGCGTCGGGGCTCGCGGTCGCCGCCGCCCGCTCCGCACAGGCCGAGGCCGTGCTCACGGCGGTGCTCGACCACGCGCCCGGACCGATCTTCGCCAAGGACCTCACGGGCCGGTTCCTGCTCGCGAACGCCCCGACGCACGAGGTCCTGGGCCGCGAGCCGGGCACGGTCGTCGGCCACCGCCTCGACGAGATGCTGCCCGCCGACGTCGCCGAGACTCTCAACCGCAACGACGCCATGGTCGCGGCGAACGGGCCGCAGATGCTCGTCGAGACCGCGCCGGGCCCGGACGGCGTGCCGCGGGAGTACCTCGCGTCGAAGTTCCCCCTGCGCGACGGAGCGGGTGTGATCTGGGGCATCGGGGGCGTGTCGGTCGACGTGACCGCGGCCCGGCAGCTCGCCGACGAGATCGCCGTCGCCGAGAACCGGTACCGGTCGCTCGCCGAGCAGTCGACGACCGCGGTGCTGGTCACGGCGGGGCCCGAGCAGGTCGTGCGCTGGAGCAACGACGCCGCCGCGCGCGTGCACGGCACGTCCTGGGCGCGACGCCTCGTCGGCCGCTCCCTGCTGGACCTCGTCGACCCCTCCGAGCGCGACGCGCTGCGCGAGGCGTACACCCACGTGCTCGCCGGGCAGGTGCTGCGCACGCGCACGCACCGCGCCCACCGCAGCGGCACGGGGCGCGCGACGGTCGACGTGCACGCCCGGCGGATCCTGTGGGAGGGCGAGCCCGCGGTGCTCACCGAGCTGGTCGACGTCTCCGACGAGGCCGAGCGCACCGAGCAGGTCGAGCGGTCGCAGCAGCGGCTGGCCGCGCTGTTCGACCAGGCGCCCGTCGGGTACGCCGAGGCGACGCCCGACGGGCGGCTCGTCGCCGTCAACGGGCACCTGGCCGCGCTGCTGGACCGCACGTCCGGGCCGCTGCGCGAGGACGTCCTCGCCGCCGACGTCGCCGTGCCCGCGGACCGCCCCGCGCTGCGCGAGGCGGTCCGGACCGTCGGCGCGGGCGGCGACGACGTCGCCGTGACGTGCACGCTGCGGACCCGCACCGGCGGCCGGCTGCCCGCGCGCGTGCACGTGGGCGCCGTGCGCGCGCCCGACGGCACGGTGTCCGCGATCGCCCTCGTCGTGGTCGACGACACGGACCACGCCCGACGGCACGCGGCGGCCGACGCCCGCGACCGGCGCGCCGACGACCTGCTCCGGGCACTGCCCGACGCGGTCCTCGAGTGCGACGCCGAGGGGGTCGTCCTGCACGTCAACGAGCGCGCCGCGACCCTCCTCGGGTACCCGGCGACCGCGCTCGTGGGCCGCCCGTTCGAGGACCTCGTGCCGGACGCGCACCAGCAGCGCCTGCTGCGCGCGTCCGCGGGCGTGCCCGTCGCGGCCGGCGGCCTCGAGGTCGACGCGCGCCGCGGCGACGGCACGACGGTGCGCGTGCAGGTCCTCGTCGGCTCCGCGGGCGCACCGGGCAGCACGGCGTTCGTCGCCACGGCCCGTCCGGTCGCCGACGTCCCGGCGCCCGTGCCGGTCACGCACGGCACCGCGCCGCACGGCACGGCCACCACCGGCGACGCGCCGCCCGGGCCCGTCGGCCCGACGCCGGACCGCGGCATGCTCGCGGGGCTCCTCGACGCCGCCACCGGGCAGGCCGTCCTCGCGACGGATCTCGACGGGGTCGTCACGGCCATCAACCCCGGCGCCGAGGAGCTGCTCGGCGAGCCCGCGCACCTCGTGGTCGGCCGCCACCTCGACGACGTCGTCGACCCGGCCGATCTCGAGGCCCTGTTCGCCGAGGCCGCCGACCCCGCCGCGCGCTGGCGCGGGCTGGTGCACGGCACCGCCACCGACCGCAGCCGGCTGTGCCGGTACCGCACGAGCGGCGGCACCCAGCGGGAGGTGCTGCAGTCGGTGACCGTCGAGCAGGGAGACGACGGGCCGGTCGGGCTGCTCGTGGTCGCCACGGACATCACCGAGGGCATGCGGCGGGTCCGGGTGCTGGCGGACTCGGAGCAGCGGTTCCGGCTGGCGTTCGACAACGCGAGCACGGGCATGGCGCTCGTCGGGCTCTCGGGCGCCGACCGGGGCCGGTACCTGCAGGTCAACGACGCGCTGTGCGCGATGCTCGAGTACACCCACGACGAGCTCGTGGGCAGCGAGGTCGCGGCGGTCGTCGACCCGGAGGACCTGTCCGAGGGGATGGAGGTCATGGGCCGGGTCGCGCGGGGCGAGCTCGAGCGGTTCCGCGGCGAGCGCCGGTTCCGCCGGTCCGACGGCACGCCCGTGTGGGTCGACCTGTCCGTGGCGCTGGCCCGCGGCGAGGACGGGGCGCCGGCGTACGTCGTCTCCCAGTACCTGGACGTCACGGCCCGCAAGGCGGCCGAGGCCGCGTTGACCCACGCGGCGCTGTTCGACGCGCTGACGGGGCTGGCCAACCGCGCGCTGCTCGTCGACCACATGGAGCAGGAGATCGCCCGGGCCCGGCGCACGGGCAGCCGGCTGGGCCTGATCTACCTGGACCTGGACAACTTCAAGGACGTCAACGACTCCCTGGGCCACGACGCGGGCGACGCGCTGCTCGTGGAGGTCGCCGACCGGCTGCGTCGCTGCGTGCGCGACGTCGACACCACCGCGCGCCTGGGCGGCGACGAGTTCGTCGTGCTGTGCACGGGGCTGACGTCGCTGGACGAGCTGGTGGCGCTGGCGCGGCGCATCGAGCACGTGCTGGCCCTCGACATCGTCGTCGGGGCGACGTCGGTCTCGGTGACCGCGAGCGTGGGCCTGTCGTTCCCCGAGACCGCGGACGTGCGGGCCGAGGACATGCTGCGCGACGCGGACGCCGCGATGTACCAGGCCAAGCGCAACGGGCGGCACCGGTACGAGGTCGCCGACCCGGCGCTGCAGGCCCGGGCGCTGCGCCAGGTCTCCCTGGAGGCGGAGCTGCGGCAGGCGCTGCGGGACGCCGAGCACGGCGACGCGCCGCCCGGGCAGGGCCTGCACCTGGTGTACCAGCCGGGGTTCGACATGACGACGGGCCGCCTGGTGTCCGTCGAGGCGCTCCTGCGCTGGCACCACCCCGTGCGCGGGCTGCTGCTGCCGGGCGCGTTCCTCGACGTCGCGGAGGAGCGCGCGCTCATGTGGCCCCTGGGCCTGTGGATCCTGCGCACGGCGATCCGGCAGGCGGGCCGGTGGCGGGACCGGTTCGGCGACGCGGCGCCGCAGCTGTGGGTCAACGTGTCGGCCGGCCAGCTGGGGCGCAACCAGCTCGCCGGGCAGGTGCAGGGCATGCTCGCCGAGCACCGCCTGGCGCCGTCGTCGCTGTGCCTGGAGCTGACCGAGCGGCAGGTCGTGCGCTCGGCGCACTCGACGATGGACGACCTGGAGACCCTGCGGGCGGCGGGCGTGGGCGTGGCGGTCGACGACTTCGGCACCGGGCACGCCGGCATGGAGTACCTGCGGCGGCTGCCGGTCTCGATGATGAAGATCGACCGCCTGTTCATCACGGACGTCGACGACGACCCGACGCAGGCCGCGATCACGGCGTCGATGGTGGCGATGGGCCGCTCGATGAACCTCACGGTCGTGGCCGAGGGCGTGGAGACGGACGCGCAGCACGCGGCCGTGGTGCGCCTCGGCGTCGACCTCGCGCAGGGGTTCGGCCTGGCGCGGCCGACGGACGTCGCGGGCATCGACGCGCTCCTGGACGGCGGGGCGGCCGACGTCGCGGAGGACGCCCCACCCTCCTGACGACTTTGCAACTCATTCTCATGAGCATCTACAGTGCGGGCCGCCGCCACGGTCGTCGCGCTCGGGCTCGGCTTCGCGGCCGACGCCGTGCGCGGCCCGGTGGAGGTCGCGAACGCGACGCCGCCCGTCGTCGCGGGCGTGCTGGTCGCCGCGCTCGCCGGCCCCAGCCTGCTCGGCGCGGCCGTGGCGGTGCTGTGGGTGAGCTGGCCGCCGATGGTCGCGCACGCCGCGGCCCTCGTGGACGAGGCGCGCGCCGCACCGCACGTGCGGTGGCTGCCCGTGGCGGGCGCCGGCCGGGTCGAGGTCGCGGTGCGGCACGTGCTTCCGCTCGTCGTCCTGCCTCTCGTGCGGCACGCGGTGCTGCGCCTGCCCGGGGTCGCCCTCGCGCTCGCGTCGCTGGGCTTCCTGGGCCTGGGCGCCCAGCCGCCGACGCCCGACCGGGGGCTGCTGCTCGCGGAGGGCATCGACTACGTCGAGCGCGCCCCGTGGGCCACCGCGGCGCCGGCGGGCGCGCTCGTGCTGGCGTCGGTGATCGCCGTGGCGTGCGCGGCGCTCACGACCGGCTCGCCCACGACGCGGACGCGCCGACGGCCCGCGCCACGCCCGGCCGCGGCGCCCGACGGGTGGGCCGACGCGGGGCGACCTAGAGTCCCTGCGTGACCGACCCCCGCGCGCACGCGCACCCGCCCGCCCCGTCGACCGGGGACGGCTCCCCCGACCCGCGCCGGTGGAAGGCGCTCGGCGTCTGCCTGACGGCGGGCTTCATGACGCTCCTCGACGTGAGCATCGTCAACGTCGCGCTGCCGTCGATCGCCGACCAGCTCGACGCGTCCGAGGCGGCCCTGCAGTGGGTCGTCTCGGGGTACGCGCTGACGTTCGGGCTCGTGCTGGTGGCGGCCGGGCGGCTCGGGGACGCGCGGGGGCGGCGGACGCTGTTCGTCGTCGGCGTCGTGCTGTTCACGCTCGCGTCCCTGGCGGCGGGCCTGGCGCCGACGGCCGAGTGGCTCGTCGTCGCCCGGCTCGTGCAGGGCGTCGGCGGCGGGATCGTCAACCCGCAGGTCTCCGGCGTGATCCAGCAGATGTTCACGGGCGCCGAGCGCGGCCGGGCGTTCGGGCGGCTGGGCGCGACCATCGGCATCTCCACGGCCATCGGGCCCGTGCTGGGCGGGGTGATCCTCGCGGTCGTCGGGCCCGAGGAGGGCTGGCGGTGGGTGTTCCTGGTCAACCTGCCCGTGGGCGTGCTGGCCGTGCTGCTGTCGCTGCGGTACCTGCCCGGGCGGTCCGACCCCGAGCCCGTGCGCGACCTCGACGCGGTCGGGGCGCTGCTGCTCGGCGGAGGTGTCGTGGGGGTGCTGTGGCCGCTGGTCGGCGAGGGCCGGGGGCCCGTCGACCTCGCCGTCCTCGTCGGCGGCCTGGTGCTGCTCGGGGTGTTCGCGTGGTGGGAGCGGCGGGTCGTGGCCCGCGGCGGCACACCGATGGTGCGCGGCTCGCTCTTCCGGGTGCCGGGGTACGCGGGCGGTGCGCTGCTGGGGCTCGTGTACTTCTCCGGGTTCACCGGCGTGTTCTTCGTCCTCACGCTGTACCTGCAGGGCGAGGTCGGCTACTCCCCATTGGCGGCGGGCCTGACGATCACGCCGTTCGCGCTGGGGTCGGCCGTGACGTCGGCCGTCGGCGGTCGCCTCGTGTCCGGCCGCGGCCGGGCGGTCGTCGTGACCGGCCTCGCCGTGGTGATCGCCGCGCTGGCCCTGACCGACGTTCTCGTCCGCACGACCGACGCGGGCCCGGCCACGGGCTGGTGGCTCGCGGTGCCGCTGCTGCTCGCGGGTCTCGGCAGCGGGCTGGTGATCTCCCCCAACCAGACCCTGGCGCTGGAGCACGTGCCGGTGGCGCAGGCCGGTGCGGCGGGCGGCGTCCTGCAGACGGGGCAGCGCCTCGGCTCGGCCGTGGGCATCGCGGTGGTCGGCGCGCTCTACTTCGCGGGGGCGGACGGCGGCGACGGCACCGGCGGGGTCACGCACGGGCTGCTCGCGACCCTGGTCCTGCTCGCCGTCGCCCTGGGCGTCGGCGTCGTCGACCTGGTGCGCCGGCGCGGGTGATCCGGTGCGCCGACCCGGGTGATCCCGGGACGTCCGGCTCATCACGGGCCCGGCGGTGCCGACGAGCGGTCGAGAATTTTCTCGGACCAGGAGTCCTTCGATGACGATGTCGCCCCGCCGCTCCGTGCACGCCCGGCTGCTCCTGGCGTTCGCCACCCTGTCCCTGCTGACGGCGGTCGTCGGCACCGTCGGCGTCGTGGGCCTGCGGTCCGCGGTCGCCCAGACCACCACGGTCCAGGAGGGCTCCAGCGTGCCGCTGGCCTCGCTCCTGACGATCGAGCGCACGTACTGGGAGTACCAGACCTGGTCGGCGCGCACCCGGCTGGTGGGGATCACGCCGGACCAGGCCGCGGTCACGCAGTCCGAGGCCGACGCTGCCCTGGCCCGGATCGGCGAGGGGATCGCCGCCGCGCACGAGATGCCGCTGACGGACGAGGCGCAGAGCTCGCTCACGCTCGTCGAGGACAACCTCGCCGGCATGCTCGCGATGCTCGACGACATCGGCGCCGCCACGGCGTCGGGCGACGTCGCTGCCGCCGACGCGGCCATCGCCGGGTACAACGAGCTCTCGACGGGCGTCTCGGACGCCCTCGCGGCAGCGGTCGCCTCCCAGCAGGCGCGCGGCGCGCAGGCCGTCGCGGACGCCCGCGCGGAGGGCGCACGCGTCACGCTCGTCGTGGCGCTCGTCACGGCGCTCGGGCTCGTCGCGGCGGCGGTCGTCGCGACCCGCGTCGCGTCCGGCGTGCGTCGGCCGCTCGCCCGGGTCACCACGGTGCTGGACGCCGTCGCCGACGGTGACCTCTCGGGGCGGGTCGACGTGCGCGGGCACGACGAGGCCGCCGGCATGGCGCACTCGCTCAACCGGTCCCTGGACGCGATGTCCGACCTGGTGCGCGCCACGCAGCGGTCGTCCGCAGAGCTCGCGGCGGCGTCGGCCGAGCTCGACGCCACGACCGGCGAGATCGTCGCGGCCCTGAACGCGACGACGGAGCGGGCGTCGGGCGTCGCGGCCGCCGCCGAGACGGCGTCGCTCAACGTCACGACGGTCGCGACGGGCACGCAGGAGATGACCGGGGCGATCGGCGAGATCTCCCAGAACGCGCAGGAGGCCGCGCGGGTCGCCCAGCAGGCCACCGACGTCGCCGCGGAGACCAACAGCAAGGTCGAGCAGCTCGGCGTGTCCAGCCGCGAGATCGGCGAGGTCGTGCGGGCGATCACCGCGATCGCGGAGCAGACCAACCTGCTGGCGCTCAACGCGACGATCGAGGCCGCCCGCGCGGGCGAGGCCGGCAAGGGCTTCGCGGTCGTCGCCGGCGAGGTCAAGGAGCTCGCGCACGAGACCGCGCAGGCCACCGAGGACATCGCGGCCCGCGTGCAGGCCATCCAGGGCGACAGCCAGGAGGCGGCCTCCGCGCTCGCCCGGATCGGCGAGATCGTCGCGGAGATCAACGACTACCAGGCGCGCATCGCGTCCGCCGTCGAGGAGCAGACGGCCACGACGTCGGAGATGAGCGCGAGCCTCAAGGACGCCGTCCAGCTGTTCCGCGTCTGACACGCGGCGCCGGGCCCGCACCGTGCAGGTGCGGGCCCGGCACCGCGTCACAGCCGCGGGTCGACCGGCTCGGACTCCAGCGCGAGGACCGCGAAGACGGCCTCGTGGACGCGCCACAGCGGCTCGCCGGCGACGTGCCGGCGCAGCGACTCCACGCCGAGCGCGTACTCGCGCAGCGCGAGCGAGCGCTTGCGGCCCAGGTGGCGCACGCGCAGCCGCTCGAGGTTCTCCGGCGCGGTGTACTGCGGGCCGTAGACCAGGCGCAGGTACTCCCGGCCGCGCACCTTGACGCCCGGCTGGACGAGGCCGCGGGGCCCGCGCACGAGGTTGGCGAGCGGCTTGACGACCATCCCCTCGCCGCCCGCGGCGGTCAGGTCGGTCCACCACTGCTCGCCCGCGACCCGCGACGCCGGGTCGGCGAGGTCGACGACGAGGCGGCGCGTGGAGCGGACCAGGCCGGTCGGGTCCGCGTCGACGAGGGCGTCGGCGACGCCCAGGTGCCACAGGTGGTCGCGCTCCTCGAAGGTGGTCCCGCCGGTGGCGGTGCCCGCGGCGAGCACCTGGAACGGGGCGAGCTGCACGCCGTCGAGCCCGTCGGTCGCCCACACGTACCGGCGGTAGGCGGCGGTGAACGCGTCGGCCTCGGCCGCCCGGGTGCGCGTGCGGTCGGCGAGCGCGGTCACGTCCAGGCCGCGGGCCGCGGCGGCGGCCAGCACGTCGACGGCCGCGGCGGTCGACGCGCGGGCGGCGGCGCCGACGGCGGCGTGCTGCTCGCGCAGCAGCTCGCGGGCCTTGTACGACCACGGCATGAGCTCGGCGTCGAGCAGCACCCAGCTCGTCGCGCCGTCGCCGAGCGCGGCCCAGGTGCCGGCCGCGTCGGCGGCGGCCCGCAGCACCGTGAGCAGGTCCTCGGTGGTGGGGTCGTCGAGGAAGGCCCGGCCGGTGCGGGTGTGCACGACGCCCGTGCGGCCGGCGGGCAGCGCGAACCGCTCGCGCGCGGTGGCCTCGTCGCGGCACAGCAGCACCACGGCGCGCGAGCCCATGTGCTTCTCCTCGCAGACGACGCGGTCGACGCCGTCGCGCGCGTACACGTCGAACGCCTGCGCGGGGTGCTCGAGCAGGTCGCCGTCGGGCGGCGTGGGGCACGGGCTCATGGTGGGCGGCAGGTGCACGAGCCAGCGCGGGTCGAGCGCGAACCGGCTCATGACCTCCAGCGCGCCCGCGGCGTTCTCCTCCTGCACGGTGACGGAGCCGAGCAGCGCGGTGGCCACGACGCGGCGTCCGGCCACGTCGGCGAGGTCGAGCACGTCGGGGTCCCGGTCTCCGGGGACGGCCGCGCCGGCGGTCGGGAACGGGCGTGCGGGCTCGTACCAGACCCGCTCGGCCGGCACCTGCACGACCTCCTTCTCGGGCCAGCGCATCGCGGTCAGGTGCCCGCCGAAGACGCACCCCGTGTCGAGGCACATCGTGCGGTTCACCCACTCGGGCACGGGGGTGGGCGTGTGCCCGTAGAGGACCGTCGCGGCCCCGCGGTACTCGGTCGCCCACGGGTAGCGCACGGGCAGGCCGAACTCGTCGGTCTCCCCCGTCGTGTCGCCGTACAGCGCGAACGAGCGCACCCGACCCGAGGCGCGTCCCTGCAGGTGCTCGGCGAGCCCGGCGTGGGCGACGACGAGCCGTCCCTCGTCGAGCACGAGGTGCGCGACGAGCCCGTCGGCGAAGTCGCGCACCTGGCGGCGGAACTCCTCGGGCTCCTCGCCGAGCTGGGCGAGCGTCGTCTCCAGACCGTGCGAGACGGTGACCTTGCGCCCGTCGAGGGCGCGCACGAGCTTGGCCTCGTGGTTGCCGGGCACCACGAGGGCGTGCCCGGCGGCGGCCATGCCCATGGCCAGGCGCAGCACGCCGGGGCTGTCGGGGCCGCGGTCGACGAGGTCGCCGAGCAGCACCGCGGTGCGCCCGTCGGGGTGGACGGCGTCGACGGGGCGCCCCTGCGCGTCGCGGACGAGCTCCCACCCGAGGCGCTCGAGCAGCGTCTCGAGCTCGGCGCGGCACCCGTGCACGTCGCCGACCACGTCGAACGGGCCGGTGAGCTCACGGCGGTCGGAGCGCAGCGGGTGCCGCTCGACGACCGCCTGCTCGACCGCGTCGACGCCGTCGAGCACGTGCACGGTGCGGAAGCCCTCGCGCCCCAGGCCCTTGAGCGAGCGGCGCAGCTGGTCGCGCTGGCGGCGCACGACGCCGTCGCCGAAGGACCGGTCGGCGCGGGCGCGCGTGCGGGCCACGCAGACGTCCTCGGGCACGTCGAGCACGACGGCGACGGGCAGCACGTCGTGCGCGCGGGCCAGCTCGACGAGGGAGCGCCGCGCGGCGGGCTGCACGTTGGTCGCGTCGACGACCGTGAGCAGCCCGGCGCGCAGGCGCACGCCGACCAGGTGGTGCAGCAGCTCGAACGCGGCCTTCGTCGCGCCCTGGTCGTTCGGGTCGTTGGACACCAGGCCGCGGCAGTGGTCGGAGCTGACGGTCTCGTAGGGGCCGAACTGCCGGGCCGCGAACGTGGACTTGCCCGACCCGGTCACCCCGACGAGGACGACGAGGGACAGGGCGGGCACCGCGAGCGCGGTCATCGGTCCTCCTGCGGGTCGGTCGTGGTGCGCCGGAAGACGGCCATCTGGGTGGGCGGTCCGACGTCGGGGTCGTCGTCGCCGACGGGTCGCAGCTCGACGTCGTAGCCGTAGGTGCGTGCGACGTCGTGGGCCCAGGCCGCGAGCTCGGCACGGGTCCACTCGAAGCGGTGGTCGTGGTGGCGCACCGTGCCGGCGGCCAGCGTCGGGTAGCGCACGTTGTGCTCGGCGTTGGGGGTGGTGAGCACGAGGGTGGCGGGCGCGGCGCCGCCGAGCACGGCCCGGGCGAGCGCGGGCAGGCGCGGGGGGTCGACGTGCTCGACGACCTCCATGAGCACGGCGGCGTCGAAGCCGGCGACCCGTGCGTCGGTGTAGGTCACGGACGACTGGACGAGGTCGACGCGGGCGCGCACGCGCTCGGGCAGGTCGTCCAGGTGCAGGCGGCGGCGGGCGGCGCGCAGGGCGCGCACGGACACGTCGGTGCCGAGCACCCGGTCGAAACCCTCGTCGAGCAGGCGTGCGACGAGGGCGCCCTCGCCGCAGCCGAGGTCGACGACGGTGCGGGCGCCGACCTCGCGCAGCACGGCGACGACGGCGTCCTGCCGGGTGCGGGCGAGCGGCGGGGCCGGGGCGGGGTCGTCCGGGGTGGTGCCGTCGGCCGGTTCGTCGAGGAGGTCGTCGACGGGGACCGTCTCGTCGACCTCCGCGAGCCGGGCGAGGGCGTCGGCGGCGAGGGACCGCTGGTGGGCGAGGGAGCGTCGGGCGATCTCCTCGCGCGCCGGGTGGTCGGCGAGCCAGCCGCCCGCGACGCGCACGAGCTTGTCGACCTCGTCGGGGCCGACCCAGTAGTGCTTGGCGCCGTCGAGGGCGGGCAGCAGCACGTACAGGTGGGACAGCGCGTCGGCGACCCGGTGCCGTCCGCGCAGCACGAGGTCGACGTGCGGTGCGTCGCCCCAGGCGGGCACCTGCGGGTCGAGGGGCGGGGCGGTGGCGGTGACGTCCCAGCCGAGCGGGGCGAAGAGGCGGTCGACCTGGGCGCTGCCGCCGGTGGCCGGGACGGCGGGGAGCCGGACCTCGAGGTCCCAGACGTGGTCGACGAGCGCGGGGCGCGACGCGCAGCGGCCGGCCATGGCGGAGCGCAGCACCCGTCCCATCGCGACGGCGAGCAGCGAGGACGCGACGTAGGGGCGGTCGTTGACGTGCTGCGCGAGCGTGAAGGACGTGTCCTTGCCGTCGCGGCCGCGCACGAGGGCGACGGGGTCGACCTCGAGGAGCAGCGCGACGGTGCAGGTGCGCTCGTCGGCCTGGGGGTACAGCACGTGCAGGACGCCGGTGGACTGCTCGAAGCGCTGCACGCGGTCGGGGTGCTTGTGCAGCAGGTGCCCGAGGTCGGTGGCGGGGGGCGTCCCGTCGGAGCGGGCGGTCAGGGTGAGCAGCACGTCCGGCATCTTCGCAGACCACGGCGCCCGGACGCGGCAGGTTTCTCGCGACGCCCGGGCCCGTCGCCCGTCCCCCGGACAGAGGTCCCATGAATACCCCGGGGGGTATTCCTATGCTGACGGGGACGCACAGGGCGACGAGGAGGACGATGTGAAGATCGTGGTGGTGGGTGGCGTCGCAGCGGGCGCCTCGGTGGCGGCCCGGGCGCGACGGCTCGACGAGCACGCGCAGATCGTGGTGCTCGAGCGGGGGCACCACGTGTCGTTCGCCAACTGCGGGCTGCCGTACCACGTCGGGGAGGTCATCACCGACCGCGACCGGCTGCTCCTGCAGACCCCGCAGTCGCTGCGCGAGAGCCTCGACATCGACGTGCGGATCGCCCAGGAGGTCGTCTCGATCGACCGCGAGGCCAGGACCGTCTCGGTGCGCGACGTCGACACCGGGCGCGAGTACGTCGAGGCGTACGACGCGCTGGCGCTGTGCCCCGGCGCGCAGGCCGTGCGCCCGCCCCTGCCCGGCATCGACCTGCCGGAGGTCATGGTCCTGCGCCGCATCGGCGACATGGACCGCATCAAGTCCCGGCTCGACGCGGCCCTGGCCGAGCACGCGGCGGGCACCCGCGGCCCGGTCCGTGCCGTGGTCGTCGGTGCGGGGTACATCGGGCTGCAGATGGCCGAGAACCTGCACCACCGCGGCGTCGAGGTGGCGGTCGTCGAGGCGTCCGACCAGATCCTGCCGCCCGTCGACCACGAGATCGCGGTGCCGGTGGAGAACCACCTGCGCGCCCGCGGCGTCGCGCTGCACCTGTCGACGGCCGTCGCCGCGTTCCGCGCCGCTGCCGGCGGCGGCGTGCAGGTCGAGCTGACGAGCGCGACGACGCTCGACGCAGACCTCGTGGTGCTCGCCGTGGGCGTGCGACCGGCGACCGACCTCGCGGTCGCGGCGGGCCTGGAGGTCGGGCCGCACGGCGGCGTGGTCGTCGACGAGCACATGCGCACCTCCGACCCCGCGATCTGGGCGGCCGGCGACGTCGTCGAGACCCCCCACACCGTCCTGCCCGGCAGCTGGCTGGCCCCGCTGGCCGGGCCGGCGAACCGGCAGGCGCGGGTCGCGGCGGAGAACATCTGCGGCCGCAGCACCGTGTACCGCTCCACGCAGGGCACGTCGGTCGTCAAGGTGTTCGACATGGTCGCCGGCGGCACGGGCGCCACCGAGCGCCAGCTGCGGGACCTGGGCCTGCCGTACCGGGCGGTGCACGTGCACCCGTCCGGCCACGCGGGCTACTACCCGGGCACCGCGATGATGCACCTCAAGCTGCTCGTCGACCCGTCCGACGGCCGCGTCCTCGGGGGGCAGGCGTCGGGCTTCGACGGCGTCGACAAGCGCCTCGACGTCCTGGCGATGGCCGTGCGCGGCGGGCTCACCGCCTACGACCTGGAGGAGGCCGAGCTCGCCTACGCGCCCCCGTTCGGCTCCGCCAAGGACCCGGTCAACATGGCGGGCTTCGTCGCGGCGAACACCCTGCGCGGCGACCTGACGCTCTGGTACGCCCAGGACGTCCCGGCCGCGGTCGACGGTGCCCGGCTGGTCGACGTGCGCACGCCGGAGGAGTTCGCGATCTGGCACCTGCCGGGTGCCGAGAACGTGCCGCTGGCGACGGTCCGCGAGGCGTGCGCGGACTGGGACCGCGCGCAGCCCGTGCGCCTCTACTGCGCGGTCGGGTTCCGCTCGTACCTGGCGCACCGGGCGCTCGTGCAGCGCGGCTTCACCGACGTCGCGACGCTGTCCGGCGGCTCGACCACGTACCGTGCGTGGCACGACGTCGAGGCCGAGGGCGCGCAGGCGCAGCCGGCCGTCGTCGCGTACGCCGAGGCGCACGACGTGCTGGCCGCCACCCGCGAGCGCCTGGCCGTGCAGGACGGCACGGGCACCGTCGTCGACCTGGACTGCACCGGCCTGGCCTGCCCCGGCCCGATCATGCGCCTGGCGGCGACGGTCGCCGACCTCGAGCCCGGCGACGACGTCGTCGTGCACGTCTCGGACCCCGGCTTCGCCCAGGACGCCCCCGCGTGGGCCGACGCGCAGGGGCACCGCCTCGTCGCGATGGTCCCGGAGGGGCCCGGGTACCGCGCGACGATCCGCAAGGGCGGCGCACCGGCGGCGACCGCGGCGCCCGCGCGCACCGGCACGTCGTTCGTCGTCTTCAGCGGCGACCTCGACAAGGTGCTGGCGGCGTTCATCATCGCCAACGGTGCGCTGGCGATGGGGCAGCCGGTGTCGATGTTCTTCACGTTCTGGGGCCTGAACGCGCTGCGCCGGCCGGACGCGCCGGCGCGCGAGCGCAGCCCGATGGACCGGGTGCTGGCGACGATGATGCCCGCCGGCCCGGACCGGCTGACGCTCTCGCAGATGCACATGGCGGGCGCGGGGACGGCGATGATCAAGAAGGTCATGAAGGACCACGCGGTGCCGTCGCTGCCCGAGCTGGTCGACGCGGCCGTGGCCGGCGGGGCGCAGCTGACGGCGTGCACGATGACGATGGACCTGCTGGGCATCGCGACGTCCGACCTGCGCGAGGGCGTGGACCTGGGCGGTGTGGCGACGTTCCTCGCGGCGGCGGAGCGGTCCGGCACGACGCTGTTCGTCTGAGCGCGGCCGTCGGGGTCGGGGCCCGCCCGGGGCGGCCCCGACCCCGCGGTGCGTCAGGGAGCCCCGGGCAGCGACTCGCAGGCGATGCCGTCGTTGTCGCCGTCCAGGCGGGCGACGTCGCCGTAGTGGGGGAAGTACTTCCGGAACCAGGACTGGGCCGCGGACCAGGTGGAGAAGTCCGCGCAGTCCTTGTCCGCGGGGCGCGCGGGGCCGATCCGCACCGCGGAGCTCGCCCTCGCCACCGTCGTGTACCCGGCCTTGCGGCCGGTGACGACGACGGAGATGGCAGCGCCCGCGTCCGCGGTGCGCACCGTGTACGTCCGCCCTGTCGCCCCGCTGATCGCCGTGCCGTTGCGGCGCCACTGGTACGACAGCGCGACGGACGTGGGCTTCCACGACCCGGCCGCGGCGGTGAGCACCTTGCCGGGCAGGCGGGTCCCCGAGATCTTCGGGGTCGGGGTGGCCGTCAGGAGCCGCTCGACGGAGCGGCCTGCGCTCGTCCGCGTGACCGGCGTGTACCCGGACCGCGCGCCGCGCACGCTCAGCGTGACCGACGCGCCCGCGTCGGCCTTCGTCAGGACGTAGGTGCGGGACGTCGCGCCGGCGATCGCCGCGCCGTTGCGACGCCACTGGTAGGTGAGCGTCACGGGCGAGGGGCGCCAGGCACCGGCGGAGGCGGTCAGCCGGCTGCCGACGCGCCCGGTCCCCGAGATCGTCGGCACGGGCGTCGCGGTCAGCAGCCGCTCGGCACGGCGCGCGGCGCTCGTCCGCGTGACCGGGGTGTACCCGGTGCGGGACCCGCGCACCTGCACGGTGATCACGGCACCGGCGTCGGCCGTGACGAGGCGGTAGGTGCGGGCGGTCGCGCCGGGGATCGGGTCACCGTCACGACGCCACTGGTACGCGAGGGTCACGGGTGCGGGCTTCCAGGTGCCGGCCGTGGCCGTCAGCGTCGAGCCGACGCGGGCCGTGCCGGAGACCGTCGGCACGGGCGTCGCGGTGAGCAGGCGCTCCACGGTGCGCGTGGCGGACGCCGTGCTGGTCGCACCGGCCACGGTGCCCCGCACCTCGACCTTCAGCGTCGTGCCCGCGTCGGACGCGACGACCTTGTACGTGCGGGCGGTGGCCCCGGTGATGGCCTTGCCGTCCCGCAGCCACCGGTACGCGAACGTGACGTCGCCGGGCAGCCAGGCGCCGGGGTCGGCGGTGAGCGTGGAGCCGACGCGCGCGGTGCCCGTGATCGTCGGCGCACCGGGCACCGGCGTGGAGTACCGCAGCGTGACGGTGCCGAGCGTCTGCTCCGGTGCCGTGTTGCCGAGCAGGTCGGCCGGGGCGGGCACCGTCGCCGTCCACGTGCCGGCGGCCGCGCCCTGCGGCACCGGGAGGGCGGCCGTCCACGTCCCGCCCTGGACGTCGCCGGTGGTCAGCGTCGCCTGCACCTCGACAGGTGCGCCCGTCGCGGGTGCGAGCCGCACCGTGGGCACGTCGACCCCGGCCGGGTCGTGGAGGTCGAACGACGCCGTCACGGTGACCGGGCCGGGGCGCAGGTCGCCCCCGGCCGACGCGACGACCACCGGGCGGGACAGCACCGGAGCCTGCAGGTCGGGTACGACGCGCACCACCTCGACCGTGCCGACGGTCGCGGCGGGCAGGGCGTTGCCGTGCACGTCGGCGACGGCGACGACCACGTCCCACGAGCCGGCCTCGGCGTCCTGCGGCACGACGACCTCGGCGACGTGGGTCCCGTCCGTCGCGGACCCGGAGGTCAGGACCGCGTCCGCGGGGCCGAGCGCCGCGTCCTGCGCGGGGCCGGCCAGCCCGACCTGCACCGGTCCGGCGACGCCCGAGGCGTCGGCGACCTCCAGCGTGACCTCGACCGTGCCGGGCCCGTCGGTGACGTCGACGACGGCGGGTGCGACGTCGACCAGCGTCACGACGGGCGGGTCGACGTCCGGCTCCTCCGCGTGGGCGGCACCGGCGGGCACGAGCCCGACGAGGACGAGGACGACGGCCAGCGCCGGCGTCAGCCAGGCGCGCGAACGGTGCTCCACCACGGTCCCCCCAAGGACTCGGGCGCGCACGGCGCGCGCCCCGGTCGCACGCTAGCGGCGTCACGGCCGGGGCGAGGACGAACGGGCGACGGGCTGCACCCCGGGGGCGCGTTTCACCCGCCCGGCCGGCACCGGCAGCCCCGACGGGGCGCGGGCGTCAGTGGGCCGCCCGGTGCGTCAGTGGGCCGCCCGGTGCGTCAGTGGGCCGTCCGGTGCCGCAGGCGGTGGACCTGGTGCACGACCAGCACGACGACGGCGCCGACCAGGACGCCGACGAGCGCCGACGCCGCGGTGCCCACGAGCCAGGACAGGAAGCCGCCGACGCCCGCGACGCCGTGCACGGCCTCCTCGAGGTGGTGCACGAGCTCGTAGGGTGCGTGCCAGCCGAGCTCGTCGACGCCGACGAGCAGGATGTGCCCGCCGACCCACAGCATCGCGACGATCCCGACGGTCGAGAGCACGCTGAGCACCTTCGGCATGGCGGTGACCAGGCCGCGGCCCGCCGAGGCCACGGCACCGTTGCGGGTCTGCGCGAGGCGCAGGCCGATGTCGTCCATCTTCACGATGAGGGCCACGACGCCGTAGACGAGCGCGGTGATCGCGAGCGCGACGACCACGAGGATGAGCGTGCGCGACAGGAACGGCTCGTCGGCGACCTCGTTGAGCGCGATGACCATGATCTCGGCCGACAGGATGAAGTCGGTGCGGATCGCGCTCGTGACCATCTTCTGCTCGGTCTCGGGGCCCTGCGCGGCGGCGGGGAGCTCCTGCTCGGCCTTCCCGTGGCCGCCGCTGACCGCCTCCCACAGCTTCTCGGCGCCCTCGAACGCGAGGTACGTGCCGCCGACCATGAGGATCGGGGTGAGCAGCCACGGCACGAACTGGCTGAGCAGCAGCGCGGCCGGGAGGATGAAGAGCAGCTTGTTGCGCAGCGAGCCGCGGGCGATGCGCCAGACCACGGGCAGCTCGCGGTCGGCGGTGAACCCGTGCACGTACCGCGGGGTGACGGCGGTGTCGTCGATGACCACGCCGGCCGCCTTGACGCTGGCCCGCCCGGCGGCCGCACCGACGTCGTCGACCGAGGCCGCCGCGAGCTTCGCGAACACCGCGATGTCGTCCAGGAGCGCCGCGAGACCGCCTGCCATGTGCCACCTTCGTCCGTGCCGCGGGTGCCGGGTCGCCCGATGCGCCCGACCACCAGGGGCAAGGGTAGGCCGCGCGGACGCGGCGCGACGGCCGACGTCCACACGTGTGCGCCGCGCGGGCGGCGGCGGACCCGGCGACGGGTGGTGCCGGCGGCCCGGTGCGTCGATGCTCGGCGCATGAGCGCCACGTACCGGTACGAGGTCCGGATCGAGCACCTGCTGGTCTCCCCCGAGCACGCGTACTTCGGCCGCCCGCGCGACGGGGCGGCGGACGTGGTGACGCACGACGCCCCGCGGGCCGAGGTCGTCGCCGGCATGGGCCTGGTGGGCGACCGGTTCTTCGGCAGGGCGGCGCACATGGACGCCGCGGTGACGCTGATCGCCGCGGAGGCCCTCGAGGCGGTGGCGGCGGAGCTGGGCGTCGGCGCGTTCGACCCGCTGCTCGCGCGCCGCAACGTCGTGCTGCGGGGCGCCGAGCTCGCACCCCTGCTGGGCGAGGAGCTCGTGCTGGAGTCCGGCGGGGACGCCGTCAGCCTGCGCGCCGGCCGCCCGGCCCACCCGTGCGCCTGGATGGACCGCGTGCTGGCCCCGGGGGCGCACGCGGCGCTGCGGGGGCGCGGCGGGGTGCGCTGCCGCCCGCTGACCAGCGGCGTGCTGCACGCCGGGCCCGCCACCCTGGTCAGCCCGGTGCCGCTGGACGTGGCCCGCGCGGGCGACGCCGTCCGGCGCCTGCCGTCCCGCCTGCCGTAGCGCCGCGGCTTGTCGGGGCGGGAACATCCGGCGTACCGTGGTAGTTGCACGTTCAACTACCCAGTTCCCGTCCGAGCCTCGGAGGCCGTCGTGACCACCACCCCCGCCGCACCCGCGGTCGACGAGCGCGTCCTGCACCCCGCCACGTCCATGGACGCCGTCACCCTGCGCGTCGGCGACCTCGAGCGCATGTCCGGCTACTACGCCGCCGCCTTCGCGCTCGAGCCGCTCGAGGAGCGCACCCGCGGGCGCGAGGTCCACCGCGTGCTCGGCCGCGGGACCACGCCGATGGTCCGCCTCGTGCACACCCCGGACCTGCCGGGCGTCGACCCCCGCCAGGCGGGCCTGTTCCACACCGCGTTCCTCTTCGACGACGCCCCGAGCCTGGCCGCGACCGTGCTGCGTGCCGCCCAGGACCAGCGCGGCTCGTTCGTCGGCTCCAGCGACCACGGCGTGTCCGAGGCGTTCTACTTCACCGACCCCGAGGGCAACGGCGTCGAGCTCTACACCGACCGCCCCCGCGAGCAGTGGCAGATCGAGCGCGGGCAGATCCTCATGCGCACCGCGTGGCTCGACCCGAACGCCTACCTGCGCTCCCACCTGACCGACGACGCCGTCGAGGCCGGACCGGCGCTCGCGGGCCGCGTCGGCCACGTGCACCTGCAGGTCGGCGACCTCGCCGTCGCCCGCGCGTTCTACGTCGACACCCTCGGCTTCGAGGCCACCCTCACCGAGTACCCGGGGGCGCTGTTCGCCTCGGCCGGCGGGTACCACCACCACCTGGCCATGAACACGTGGAACTCGGGCGGCGCCGGGCCCCGCGCCGCCAGCCTCGGGCTCGGCGACGTCGCCGTGACGGTGCCGACGCGGGACGACGTCACCGCCCTGGCAGCGCGCCTGCGCGCGGCGGCGCTGCCGTTCTCCGACGACGGCCGCTCGCTCGTGGTCCACGACCCGTGGGGCACCCAGGTCACGGTGTCCGTGCCCGGCACCTCCACCGAGGAGCTCCTCGCCCGATGAGCACGCTCACCGCCCTGCGCTCGGCGCCGCCGGCCCGCACCGGATCCCCCACCGTCCTGCTGCTGCACGGCTACGGCTCGCACGAGGGCGACCTCGCCGGACTCGGGCCGGCCGTGACCGACCTGCCGTGGGCGTCGCTGCGCGCCCCGCTCGCCCTCCCGCACGGCGGTCACGCCTGGTTCACGATCACGACGCCCGGCTCCCCCGACGCCGCTCCCGTCGAGCAGGCGACGGCCGCCGTCTGGGCGTGGGTCGACGCGGAGCTGGGGCCGGACGCGACGGTGGTGCCCGTGGGGTTCTCGCAGGGTGGGCTCATGGCCACCCAGCTGCTGCGCACCCGCCCGGAGCGCGTCGCGGCGACGGTCGTGCTGGGCGGCTTCGTCCTCGGGGCCCCGCAGCCGGCGGACGCCACGCTCGCCGCCATCCGCCCGCCCGCGTTCTGGGGCCGCGGCGCCGAGGACCGCGTGATCGCGGAGCACGCGGTCGCCCGCACGCAGGAGTGGCTGTCCGCGCACACCACCCTGGAGGCCCGGGTGTACGACGGCCTCGCGCACGGCGTGCACGCCGCGGAGGTCGCCGACGTCCGCGCCTTCCTGACCAGGACGCTGCCCGCAGCCGACTGACCGGCCGCGCACCGCGACCTCAGGGGCGGCCTGCGCCGCGGTGGGCGACGCCCTCGAGCATCACGCGGCAGTCCTCGTCCCAGAACTGCGTCGTCGCCGTCATGCGCGCGGGGAAGCCGTCGGCCGGGAAGTGCTCGACGAAGGCGTGCTCCATGGCCGGCAGGTCCGCGATGTCGGCAAGCCAGACCTGCACCTTCACCAGGTCGTGCAGGTGCGCGCCGCACTGCTCCAGGGTCGCGGCGACCTGCCGGACCGCGTCGTGCAGCTGCTCGTCGAACGTCGCGCCGGACCCGCGGTGCAGGCCCAGGAAGACGAGGTCGCCGGCCGCCACCGCGGCGGAGTAGCTGTGGGGGGTCGGGATCCTCGTCACGTCGGGCACGGCAGCACGCTCGCTCTCGCAGGGCGGGGCCACCGCCCCGCGGGGCCGGCCCGGCCGGGCCGACGCCCGACCGTACGGCTGCCCACCCACAGGACGGCGCACGGCCCCGCCGGAGCACCCCCGGCGGGGCCGTGACCTGCGAGCTCACGTCACGGCGAGGCCGCGACCGGCGGACGTCAGCCCGCGAGGAACGACAGCAGGGCCTCGTTGACCTCGGCCGCGTGGGTGGTGAGCAGCCCGTGCGGGGCGCCCTCGACCTCGACGTACCGGGCGCCCGGGAGCGCCTGGGCGAAGCGCCGGCCGGTGGCGTCGATCGGCAGGATGCGGTCGGCGGTGCCGTGCAGGATGAGCGCCGGCACGTCGACGGCCGCGATGTCGGCCCGGAAGTCGGTCGGCCAGGTCAGCGGGGCCGCCGCCGACGCGACCGCGCCGGACCGCGACGCGAGGTCCCACGCGTGCCGGACGGCCTCCTCGCTGATCCGCTGCCCGAGCGTCTCGTCGAGGTTGAAGAAGTCCTGGTAGAAGCCGGTGAAGTAGGCGTACCGGTCGGCGCGCACGGTGTCGGCGACGCCCTGGAAGAACGCGGGCGGCGCCGCGCCCTCGGGGTTGTCGTCGGTGATCGCCAGGTACGGCTCCAGCGAGGCGAGGAACGCGGCCTTGGCGATGCGCGCCGATCCGTACGTGGACAGGTACCGCGCGACCTCACCGGTGCCCATCGAGAAGCCGACCAGCGTGACGTCGCGCAGGTCGAGCGTCTCGAGGACCGTGTTCAGGTCGGCCGCGAAGGTGTCGTAGTCGTACCCGACCGACGGCTGGCTCGACTGCCCGAACCCGCGGCGGTCGTACGTGATCACGCGGTAGCCGGCGTCGAGCAGCGCGGCCTCCTGCGCCTCCCACGAGCTGCCGTCCAGCGGGAACCCGTGGATGAGCAGCACCGGCGCGCCGGTCCCGCGGTCCGTGTAGTGCAGCTCGATGTCGACCGAGTTCTCCGTGCCGACCGTGATGCGTCCCATGGTCCTGGTCCTCTCCCGACGAGGCGGAGAACGATCGTTCTCTGCCGATGTCGACTACAGTAGAGAACGTTGGTTCTCCCTGCAAGGGGGTGGCGTCAGGGAGATGTCCACGCCGACGCCGGACGAAGGGACGACGACCATGACGGACGCAGCAGCCGACCCGCGCGCACGCGTGCTCGAGGCCGCCGACGCGCTCTTCTACGCCCGGGGCGTGGCGGCCGTCGGCATGGACGAGGTCCGCGGGGCCGCGGGCGTCTCGCTCAAGCGCCTCTACCAGGAGTTCCCCGGCAAGGAGCAGCTCGTGCTGGCCGTGCTCGACGCGCGGCACGCCTTCTGGGAGGAGGGCGTCGCCCGCGCGGCCGCCCGCGCCACCACCCCGCGCGAGCGGCTGCTGTCGGTCTTCGACTTCCTTGAGGACTGGTTCGCCGGCGACGACTTCCGCGGCTGCGGGTTCATCAACACCTTCGGCGAGATGGGCGCCCAGTCCCCCGCCGTCGCCGAGGCCGCCCGTGCCCACAAGCTCGCGTTCCGCGCCTACCTGCAGGACCTGACCGTCGAGGCCGGCGGCGACGCCCGCCTCGGCGCGCAGATCGCCCTCCTCGTCGAGGGCGCCCAGACCACCGCGGCCTTCACCGGCACCACCGAGCCCGCCGCGGAGGCCCGCGACGCCGCGACGACCCTCCTCGACGCCGCGGTCCGCGGGTAGTCGCCGTCCGACGTCGACGGCACGCCCGACGGGCGCGGGGCCCGCGCGAGGCACGACAACGACGAAGGCCCGGACCTGGTGGTCCGGGCCTTCGTCATCTTGTAGCGGGGGCAGGATTTGAACCTGCGACCTCTGGGTTATGAGCCCAGCGAGCTACCGAGCTGCTCCACCCCGCGTCGGTGAATAGAACTCTACGTCAGTTGCTCCTGGTGTCCAAATCGAGGTCGGAGGCCTGCGCGCGGGCGCCGAGCGGGGCGACGGGCGGTGCGTCGACGGCGGGCGCGACGTCGGCAGGGATCGGCGCGATCGGCCTGTTCGAGCCCCTCACCTGCTGCGCGACCAGGATCCCGAGCACCACGAGCACTCCCCCGACGGGCTCGTACCAGTGCAGCCGCTCGCCCAGGACGAGCATCCCGAGCACCACGCCGACCGCCGGCGTGAGGTAGGTCACCGTCGACGCGCGCTGCGCGCCCCAGGCCTGGACGACCCGGGTGTTCCACACGTAGGCCGCCCCGGTGCCGAGCGCGCCGAGCGCGATCATCGAGCCGACGACGGCCCAGTCGAGGTCCACCGGGCCCCGGGCGACCACGGGTGCGGCGAGCAGCATGACCACGGCCGCGACGGTCACCTGACCGGCGGCGATGGTCTCCGCCGACAGCCCGAGCGGGCCGACGAAGCGGCGCAGGTACGTCAGGCCCACGCCGTAGCAGGCCGTCGCCCCGAGGCAGGCCAGCACCGCGGGCAGGGGTGCCGCGAGCGCGCCCTCGCCCAGGTACGTCCACGGGCCCACGATGACGACCACGCCGACGCCGCCGACGAGCAGGCCCAGGCGCTGGCGGGCGGCGAGCCGCTCCGTGGGCAGCAGCAGGCCCGCGGCCAGGGCGGTCATCAGCGGCGTCGTGGCGTTGAGGATGCTCGACAGCCCGGAGGCCAGGTGCTGACCGGCCCACGAGAACGCGAGGAACGGCAGCACGCACAGCACCACGCCCAGCACCGCCAGGTGGCCCCACGTGCGGCGGTCCCGCGGCCACGCCCGCCGCTGGACGGCCATGACGACCGCGAGCGCGACGGCACCGAGCACGACGCGTGCCGTGGCGACCTGCGTCGGCGAGAGCCCCTCGAGGCCGACCTTCATGAAGAGGAACGACGCGCCCCAGACGAGGGCGGCGGCGAGGAAGTACGCCCACGTGCGGCGCTCCGAGGTCGGCATGGGCCCACGGTGCACCCTGGCGCCGGCATGAATCAAACGAATCCTTCTCATGACCGGATAAGTTCTGCTCATGCCCACCCTCGCCCAGCTGCGGATCCTCGTCGCGGTCGTCGACCGCGGCACCTTCACCGACGCCGCAGCGGCCCTGCACGTGAGCCAGTCGGCCGTCTCGCACGCCGTGGCGGCGCTCGAGCGGGAGGCCGGCGGGCGGCTCGTCGAGCGGGAGTCGCCCGCCCGGCCGACCGCGCTCGGCGCACGGGTGCTGCCGCACGCCCGGGCCGCGCTCGCCTCCACGGACGCCTTCGTCGCCGAGACCGCCGCCGGCCGCGTGGCCGGCACCGTGCGGCTGGGGGCCGTGCCCACCGTCTGCCAGGGCCTGCTGCCGCAGCTCCTGCACCACTGGGCCCAGCAGCTGCCCGACGTGCAGGTGCGCGTGTTCGAGGGCGACGACGAGGAGCTGCCGCAGTGGCTCGCCAACGGCGTGGTCGACGCGGCGGTCCTCGTGGACCCCGACCCGCTGCCCACCGGGGCGCTGGTGGTCGCGCGCGACGACTTCCGGGCGCTGCTGCGCCGCGACCACCCGTTGGCCGGCGAGCCGCTCGTCGACCTCGCCGACCTGCAGGACGACGGCATCCTGTCCTCCCCCAGCGGGTGCGAGCCGCAGATCGCGCGGATCCACGCGGCCGCGGGCCTGCCCTGGGCGCCGGCGCAGCACGTGCGCGAGCTCGGCACCGTCATCCGCATGGTCGCCGAGGGCATCGGGGTCTCGCTCATGCCGAGCCTGGGGCAGGCCATGCTGCCCGCGGAGGTCGTCATGCGGCCCCTCGTGCCGCAGGCGGTGCGGACGCTCGTGCTCACCGGCCCGACGCAGCGGCCGTGGCACCCGCTCGTGCACGCGATCGTCGACGCCGCCCCGGCCCACCCCCACGACGCCCGTGCCGACCTGCCCGCACCCGTGCCGCTGGTCGACGCCCTCGCGGGGTAGGCCTCGATGACGGGGGTGCGCCCGGCAGGGGCGCCCTGCCGGGCTTCCCCGGTCGGCCCCTCTCGGGGCGGGTCTGCCGGGCATCAGCGACGGGCGGACACGACGACGCCCGCCCCGGTGGACCGGGGCGGGCGTCGTCGCGTGCGGGTCAGTCGTCGAGCCGGGCCTCGGCGGCCAGGGCCTCCGCGATGGCCGCGTCGAGCCGGTCCTGCGCCTCGCCGTACGCGGCGAAGTCGCCGTCGGCCAGCGCGGCCTGCCCCTCCTCGATCGCCTGCTGGGCGTCGGCGAGGGCCTCGTCGAGCGCCGTTCGCGCGTCGGTCACGACGCCCGAGCCCGGGGCGGGCTCGTCCGTCGGCTCCGCCGTGGGCTCGGCCGTCGGCTCCGCCGTCGCGCCGTCCGTGGGCTCCTCGGTCGGCGGCGCCTCGGACTCGCCCTCGGTGCCCGCGTCGCCGGCCTCCGCACCGGAGTCACCGCCGAACACCTGGTCGAGCGCGCCGTCGAGGGTCTCGGCGAAGCCGATCTCGTCGCCGAACGACACGAGCACGCGCTGCAGCAGCGGGTACGTGGTGCCGCTGGACGCCTGCACGTACACCGGCTGCACGTACAGCAGGCCGCCGCCCACGGGCAGCGTCAGCAGGTTGCCGCGCCGCACCAGGGAGTCGCCGCGCGCCAGGATGTTCAGCTCGTTCGACACCGTCGGGTCGGCGGTGAAGTTCGACGCCGCCTGCCCCGGGCCGGGCACCGTGGAGTCGCGCGAGAGCTCCAGCAGCCGCAGCGTGCCGTAGCTCTCCGACACCTCGCCCGGGGTGTTGCCCGCCTCCGCGTCCACCGCCAGGTAGCCGGTGAGCACGTTGCGCGCGTTCGCCCCGGACGGGATGAACGTCGACATCAACGAGAACCGGGCCTCGTCGGCCCCGGGCATCTGCAGCGTCAGGTAGTACGGCGGCTGCGGGACCTCGGTGCTCGTGACCGTCGGGTCGTACGGGTTGGCCCAGAAGTCGTTGCCCGAGAAGAACTGCGCCGCGTCGGTGACGTGGTACTGGTTCAGCAGGTTGCGCTGGACCTTGAACAGGTCCTCCGGGTACCGCAGGTGGCTCATGAGCTCGCCGCTGATGTCGCTCATCGGCTGCAGCGAGGTCGGGAAGACCTCCTGCCAGGCCGCGAGGACCGGGTCCTGCGTGTCCCACGCGTACAGGTCCACGGACCCGTCGTAGGCGTCGACCGTGGCCTTCACGGAGTTGCGGATGTAGTTCACCTGCTTGGGCAGCAGGGTCTGCACCGTCGCCGACGTCTCCGTGAGCGAGTCGGTCGTCGCCTCCTCCAGCGAACGCAGCGCGGCGTACGGGTACTGGTCGGACGTGGTGTAGCCGTCGATGACCCACTTGACCCGCCCGTCGACGACCGCCGGGTACACGCGCCCGTCGAGGTCGAGGTACGGCGCGATCTTGGCCACGCGCTCGCGCGGGTCACGGTCGTAGAGGATCTGCGAGTCGGGCGTCACCCGGTCGGAGAAGAGGATCTGCTCGTCGCCGAACTTCAGGGCGTACAGCAGCTTGCTGAAGGGGTCGTCGATCTCCGGGCCCGCGCTGACGTCCTGCGTCGGGAACCGGTACGGCACCGAGCCCGTGCCGGTCTCGTCGTCCGGGTAGTCGAACTCCCAGCCGTCGGTCCCCTCGGGCCCGCCGACGATCGAGTACTCCGGCGACGACTGGCCGAAGTAGATGCGCGGCTCGTAGTCGCCCATCTCACCGGTGGACGGGATGCCGCCCTCCCAGAACTCGGGCGCACCCCGGGCACCGCGGGTGTTGCCGTACGCGGCCACCACCCCGAACCCGTGCGTGTACACCGTGGTGTCGTTCGTCCAGTTGCGCTGGGCGTCGTTCAGGCCCGCGAGGTCGAGCTCGCGGACGGCGATGACGGTGTCGCGGCTCTCGCCGTCGATCTCGTACCGGTCGACCGACAGCGACTCCGGGAAGTCGTAGAAGCCACGGATCTGCTGCAGCTGCTTGAACGACGGCGACACGATCGTCGGGTCGAGCAGACGGATCGACGCCGTCGTCTCGGCGTCCTCGCGCAGCGCGCCCGGCTCCGCGGTCACCGACGCGTCGTACTCCTCGACCTGCACGTCCTCGAGGTCGTACGCCGCCAGGGTCGCGTCGATGTTGCGCTGGATGTAGTCGCTCTCGGCGTCCTGCTGGTTCGGCTGCACCTGGAAGCGCTGCACGATCGCGGGGTACACGCCGCCGACGACGATCGCCGCCACGACCATGAGGCCCACGCCGATGGCCGGGAGCCGCCAGTTGCCCGTGATCGCGGTCGCGACGAACGCGCCGGCGACGACCAGCGCGGCGACCGCGAGGATCGCCCGGGACGGGACGACCGCGTTGATGTCGGTGAACCCGGCACCCTGCCAGCGGTTGTCCCCGCTCTGCTGCTTGGTGAGGATCGAGTACCGGTCGAGCCAGTAGTTTGCCGCCATGAGCACCAGCACGGCCGCACCGAGCACCGACAGGTGCACCCGCGCGGCCCGCGTGGTCCGCGGCGTGCCCGAGCCGCCGCCGATCCGCACCCCGCCGTACAGGTAGTGCGTCGCGACCGCCGTGATGGCCGACAGCACCGTCACCGCCATGAGGAACGACACCACGAACCGCAGGCCGGGCAGCGTGAACAGGAAGAAGCCGAGGTCCATGCCGTACTCGGGGTCGACCTCGCCGACCTGGCCGCCGTGGATCCACAGCTGCACCGTCGTCCACTGCTGCGACGCGGCACCGCCGGCGAACAGCCCGAGGACCACCGGGCCGACGATCAGCACCAGACGGCGCAGCGGCTCGATGGCCTCGCGGTACTGGTCGAGGCTGGCCTGCTCCTGCGTCGTCGGCGCGTACACCGGGCGGGAGCGGTAGGCGAAGCTCAGGCTGAAGCCGACGGCGCCGGCCATGAGCGCGAAGCCCGCGACGAACAGCAGGCCGCGGGTCGCCCACTCGGTGCGCAGGACCTCGACGAAGCCGAGCTGGTCGAACCACATGACCTCGGTCCAGACCTGCGCGAGGACGAGCACGGCGACCACGATCACGCCGAGCGTGACGAGCGTGGGCACGAGCACGCCACGACGCCGGCCGGCGACCGGGCGGGGGCGGGGGGGTGAGGCGGAGGTCACGGTGCAGAGGTCCTCGTCGTCGGGGCGGGTCGGGCCTGGGGATGTCGTGCGGTGGAACGCACAGCGTGGGCCTCAGGTTCCCACACGGTGCGACGATGGGCCCGTGAGCAGCACCGCACCCGACCAGCCCTCCCCCGCCCGCACCCCGCAGGCCCGCGCCGGCCACGCCCTCGCCGACGCGGTCCGCGAGGTCGAGCACCACGTGGCCGCCGCCGGCTGGGACGCACCCGTCCGGGTCTTCGCGCTCGTGCGCACGCAGGCGGCGCTCGCCGCCGAGCCCGGCCTGGCCGACCAGCTGACGCCCGACGTGCTCGCGGCCGCACGCGCCGACGACTGGCACCTGACCTCCGTCGAGCAGGAGGGGCTGCCGGCCGCCGAGGACCTCGAGCAGCTCCTCGCCGCGCTGTCGTGGCCCGACGCCGTCGACGGGGTCGCCGTCACCGTCGAGCGCGTCGTGCTGCCCCCCGAGGCCGAGGAGGCGCTGCCCGCCGACCCCGCCGAAGCGCTCGAGCAGCTCCTCACGCACCCGCAGCGGCAGGACGTCCGCCTGGCGGTGGGGGTGCTGCGCACGGGTGCGACCTGGTGCGCGCTGCGCACGCGGGCGCACGACGCCGACGACGCGGTCGCGCAGGGCGCCGACCTCGTCCCGGGCCTGGTCGCGGCCGTCCGCGCGACGCTCGACTGAGCCCCGTCCCGGGCAGCCGTCGGGCCACGTCCCGGCCGGCGCTGCAGGTCGGCGGGCCGTGCGGACCGGTCAGCGGCACAGGCCGGTCAGCGGTGCAGGTCAGCCGGCGGTGCAGGTCGGCAGGTCGTCCGCCGTCCCCGCGCCGATCGCGACGACGGCCTCGCGGGCCTCGTGCAGCGTCGACACGCTGACCACCCGCAGGCCGTCGGGCACGTGGTCGACGACCTCGGCGCAGTTGTCCGCCGGCGCGAGGAACCACTCCGCCCCGTCGCGCTGCGCGCCCACGAGCTTCTGCCGGATCCCGCCGATCGGACCCACGGCCCCGGACACGTCCATCGTCCCCGTGCCCGCGATCACCTCGCCGCCCGCCTCGTCCTCCGGGGTGAGCACGTCGACGATCCCGAGGGCGAACATCGTGCCCGCGCTGGGACCGCCGATCCCGTCGATGTTGATCGTCACGTCCACCGGCAGGTCGAACTGCGGGTCGATGAACACGCCGATCTGCGCGCCGCCGTCCTCCCGCTCGCCCGTCACCACGTCGACGTCGCGCGCCTGCCCCTCGCGCTGCACCGTCAACGTCACCGTGTCGCCGGGCGTCACGTCCGCGAGCGCCCCGATGAGCGTCTGGTAGTCGGGCAGGTCCACGCCGTCCATCTGCGTGAGGACGTCCGCCTCCTCCAGCAGACCCTCCGCACCCGAGCCCTCGACCGTCCCGGCGACCACGAGCGTCGCGGGGACCTCGTAGCCGAGCTCGGTCAGGGCCGCGACCGTGGCGTTCTCCTGCGAGGACACCATCTCCTCGGTGTTGGTCTCGTCGATCTCGTCCTGCGTGGTCGCCGGCGGGTACACCTGCTCGCGGGGCAGCACGACGCTCGACGACGACACCCAGCCGCGCAGCGTGTCCAGCACGCTGGACGGGTAGCCGGGGCCGCCCGTGCTGCTGATCGTGGTCAGCCGCAGCTCGCCCGTCGACGGGTACGTGGTCGCGCCCTCGACCGCGATCAGGGGCGTGCCGTCGACCTCGCCGAGGACGTCGCGCGTGGGGCCGGGACTCGTCACCGCGTACGGGGCGGGGACCACGACCAGGACTGCAGCCAGGGCGGACGTCACGAGCATGCCCAGCGAGAGGATCACCGCGCGCGGCGTCACCCGGGGGGCCTCCTCGGGCGGGTCGGCCTGCGACGCGGCGGGGTCCGGCACGGGTCCGTCCTGGGTGTGGTCGTCGAGCACCCCCCGATCATCCCCCACCCGGCTGGGCGGTCCGTGCGCACCGGCGGGTCGCTGCGCCGTGAGCGAACCGGGCGGCCCGCGCAGGGGTGCGGCCCACGGCGGCTGGTTACCGTGAGGTCCGCAGCCGTCACCGATCCCGGGAGGCCCCGCATGAGCCCCGACGTCCCCGCCCCGAGCGGCCCGCACCAGGACGGCCCGCAGCCGTGGGAGGAGATGCTGCGCGCCGTGCTCGGCCCCGCCGCGGACGACGCGATCCGAGAGATGCGCGAGCGCGGCATGGACCCCGCGGCGATGGCCGCCGCCTCGGGCCTGCCGTCGGACCCCGCGCTGCTGGCCCAGGTGGTCTCGCAGGTGCAGCGCATGTTCGCCGCGTCGGGCGACGAGCCGGTGAACTGGCAGATGGCGCACGACCTGGCCCGCCAGCAGGCCGCGCAGGGCGGCGACCCGTCGCTGTCGCCGGCGCGCCGCCGCGAGGTCCTCGACGCGCTGTCCGTGGCCGAGCTGTGGCTGGACGCGGCGACGTCGCTGCCCCCGTCGGGCGGGACCCCGCACGCGTGGAGCCGCGCCGAGTGGGTCGAGGCGACCCTGCCGACGTGGCGCACCCTGACCGAGCCGGTCGCGTCGTCGTTGTCGACCGCCCTCGCCCAGGCCCTCGGCCGCGCCGCCGGCGAGGACGGCCTGCTGGGCGCGCTGCCCGACGGGCCGGGCGGGTCGCCCCTCGGCGACCCGCAGCGCCTGCTGCGCGGGCTCGGCTCGGCGGTCTTCGGCCTGCAGGTCGGGCAGGCCGCCGGGACGCTCGCCCGCGAGGTCTTCGGCACGACGGACATCGGCCTGCCGCTGCTGGAGAGGCCGGCACCGGCGCTGCTCGCCGGCAACGTCGACGCGTTCGCCGAGGGCCTGGACGCCCCGCCCGAGGAGGTCCGGCTGTACCTCGCGCTGCGCGAGGTCGCCGCGACCCGCCTGTTCGCGCACGTGCCCTGGGTGCGCGCGCACCTGCTCGACGCCGTCGAGCAGTACGCCCGGGGCATCACCGTGGACGTCGACCAGCTCGAGGAGGCCGTCGGCGCGATCGACCCCACCGACCAGGCGGCGCTGCAGCAGGCGCTGTCCGGCGGCGTCTTCGCCCCGCAGACCACGCCCGAGCAGCAGGCGGCCCTCGACCGGCTGGAGACGGCGCTCGCGCTCGTCGAGGGCTGGGTCGACGAGGTCGCGACCCGGGCCGCGCTGCCGCACCTGCCGCACGCCGTCCCGCTGCAGGAGATGGTGCGGCGCCGGCGTGCCGCGGGCGGACCCGCCGAGCAGACGTTCGCGAGCCTCGTGGGCCTGGAGCTGCGGCCCCGGCGCCTGCGCGACGCGGCCGCCGTGTGGGCGCACCTGACCACCACGCGCGGCGTCGACGGCCGGGACGCGGTGTGGGCGCACCCCGACCTGGTGCCCGCCGCCGAGGACCTCGACGACCCCGCCGGCTACGACGCGCGTCGGGCGGCCGCCGTGGAGGGCTCGGCGGACCTGGACCGTGCGCTCGCGGAGATCCTCGGCGACGAGGACGGGTCCGCGCCGTCCTGACGCGGCCGATGCCCGGGCGCGCCGGGCAGCGGCCCTCGCACGCCGTCAGGCGTCGACGTCGTCCTCGTCGTCGCCCGGCGGCTCGTCGGCGCCGTCCGGCGACGGGCGTGCCCCGCGGTCCTGGGCGTAGCCGTACCCCTCGAGGAAGCCGCGGGCGCGCCCGGTGTGCGGGTACGTGGCCAGCTCGGCCCAGAAGTCGGGGCCGTGGCCGGGGACGAGCAGGTGCACGAGCTCGTGCAGCAGCACGTAGTCCAGGACCCAGCGGGGCATGCCCCGTACGCGGTCCGAGATGCGGATCGTGCCGTCGGTGGGCGTGCACGACCCCCAGCGACGTCCCTGGTTGCTCGACCAGCGCACGCTCGTCGGGACGGCCCGTCCGCCCAGGTACCGCCGTGACAGGTCCGTCGCCCGGGACGCGAGCTGGGCGTCGGACGGGCGACGCCGGCCCTCCTGGGCCGCGAGCCGGGCGACCATGCGCCCCACCCACTCGCGCTCCTGGCTGCGGGTGAACCCCGCGGGGATCGCGACGACGGTGACGTCGCCCTCCCGCCACGCGCTGACCGTGCGGGACCGGCGCCGCGACCGGCGGACCTCGACCGGCGCGTCCGGGCCGCGCGCGTGCGCGCCCGTGCGGGGCGGCTCCTCGGGGACCGGCACCCCTGCACGCTAGCGCCGACCGCCGACGGCGGTGGCGACCCCGCCCGGCGCGGCGCACGACGGCCGTGCACGGGCCGGCGGCGAGGGCTGCGGGCGGGCGGGCGCTGTGGACGGCGGGCGACGAGACCTGCGCCGACCTGCGACAGTGCCCGCCGTGCGGACGAGGACGGTACGGCTGCGGCCGGGTGTGCAGGTGCTGACCCGCGGTGCGGACGAGGTGCAGGTCGGCCTCGACCCCCGCTGGGCGGTCCGCGTCGACGGGCTCGACCCGGACGAGGTGCGGCTGTGGTGCGGGGTCGGGCCGGGGACCGACCTCGACGCACTCGCCCGCGGCGCCGGCGCACGGGCGGCCCGGGTGCGGCAGACCGTGGCCGACCTCGCGGCGGCGGGCCTGACCCGGCCCGACCCGGAGCCGGGCACCACGGTGCACGGCCCGGCGTCCGCGGACGCCGACGCGTGGTCGCTGCTCACCGCGGACGGGGACGGCGAGCGGCAGGTGCTGGCACGGTCGCGGGCCGTCGTGGGGGTGGTCGGGCTCGGCGCCACCGGGATGGCCGTGGCGACGCACCTGGCGACGGCCGGCGTCGGCACGCTCCTGCTCGACGACGACTCCCCCGTCGGCTCGGTCGACGTGGCGGGCGGGGCGCACCGCTGGGCCGACGTGGGTGTGCCGCGCGCGACGGCCGCGCGGCGGGTCCTCCAGGACGCCGCACCGGGCGTGCGCGTCGACGTCGACGCCGCGCCCGACGTCGTGGTGGTCGTCGAGCACGACGCGGCCGACCCGGCGCGGGCCACGCTGCTGATGGCGCACGGGCTCGCGCACCTGTCGGTGGTGGTGCGGGCCGCGGACACCACCGTCGGCCCGTTCGTGCGCCCCGGCGTCGACCCGTGCCTGCACTGCCTCGACCTGCACCGTGCCGACGTCGACGCCGCCTGGCCGACGGTCCTGGCCCGCCTCACCGCGGGCGGCCCCGACACCGGTGCGGTGCGACGCCGCGGCGGCGAGGTCGGCGTCGTCGCCGGTGCGAGCGCCGCCCTCGCGGCCGCGCAGGTCCTCGTGCACGTCGACGGCTCCGTGCCGTCCCTCACGGGTGCGACCGTGCAGATCGCGCTCCCCGACGTCGTCGGACGCGTCCGCGACTGGTCGGCCCACCCGGACTGCGGGTGCTCCCGGCTGCCGGGGCCGCCGGCGCCGTCAGGCCCCTGACCTGAGCCGCGACGCAGGACGCCGGGCCCCGCGTGCGCGGGGCCCGGCGTCCGGTGGCGCCTGGTGGTGCGTGGTGGCGGTAGGTGCGGCAGGGTGTCCGGCGGGCACGACGGCGTCCCGTCAGGCCGCAGCCGCGTCCTTGCGCGGACGGCCCCGGCCCCGCTTCGTCGGCACGACCACGCCGCCGACGAAGACCTGGCCGCCCCAGACCCCCCACGGCTCGGCCCGCTCGACGGCGCCGGCGAGGCAGCCCTCGACCAGCGGGCAGCCGCGGCACAGCGCCTTGGCGCGCTCGACCTCGGCCTGCCGCTCCGCGAACCAGAGCTCGGGGTCGTTCGACCGGCACGGCACGAGGTCGGCGACCATGCGGTCGAACTGCTGACGGTCCTCGGTCGCCGTGCTGCCGGCCCAGGCGCTGGTCGCGCCCGGGGTCGTGGTGTCGGGCAGCGTCGTGAGCTGCACGATGTCCTCCTGGTGTCCTCGCTGATGAGCTGTGGTGCGTCGGTGACGGACCGACGTGCCCTCTCGCCGGCGAGGTGCCGGAGGAACGAGAAAGGCCGCGGGTCCGAGAAGGACTCCGCGGCCTGAACGCCTCAGTGGGTGAGGCCTAGGGAGTCCTGCGTGGAAGATCGGTGCCGAGCTGCTTCGGGGTGCCCGTCCAGCGCTCGACGTGGCCGGCGGTGGACACACTGCGCCCCTGGAACGAGGTGCCGGTGGGCGCGAGGGTGCGCAGACGCACGGCGGTCACGGCGGCGTAGCCGGTCATCGTGATGCTCTCCATGTCGTGCACACCTCCCTCCGGCTCGGGCACCGTCCCCCAGGACGGCACCGCTCGATCAGCGACGGGTTCACCGTAGGACGCCGCGCGCGAACGCGACAAGCGAATTACGAGAAAGTTCTCGACGAGTTTCTGCGGACCCGCCGACCGCCCCGGACATCGCCGGAGGACTGCCGCATCGCGGACGTCAGGGCTGGTCGGCGGACCCCGCCCCACCGTCCCGGGAGGTCACCACGGCGAGGAGCGCCGCACCCACGTCCGCCAGACGCGTCTGCCCCAGCCCGGGCACCTGCCGCAGCTCGGCCGGGCTCGACGGACGCAGCGCCGCGACGTCGGTGATCATGCCGTCGGTCAGCACGCGCGACGGCGGGACGCCGCGCTCGCGCGCCACCTCCTCGCGCCAGCGGCGCAGCCGCTCCACGAGCCCGCGGTCGACGTCGCCGTCCGCCGTGCCGCGCCGCTCGTCGACGTCCTGCCCCCACAGCCGGTCCAGGAAGGGGGTGCGCCGGCGCGACGCGCGCGAGCCCGGCGTGCGGGCCCCGGCGTACGACAGCTCCAGGTGCCGGCGGGCGCGGGTCACCCCCACGTAGAGCAGGCGACGCTCCTCGGCCACCGCCGCGTCGGTCTGCGCCAGCGAGATCGGCAGCAGCCCGTCCGAGAGGCCGACGAGGAACACCGCGTCCCACTCCAGGCCCTTCGCCGCGTGCAGCGACGCGAGGGTGACGCCCTCGACGGTGGGCGCGTGCTGGGCGGCCGCGCGCTCGTCGAGCTCGGCCACCAGGTCCGCGAGCGACGCACCCCCGTCGGCCGGCACGAGGGCCCGCCCGGCGCCGAGGTCCAGCACGTCCTCGCCCTGCTCGACGCCCGGCGTCCGGGCCGCGGCGAGGTCGTCCGCGAGCGTGACCAGCGCGTGCATCGCGTCCCACCGCTCGCGCGCCGCCCCGCGTGACGCCGGGGGCGTCGGCGCCCAGCCGACGCTCGTCAGCACGTCGCGCACCGTCTGCCCCAGGGGCGTGCCGGGGTCCGCCGACCGGGCGCCGCCGCGCAGCAGCACCAGCGCGTCCCGCACGTCCCGGCGCGCGAAGAACCGCTCGCCGCCGCGCACCTGGTAGCCCACGTCGGCGCTCGCGAACGCCTGCTCGAAGGCCTCGGCCTGCACGTTCGTCCGGTACAGCACGGCGATCTCGCTGGGCCGGACGCCCGACGCGACGAGCCGTGCCGCGCGCGCCGCGACACCCGCGGCCTCCGCCTCGTCGTGGTCGTAGGCCGTCCAGCGCACGCGCGGGCCGTCGGGCTGCTGGGCCACCAGGTGCAGCGGCGTCGGGTCCGCCGGCCGGCGCGTCGCCGTGAGCAGGCGGTTCGCCAGGGCCACGACCTGGGGCGTCGAGCGGTAGTCGCGCACCAGCTTGACCTGCGCCGCCCCCGGGTACCGCTTGCGGAACGTCAGCAGGTGGTGCGGGGACGCCCCCGCGAACGAGTAGATGGTCTGGCTGGGGTCGCCGACGACGCACAGCTCGCGGCGCCCGCCCAGCCACTGCTCGAGCAGGTGCTGCTGGAGCGGGCTCACGTCCTGGTACTCGTCGACGACGAAGTGGCGGTACTGGCCGCGGACCTCCTCGGCGACCTCGGGGCGCTGCCCGAGCATCGCGGCCAGCAGCAGCAGCACGTCCTCGAAGTCGACGACGCCGCGCTCGGTCTTCACGTCCTCGTACGCCGTGATGAGCCGGGCCACCGCGTGCGCGTCGTGCCCCGCCGGTGCCGGGCGCATCACGGCGGCCGCGGCCGCCGGGTAGTCGTCGGCGGTGACGAGCGAGACCTTCGACCACTCGATCTCGCCGGCCAGGTCACGCACGGCCACCCGGTCCACGGGCAGCCCCACGCGCCGCCCCGCCTCGGCCACCAGCACCGACTTCTGCTCGACGATGCGCGGCGCGGCGCCGCCGACGACGCGCGGCCAGAAGTGGCCGAGCTGGCGCAGCGCCGCCGCGTGGAAGGTGCGCGCCTGCACGCCCGCGACCCCCAGGTCGCGCAGCCGCACCCGCATCTCCCCCGCGGCACGTGCCGTGAACGTCACCGCCAGCACCGACGCCGGGCGGTACACGCCGGTGCGGACGCCGTAGGCGATGCGGTGCGTGATCGCGCGGGTCTTGCCCGTCCCGGCGCCCGCGAGCACGCAGACGGGCCCGGTCAGGGTGCTCGCGACCTGACGCTGCTCGGGGTCGAGGGCGTCGAGGAGGGCGTCGGCGGAGGCGTGGGCGGGCATCGCCGCCCAGTCTCGCAGCCGCACCGCGGCACCCGTGCACCGTCCACAGGCGGTGCCCCGGGCGGAACACACGGCAGCCCGCGCGCGTTGACGCGGCCGGGAGGCCCTCCACCGGGGCCGCCGGGCGCCGCGTGCGACCGGCCCACGACGAGCGACGACGAGGGACGATGACGACGACCGCACCGCCTGCCGGCACCGTGACGATGTACTCCACCACGTGGTGCGGCTACTGCCACCGGCTGCGCACGCAGCTCGACTCGGCGGGCATCGCGTACGACGTCGTCGACATCGAGCAGCAGCCCGAGGCCGCCGACTACGTGGCCTCCGTCAACGGCGGCAACCAGACGGTCCCCACCGTGGTCTTCCCCGACGGCACCGCCGCGACGAACCCGTCGCTCGCGCAGGTCAAGGCTCGCCTGGGCGTGTGAGCGACGGCGGGCCCGACCGACCGCGGCCGGGCCCGCCTCGACCGCCGTCAGGCGCCGCCCGGCTCCGCGACCGGCCCGCCGAACCACTCCTCGACCAGCGCCCGGGCGATCGACGCCCCGCTCGGCAGCACGACGTCGCCCGCGAGCACGGCCTGCGCCAGCTCGTCCCGGGTGAACCAGCGGGCGTCGGTCAGCTCCACGCCGTCGACGCGCACGTCCGTGCTCGTGGCGTGCGCCCGGTACCCGAGCATCAGCGAGCCCGGGAACGGCCACGGCTGGCTGCCGCGGTAGACGACCTCGCCGACCTGGACGCCGGCCTCCTCCAGGACCTCCCGGCGCACCGCCCGCTCGGCGGACTCCCCCGCCTCGACGAAGCCCGCGAGGGTGGAGAACCGGCCCGGTGCCCAGGTCGCGGCGTGCCCGAGCAGCAGGCGGTCCGCGTCGTCGACGACCGCCATGATCACCGCCGGGTCGGTGCGCGGGTAGTGCTCCGACCCGTCCTGCACGCACACCCGCGACCAGCCCGCCTGCGCGACCCGGGTCGCGGCCCCGCAGCGGGGGCAGCGCGGCTGCCGGTCGTGCCACGTGTCGAGCGCGACCGCCGTGGTCGCCAGGCCCGCGTCGTGCGCGTCGAGGGCCGCACCCACGGCGCGCAGCCCGCGCCACGCCCCCGCCGCCGCGGCGTCCTGGTGCACCGCCGCGTCCGCCGCAGCACCCGTGCGCGGCAGCGTCTCGTGGTCGGGCATCCGCAGCGCCAGCACGTCGCCGCCGTCGTCCTCCTGGCCGAGCAGCAGCCAGGCGTCGTCGTCCGGGCCCCCGGCGACCGGCCCGTCCGGGCCGTCGGCGGCCCGCGGCCCCCACGCGGCTGACGCCTGCGCGGGGGTCAGCCACAGCACGCGGGCCGGGTCCTGCGTGAGCACCTGGCCGGCGCGCACCAGCAGCACCCGCGTGCGGGGGTCCTGCACGGCGGACCCGATCACGTCCGGCTCGGTGCGGCGCTCGGCCGCTCGGGGCACGGAGGCCCGGGCCAGGGGCAGGTGGGCCAGCGTCGCGCTCGTCACGGCGCCCACGGTACGTCCCGGACAACCCGACGACCCGGTCAGCGCCGCCCGCACCGGGACGAACCGGACGCGGACACACCGCGGCGACGGCACCCCGTCCACGGCACGGGCACCTACGCTGGCTCCCGTGACACGCTCGCCGCTCGCCCTCGCCGCCCTGGCGACCGTCGCGATCCCGGGGCTCGACGCGTACGACGTGCGCCGTCCGAGCGGCACCGGCCCCGACTTCGACGAGGCCGTGGTCATCGACTCGGTGCGCCGCCGGTGGGTCGTGCGCGCCCCGCAGCACGCCGCAGCCGGCGCCGCCCTCGAGGCCGAGATCGCCCTCCTGGCCGCGCTGCGCCCCTTCGTCGACGACGGCACGCTGCCGTTCGCGGTGCCGCGCACCGAGGGGTTCGCGCACCTGCCGGAGGGCGGCCGCGCAGCCGTGCACCGGCAGCTGATCGGGCGCCCGCTGCGCCTGGAGACCCTGCGTCCCGGACCCGGCCTGGCCGCCGAGATCGGCCGGGCCCTGGCCGCGCTGCACGAGCTGCCGACGTCCGTCGTCGAGGAGGCCGGGCTGCCGGTGTACGACGCCGCCGGGTACCGCGAGCGCCGCCAGGCCGAGGTCGACGAGGCCGCCCGCACCGGCCTGGTCCCGCCGTCGCTCCTGCGCCGCTGGGAGGACATGCTCGAGGACGTCGCGATGTGGCGCTTCCGGCCGACGGTCGTGCACGCCGACCTGACCAGCGCGCACCTGCTCGTCGCCGAGGGCACGGTCACCGCCGTCCTCGACTGGGGCGACGCGATGGTGGCCGACCCCGCCGACGACCTGTCGTGGCTGCTGGTGGCGGCGCCGCAGGACGCGGTCGACGCGATCATGGAGTCGTACCTGCTGCGGCGCACCGAGCTGAGCGACCCGCACCTGGCCGACCGGGCGCTGCTGGCCGGTGAGCTCGCGCTGGCCCGGTGGCTGCTGCACGGCGTGCGCACGCAGAGCGCCGAGGTCGTGGACGACGCCGTGGCGATGCTCACCGAGCTCGACGAGCACGTGCACGCGGAGGCCGAGGCCGCCTACTGAGCGGCGGGCTCCTGCGAAGGCCCGGGTGCCCGGGTGGCGGCCTCCAGGAGCACGGCGATCTCGTCGGCGTCGAGCAGCCGTCGCGGGCGCACGGTGACGCCGGCGCCCACGTAGCAGAACGCCGCGGCGACGTGCTCCACGGGGGTGCCCGTCCAGCGTGACCACGCGAGCCGGTACACCGCGAGCTGCAGGTCGCGGGACGCCTCCTGCGCGGGGTCCGTCGGCGGGGCGCCGGTCTTCCAGTCGACGACCACCACCGACCCCTCGGGCCCCTCGGGGTCACGGAACACCGCGTCGATGCGGGACCGCAGCACGTGCCCGCCGATGGTCGTCTCGACGTCGACCTCGACCGCGATCGGCGTGCGGTCCGCCCAGGGCGTCGCCAGGAACGCGGCGCGCAGGGCGTCCTGGTCGGCGTCGACGGGCTCGGAGTCGTCGTCCGCGCCCGGCAGCAGGTCCAGGTCGACGAGCGTGGTGCGCCCGTAGTACGCCTCGACCCACGCGTGGAACGCGGTGCCGCGCCGCGCCTGGCGGGACGGCTCGCGGGGCACCGGGCGGCGCAGCTGGAGCGCGAACGCCGCGGGGTCCGCGTCGAGGCGGACCAGTGCGGACGCGGACAGGTGCGCGGGCAGGTCGACCTGCTGGTTGCCGGTGCGGCGCTCGAGCTGCTCGGCGAGCAGCCGGTCGGCGAGGGCGTCCCAGTCGGTCGGCGGCGGGGCGTCCGGCCCGTCCGGCACCCCCTCGTGGCCCGCATCCGCGGTGCCCGGACCGGCCGGCCGGCGCTCGGCGCCCGCCGTGGCCCGCACCGCGCGCAGGACGTCCCGCACGGCGTCGGCGGCCGCCTCGACCGCCGGGCGCCGCGGTGCCGCACCGTCGACCGCGAACGGGTCGGCCGGCCACACCGCCGTCTCGACGTCGCCGGTCCGCGGGTTGTCCGCACCCGGCTCGGGCTCGTCGGCCCAGGCCAGCACCTCGGCGAGGCCGTGCTCGACGAGCTCGGCGAGGAACGGCGAGACCCGCCGGGGCGTCTTGGCGTCGCCCCACCGCGCCGCGCTGAGCAGCAGCCGCTCCCTGGCGCGCGTGAGGGCGACGTAGGCGAGGCGACGCTCCTCGGCGACCTCGTGCTCCCCGGCGTCCTGGCGGAACCGGACGAGCCGCTCGGCGAGCTCCTTCGGGTCCGCGGCACCCGCGAGGTCGAGGGTGGGCAGGTCGTCGCGGTCCCCGCGCAACGGGTAGGGCAGCACCCCGAGCCCGGTGAGCCAGCCCGAGTCCAGCGGTCCGTCCTTGCCGAGCACCGCCGTCGCGGGCAGCCCGCCGTCGACCAGCCCGGTCACCACGACGACGTCCCACTCCAGCCCCTTGGAGGCGTGCACCGTCATGAGCTGGACCGCGTCGGGGTCCGGCTCCGTGACGGGCAGGTCCAGGCCGTCCTCGCGCTGCTCGGCGGCCTCCAGCCAGGCCAGGAACGCACCGATCGTCGGCCGGTCCGCGGCGCGGGCGAACTCGACGGCGACGTCGCGGAACGCGTCCAGGTGCGCGCGGGCCCGGGCCGGGGTGACGTCGGAGCGGGACTGCACCTCGATGTCGAGGCCGAAGAGCCGCTCGGCCTCGCCGACCAGCTCGGGCAGCGACAGGCCCGCCTGCCGGCGCACCGCCCGCAGCACCGCCGCCAGGTCCGCGAGCCGGCCCCGGCCCTGCGGCGTGAGGCGTCGGCCCGCACCGCTGACCCAGCCGGCGGGCGGCAGGTCGTCGAGCGCGTCGACGAGGCTCGACGCGTCGACCACGTCGCCCTCGACCACGACCTGCCCGGTGCCGGCCTCGGCACCGGGCAGGTCGGCGGGGTCGCCGGGGTCGGCCGACCGCGGCGCCGAGAGCCGGGCCAGGTGCCGCGCCCAGTCCCCCAGGGCGTGCAGGTCGCGCGCACCGAGCCGGGTGCGGGCACCGGTGAGCAGGCGCACGAGCGCGTCGCCGCGCGTCGGGTCGTGGGCCGCCTGGAGCACGGCGACGAGGTCGACGACCTCCGGCGCCGCGAGCAGGCCGCCGAGGCCCACGACCTCGACGGGCAGGCCCTCGGCCCGCAGCGCGCGGCGCAGCGGCTCGAACTGCGACCGCTTGCGGCACAGCACCGCGGCGGTCCGCCTCCCGTCGGGGTGGGTGCCGGGCCGCCAGTGCGCCGCGACGAGCTGGGCGACGCCGCGGGCCTCGTCCTCGACCGTCGCGTCGACGCGGGCCTGCACGACCCCCGCGCCGGCTCCGGGCCGCGCCCGCAGCTCGGGGACGTCGACCCGCCCGTCGCCGCGCAGCGGTGCGGCGACGCGGTTGGCGGCGTCCAGCACGGCGTGGTCGTTGCGCCAGGAGGTCGAGAGCTGCACGACCTCGGCGCGGCGCCGGTCCCCGTCGGGACCGACGGCGGGGAACGTGTCGGGGAAGCGGGCCAGCCCGCCGGCGCTGGCACCGCGCCAGCCGTAGATCGACTGGTGGGGGTCGCCGACGGCCGTGACCGGGTGCCCGCCGCCGAAGAGCGCGGACAGCAGCGCGAGCTGGGCGTACGAGGTGTCCTGGTACTCGTCGAGGAGCACGACCCGGCAGCGGGTGCGCTCCCCGGCGCCGACCTCGGGGACGTCGCGGGCGATCCGCGCGGCGATCGCCACCTGGTCGCCGAAGTCGAGGGAGTCGGCGGCCCGCTTGCGCGCCCGGTACGCGGCCACGAGCTCGAGCACCCGGGACCGCTCCCCGAGCGAGGAGCGCAGGTCGCGGACCTTGGCGTAGGGCGCGCGGGGCGGTGTGCCGGGCGGGGTCGCGTCCATCGCCGCCACGAGGTCGTCGATCGCCGCGCGGGCACCCGCGGGGTCGAGCAGGTGCTCGTCGAGCGCGCCCGACAGGCTCAGCACCGCCTCGACCACGGTCGACGTCGCGGCGGCGGTGTCGAGGTCGCCGGCCCACTGCTCGACGACCTCGGACGCGAGCTGCCACTGCGCGGCCTCGCCGAGCAGCCGCGCACCGGGCTCGATGCCGGCGCGCAGCGCGTGCTCGGACACCAGCGAGCCCGCGTAGGCGTGGTACGTCGAGACCTGCGGGCGCGCCAGCTCGTCGGCGAGGTCGGCGGCGCCCGGCAGGTCGACGCCCTGCACCGCCGCGGCCCGCACGAGCGCGCGCAGGCGGCGGCGCACGCGTTCGGCGAGCTCGCCCGCGGCCTTGCGCGTGAACGTCAGCCCGAGCACCTGGTCGGGGGTGACCAGGCCGTTGGCGACGAGCCAGACCACGCGCCCGGCCATCGTCTCGGTCTTGCCCGAGCCGGCGCCCGCGACCACGAGCGACGGCGCGAGCGGTGCCTCGATGACCTGCCGCTGCTCGTCCGTCGGCGGGTGCTGGCCGAGGAGCTGGGCGATCTGCACGGCCGACAGCGCGACGGACCTGGTCGAGGGGCGCTCGCTCACGCGACGACCTGCCCGCCCTCGGCACGCAGCGGGCAGGACCGACGCACCGGGCACCGGTCGCACAGCTCGTTGCCACGCGCCTCGAACTGCGCGGCGGCCATCTGGTCCGCGACGTCGTCGACGAGGGCCCGCGCCCACGACGGGCCGTCGGTCTCGGGGCCGAGCGCGTCCTGCTCGCGCGTCGTGGGCCCGCGCGTGCCGGAGGCGACGAACACCAGGGCGGCGCCCGCGCTCGTGGTGCCGGCGGGCAGGTCGGGCACGGCCCCGGCGTCGACGGCGAGCTGGTACAGGCCGAGCTGGGGGTGCTCGGCCGTCTGCGCGACGGTCGGCACGCGGGTGCCGGTCTTGAGGTCGACGACCCGCACCGTGGGCGACGCCGCCGCACCGTCGCCGGCAGCGCCGTCACGGGCCCCGTCGGTACCGGCTGTGCCGTCGCCCGTCTCCCCCTCGCCCGGCCCCGCGTCCACGAGCTCGACGCGGTCCATCGAGCCGCGCACGAGCGCCCGGTCGGTCTCGAGCACGAAGTCCGCCTCGACGAGCACGGGGTCCCCGCTGGTCCGCAGGTGCACCGCGAGCCGGTCGATCATCGCGTCGGCCCGGCGCCGCGCGGACAACGAGGCCCACCCGTCGCCGAGCCCCAGCTCGGGCCAGCGCCGGTCGAGCTCGGCGGCGAGCGTGAGCCGGTCGCCGCGCGGGTGCTCCTGGGCGATGGCGTGCACGAGCGTGCCGAGCGACTGGCTCCACGACTGCGACGGCGTGCCCCCGGCTGCCTCCAGGGCCCAGCGCAGCGCGCACCGCTGCGCCGTCTCGACCTTCGACGGCGAGACCGGCACCTTCTCGCCGTCGAACCACAGCGGCTCGTCGCTCGACGGCTCCGGCAGCCCGAACCACCGGTCCGGGTCGGCGCCGGGGATGCCGACGACGGCCAGCCGCGCGAGGGTGCGCGCCGCCGCCGGGTCGGGCGTGCCGTGCTCGCGGGCGGTCCGCTCGAGGTGCGCGCGCAGCCGGGCGACGAGGCCGCGCAGGTCCAGCGGCGCGGGGGCGCTCGTGCGGCGCGGGTCCGGGCCGTCGGCCGGCGGGGGCTGCACGAGGTCGAGGAACGGCGACGGGGAGTCGTCCTGGTCGGCGACCGCCGTCACCAGCAGCCGGGTGCGGGCCCGGGAGCACGCGAGCGCGAAGGAGCGCAGCTCGTCGGCCAGCACCGCGGCGCGGGCGTCGGCCGGCGCGTCCGGCTCGCGGCCCGCGACGGCCGCGACGAGGGCCTGCGCTCCCAGCATCGAGTCCCGCAGCCGCAGGTCGGGCCACGTGCCTTCCTGCACGCCGACGACGGCCACCACGTCCCACGACCGGCCTGCCGCGCCCGGGGGTGTGAGCACGCCGACGCCGGCGGTCCGCGAGCGCGCCGCCAGGGAGTCGGCGGGCAGGTCCTGGTCCTCGACCCAGGTGACGAACGCCTCGGGCGTGGCCCGGGGGTTGCGGTCGACGAACGTCTCGGCCGCACGGAACAGCGCCAGGACGGCGTCGAGGTCGCGGTCGGCCCGCTCGCCGGACGCCCCGCCCGCGAGCGCGACCCGGCGCCACGTCTCGGCGAGCCCGGCCCGGTCCCAGACCGCCCACAGCACGGACTCCACGTCGGCGCCGGGCGCCTGCGCGGCGGCGCGCCCGGCGGCGACGACCGCGGCGAGCCGGTCGACGGGGCGGCCGACGTGCGAGGGCAGGGTCACCGCCCGCCCGGGGGCGTCGAGGACCTCGACGAGCAGGGCGTCGCTCGACCGGCCGCCGCCGGCCGCGAGCTCCTCGGCGCGCAGCGCGCGGCGCACGCGGCGCAGCCCCACGGCGTCGAGCCCGCCGACGGGCGAGCAGGCCAGCCGGGCGGCCGTCTCGGCGTCCAGGGGGGCGCCGGCGGCGACGCGGACGAGGTCCAGCAGGGGGCGCACGGCGGGCTCCTCGCGCAGCGGGACGTCGCTGCCGAGCACGCTGACGGGCACACCGGCCTGCGCGAGGGCCCGCCGCAGGGCGGTGACCCGGGCGCCGGAGCGGGCGACGACCGCCATCGCGTCCCACGGCACGCCGTCCTGCAGGTGGCTGCGACGCAGCGCGTGCGCGACCCAGGCGGCCTCCTGCGCGGCGCTGGGCAGCACCGCGACCTGCGCCGGCGGCCCGGGCGCGCAGGCGGGCGCGACGTCGACCCGGCGGTGCGCGGCGGTCCCGGCGACCGGGGCGCGGTCGGTGATGCGGGCGGTCACGGCGCGCAGCGCCACGCTCTGGCGCCACACGGTGCGCAGCACGACGTGCGCGGCGCCGAGCTCGCCGAGCCCGCGACCGGTCACCGCCGCGCGCGCCACGAGCCCCGGCTGGCCGCCGCGGAAGGTCTGCACGGCGACGTCCGGGTCGCCCAGCAGCAGCAGCCGGGCGCCGTCGTCGGCGAGCGCGCGCAGCAGCCGCGCCGTGGCCGCGGTGGTCTCCTGGTGGTCGTCGACGACCACCAGCCGCCGGGCGGGCCGCGGCGTGCCGGGCACGTCGTCCTCCCAGTGCCGCAGGGCCGCGACGGCCGTGTCGACGACGACCGCCGGGTCGAGGCGCTCCCCCGCGTCGGGCGTCGACGTGGCGAGGGTCATGACGTCGAGGTACTCGCCGTACAGGTGCGCGGCGGCGACCCACTCGGGCCGGGCCGCGCTGCGGCCCAGCGCGGCCAGGTCGCCGGGGTCCAGGCCCCGCTCGGCGGCACGCATGAGCAGGTCGCGCAGCTCGTCGCGGAACGCCCGGGCGGTCAGCGCCTGCTCGGGCACCGACGGCGGCCACACGGGACCGAGACCGTCGCCGGCGGCGTGCCCCGCGAGGAGCTCGCCCAGCACGACGTCCTGCTCGGGGCCCGAGACGAGGACGGGCGCGGGCTCGCCGAGCGCGGCCGCACGGGCGCGCAGCACCGCGAACGCCACGGCGGCCGGCGTCTGCACCAGCGGACGCCCGCTGGTGCGGCCCAGCCGGGCGGTGAGCCGGTCACGCAGCTCGCCGGCGGTGCGCCGGTCCGCGGTGAGGACGAGCACGTCGTCCGGCGCCAGGCCTGCGTCGACGGCCGCCACGACGGCCTCGATCCCGACGGTGGTGCGCCCCGTGCCCGGGGCCCCGGTGACCAGGACCGCGGCGTCGGCACCGGCCACGACCCGGTCGACGGCCTCCTGCTGCTGCGCGTCGAGGGCGACGGGTGCCTCGACGGTCGGGCGCAGGAGCCGGGTGGTCGTCGCGGTCGTCACGGTGTCCGATGAGACCACGGGCCACCGACACCCGCGCGCACCGGCGCACCGGTGGCGCACCGGTGCGCCGGTCGCGACGGACGTCCGGCAGCAGGTCCTGCGGCGCGCCGGACGGCGCGTCCCGGCAGGTCGCAGGCAGGTCGGGTGCGCGCCCTGGCTACGATCGCCAGATGACCGACGCCGAGCCCCCCACGGCGGGTCGCCACCGCGGCCCGCGCATGGCGCGCGCCGAGCGCCGGTCCCAGCTCCTCGCGGTCGCCCAGCACCTGTTCGCGTCCGAGGGCTTCCACCACGTCTCGATGGACGACATCGCCGACCGTGCCGAGGTCTCCAAGCCCGTCCTGTACCGCCACTTCCCGTCCAAGCTCGACCTGTACCTCGCGGTCGTCGACGCCCAGGGCGAGACGCTGCGCGCGGCGGTCGAGCGGGCCGTGGAGCCCGTCGAGCGCGGGCCGGTCGAGCCCGGCCAGGGACGGCGCGTCGTGGCGGCGGTCGTGGCCGCATACCTCGACTTCGTCCAGGTCGCCGGGGAGGCGTCGGCGCTGCTGTTCGAGTCCGACGTGACGCACGACGCCGACGTGCGGGCGCGCGTCGAGCGCGGGCCCGTCGAGGCCGCGCACCGCATCCGCGACGTGCTCCTGCAGGTGACCACGCTGCCGGCCGACGACGCCGACGTGCTCGCCGCGACGCTCATCAGCACCGCCCAGGGCGCGGCCACGTACTGGTGGCGGCACGCGCGCCACACCGACCCCGCGCACGTGGTCGCCCTGGTGTCCGCGCTGGTGTGGCGCGGCGTGGCGGGGCTGCTGCGGCCCGACGTCACGCACGAGGGCGCTTAGGATCGACGCCGAGCAGCGCCCGGCGCGCACCCGCACCGGGCCGAGGGCCGAAGGAGACACCCGTGGACATCACGATCGGCGTGCAGCACCTCACGCGTGAGATCACGATCGAGTCCGACCAGAGCGCCGAGCAGGTGACCGCCGCCGTCAACGCCGCGCTCGCCGGCCGCCCGACGCTCGAGCTCACCGACGTGCGCGGCCGCCGCGTCATCGTCCCGACGGCGTCGATCGGCTACGTGGAGATCGGCGCGGAGAGCAAGGGCCGGGTCGGCTTCGGCGCGATCTGAGCGCACGTGCCCCACGGGCGTCGCACCGGCTCCGACCGGGCGGCGCCCGTCGTGGTTCCGGCAACGGTGCAGGCCGTGGTCCGGGCCGTGGTCCGGGCCGGCGTCAGGCCGTCAGGTGCAGGCGGGACATGCGCCGCGTGTGCTCCGCGGTGAGCTCGTTGATGACGCGCGCCGGTGCCTGCGCCGGCACGTCGGCGACGGGCGCCGTCTGCGGGGCCAGCTCGTCGGCGGTGGCGCGGTCCACGGCGCGGGCGACGCCGGGGCGCTGCTGCACCACCCGCTGCACGACGTTGAGGGCCTCCCCCACCAGGCGCCGCCCCCACAGGGCGAGCCGGGACGTGAGGACCTCGTCGTCGGCGCACGCGCGGTCGAGCTCGCGGACCACGAGCTCGGCGTGCGAGGCGTCCTCGAGGAGCTCGGCGACGAGGTCGCGCGAGCGGGGGTCGAGGCCGCGCGAGGCGAGCCGGCAGAAGTCGTCGGCGACGCCGTAGCCGACGTAGGCCTTGAGCAGCCGCTCCCACCAGGTGCTCGAGGGCGTGCGGTCGTCGAACTCGTCGAGCACCTGGTCGAAGCGCGCGAGGGCCGCGACGGGGTCGCCGCCGAGCTCGTCGATGCGGGCCAGGACCCGGTCGCGCCGGCCCGTGCACGCGGCGGCGAACCGGCTCAGCGCGAGGGCCTGCTCGACGTCGGGGGCCTGCGCGGTGTCGGCGGCGAGCCGCACGAAGGCCCGGTGCTCGAGGGCGGCGACGAGGCCGAGGACCTCGACCGCGTCGGCGGCGTCCTGACCCGTGACCGGGGCGGTGCCCGGCCCGACGCCTGCCGGCGGCGTCCCGCCCGCCACGGTCGGCGGCACGGGTGCGGCGGGGTCGTCGGCGCGGGTCGTCATCGGGCGATCGTAACGCCGTGCCCCGCGCCGGCGGGGTGCCGCGGGCGGGTGACCGCGGCGCGCGGGCGCACCTCACCCGGGCCGCGACGGCCGTGTCGGTTACAGTGGCCGGTGTACACCCGTACATCGGTTTGCCCGGTCGTCTCGGTTGCCCCGGGTCGCAGGACACGTGTCCGCGACCTTCCCCGCACGACGCGGTGTCGCAGCGACGACGCTCGCGCGCGAGGACACTCCACGATCGGCTGCCGCCCGACCGCGTGGTGCCGCCCGTCGCTGCCCGATCCGACCCGCTCGGACGCCGGGCCGTGGCGCGAGCCGCCACCCTCGCAGTGAAGAGCCCCGTGTGACCACCGAGCAGTCCACCCTCCCTGGTGAGGGCACCCCTGACATCGACACCGTGACCACCTCCGCCGACGCCGTCCCCACCCCCGTACCGACGGGCGCGCGCCGCGCCTCGTCCGTGCAGGCCGTCGACGCGTCGTTCGCGGACTTCGAGGTCCGCCCCGAGATCGTCGAGGCCCTCGCCGCCGCGGGCATCTCGCACCCGTTCCCGATCCAGGCCATGACCCTGCCGGTCGCGCTGGCCGGCCACGACATCATCGGCCAGGCCAAGACGGGCACCGGCAAGACCCTCGGGTTCGGCGTCCCGCTGCTGCACCGGGTCGTCGCGCCCGGCGAGGACGGGTACGACCGGCTGCCCGAGCCGGGTCTGCCGCAGGCCCTCGTCGTCGTCCCGACGCGCGAGCTGGCCGTGCAGGTCGCCGGCGACCTGGCCATGGCGTCGCGCAAGCGGGCCGTGCGGATCGTGCAGGTCTACGGCGGGCGGGCGTACGAGCCGCAGATCGAGGCGCTGCAGCGCGGGGCCGACGTCGTCGTCGGCACCCCGGGCCGCATGATCGACCTGCTCAACCAGCGCCACCTCAAGCTGTCGCGCGCGACCGAGGTCGTGCTCGACGAGGCCGACGAGATGCTCGACCTGGGCTTCCTGCCCGACGTGGAGAAGCTGCTCGCCGCGACGCCGCCGACCCGCCACACGATGCTGTTCTCGGCGACCATGCCGGGCGCGATCGTCGCGATGGCCCGCCGCTACATGCGCCAGCCCACGCACATCCGGGCCGCCGAGCCCGACGACGAGGGCCAGACGGTCAAGAACATCCGTCAGGTCGTCTACCGCGCGCACGCCCTCGACAAGGTCGAGCTGCTCGCACGGATCCTCCAGGCCCGCGAGCGCGGCCTGACCATCGTCTTCACACGCACCAAGCGCACCGCGGCGAAGGTGGCGGACGACCTCGTCGAGCGCGGGTTCGCCGCCGGTGCGATCCACGGCGACCTCGGCCAGGGCGCGCGCGAGCAGGCGCTGCGCGCGTTCCGGCACGGCAAGGTCGACGTGCTGGTCGCCACGGACGTCGCGGCGCGCGGCATCGACGTCGAGGACGTCACGCACGTCATCAACTACCAGTGCCCCGAGGACGAGAAGACGTACCTGCACCGCACGGGCCGCACCGGCCGCGCGGGTGCGCAGGGCACCGCCGTGACGTTCGTCGACTGGGACGACATCCCGCGCTGGGGCCTGATCGACCGTGCGCTCGGCCTCGGCATCCCGGAGCCGGTGGAGACGTACTCCTCCTCGGAGCACGTGCGCACCGACCTCGACATCCCCGAGGGCACGACGGGCCGGCTGCCGAAGGCGCAGCGCACACGCGCCGGGCTGGGCGCCGAGACGCTCGAGGACGTCGGCGAGACGGGCAAGCGCAACGCACGCCCCGCGGGACGTGGCGAGGGCTCGCGCGGCGACGGCTCGCGCGGCGAGGGTCGCGGCGGGCGTGGTGCCGGTCGCGGGGAGAAGGACGAGCGGCAGGCGGCCCCGCGCCGCGAGGGCGAGGCGGGCACGGCCGAGGGCGAGGGCCGGTCGCGGCGCCGCCGTCGCGGCGGCCAGGACGGCGCGCCCGTCGAGGTCACGACCGACGCCCCGACCGGCACGGGCCCCGACGCCCCCGGGGACGCGACGACCGAGGGCTCCGGCGAGGGCGCGGCGCGCCGTCGCCGCCGTCGCCGGTCGCGCGGCGGTGCCGGTCAGGGCGACGCGGCGGCCGCTCCGGCCACGGGTGACGCCGAGGCGTGATCCGCACGTCCGCCTGATCCTCACGTGCACAGGGCCCCGGTCGACCGTCGTCGACCGGGGCCCTGCTGCGTCCGCGGTCAGCCGCGGGCGAAGGCGAGGACCGCGTCGGCGAGCAGCTGCACGGCGATCGCCGCGAGCAGCAGACCGGCGATGCGGCTGACGAGCAGCGTGCCGGAGTCCTTGAGGACCCGGTGGATCGCGTTGGCGAACCGCATCGACAGGTACAGGCAGATGTGCACGAGGACCACGCCGAGGGAGATGGCCACCCAGTCCGGCGGCTCGGTGGCCTGCTGGACGAAGACCATGGTGGCGACGATCGCGCCGGGGCCGGCGAGCAGCGGGGTGCCCAGCGGCACGAGGGCGACGTTGCCCTGCGTGCCCTCGAGTGCCTCGTTGTTGTCGAGCTTGCCGGTGAGCAGCTCCATGGCGACGAGCAGCAGGAGCAGGCCGCCGGCGCCCTGCAGCGCGGGCAGCGACACGTGCAGGTAGTTGAGCACCGACTGCCCGAACAGCGCGAAGCCGACGATGACGCCGAACGCGACGAGGATCGCCTGCCGTGCGGCGCGGGCGCGCTGCTGGCGGGTCATGGAGCTGGTCAGCGCGAGGAAGATCGGCACGGTCCCGGGCGGGTCCATGATCACGAACAGCGTCACGAACGCCGAGATGAACAGCTGCACGTCGAGCACGCTGCTCACGCGCCCACCACCTCCGTCGTCCCCTGGGCCACGATCGCGGCCAGCACCTGCGGGTCGGTGAGATTCTCCCCCAGCCGGTTGGGCTTGCCGTCACCGTGGTAGTCGCTGGAACCGGTGACCAGCAGGTCGAGGCGGGCGGCGATCGCGAGCAGGCGTTCGACCTGGGCAGGCGTGTGGTCGCGGTGGTGCACCTCGAGCCCGGCGAGCCCGGCCTCGGCGAGCTCGTCGAACACCGTGTCGGGCACGACGCGTCCGCGGACGTCGGCGCCGGGGTGGGCGAAGACGGGGACGCCGCCGGCGGCGCGGACCGCGGCGACCGCCGCGGCGGCCTCGGGGGCGTAGTGGTGCACGTGGTACGGCCCGCCGGACGCGAGCAGGTGTGTGAACGCGGCGCTGCGGTCGGGCACGACGCCGCGGGCGACGAGCGCGTCGGCGATGTGCGGGCGGCCGACGACGACGGCGTCGCGGGACTGGTCGAGGACGTCCTGCCAGGTGATCGGGACGTCGCGGGCGAGCAGCTCGACCATGCGCTCGGCGCGGTGCACGCGAGACTCGCGGGCGGCGTCGAGCTCGCGGGTCAGCACGGTCGCGGCGGGGTCCTGCAGGTAGCTGAGCACGTGCACGCTGATGCCGTGCGCCTTGGCGGAGACCTCCGTGCCGCGCACGAGCGCGATGCCCACCTCGGTCGCGGCGCGGGCCGCCTCGTCCCAGCCGGCCGTGGTGTCGTGGTCGGTGAGGGCGACCACGTCGAGGCCGGCGGCGCGGGCGTCGGCGACGACGCGCGCCGGGGCGTCGGTGCCGTCCGAGGCGTGCGAGTGGGTGTGGAGGTCGATGAGCACCGGCCCACGCTAGCGGCCCGCACGGGTGTCCCCGACGGTGCGAGACTGGGGCTGTGACCCAGGACGACGTGACCCCGCAGGACCCGGCCGCGGCCGACGAGACGCCCCTCGGCACGGACGGCCAGCCGCTGGCCGACCGGGGCGCGAACCGCTCGCAGCTGGGCCGCACGCAGAACTTCGTGGAGTACGTGACCTCCGGCTGGGGGCCGCGCACGAGCGCACCGGTGGAGCGCGCCGCGGTCGCGGACTTCACCGCCGCCCGGCGCAGCGCCCTGTCGGCGCACTTCCCCGGCGCGCGGCTGGTGGTGCCCGCCGGCACCTTCAAGGTCCGCTCGAACGACACCGACTACCGGTTCCGCCCGCACGCGGCGTTCGTGCACCTCACCGGGCTGGGCATGGAGCAGGAGCCCGACGCGGTGCTGGTGCTGCACCCGGTCGAGGACGGCACGGGCGACGACGGCAGCGCGCACACGGCGGTGCTGTACATGAGCCCGATGGCGGGGCGGGACACCCCGGAGTTCTTCTCCGACGCGCGGTACGGCGAGTTCTGGGTCGGTGCCCGGCCCACGCTGGAGGACGTCGCCACCAGCACGGGCATCCGCACCGCCCACCTGGACGACCTGCGCGACGCGCTCGCCAAGGACGTCGGCACCGGGGGTGTCGAGCTCCTCGTCGTGCGGGAGGCGGACCCGACCGTCGAGGCCGTCGTCGAGGAGATCCGCGCCACGGAGGAGGCCGGCGAGCGGGACGACCGCCTCGCCGAGGCGCTCTCGGAGCTGCGCCTGGTCAAGGACGCGTACGAGGTCGAGCAGATGCGCGAGGCCGTGACGACGACGATCGACGGGTTCGCCAAGGTCGTGCGTGCCCTTCCCGCGGCGCTGGCGCACCGGCGCGGGGAGCGGGTCGTCGAGGGCACGTTCCTCGGCCACGCCCGCCAGGAGGGCAACTACGTCGGCTACGAGACGATCGCCGCGGCCGGCGAGCACGCGACGACGCTGCACTGGACGGACAACGACGGCGCGGTGCGCCCCGGCCAGCTGCTGCTGCTGGACGCGGGCGTCGAGGTGGACTCCCTGTACACGGCCGACGTGACGCGGACCCTGCCGGTGGACGGGACGTTCACCGAGGTGCAGCGCCGCGTCTACCAGGCCGTGCTCGACGCGGCCGACGCCGGGTTCGCGGCCGCCGTGCCCGGCGCCCGGTTCCGGGACGTGCACGAGGCCGCGATGCAGGTGATCGCGGCCCGCCTGGAGGAGTGGGGGCTGCTGCCGGTGAGCGCGGCCGAGGCGCTGCTGCCGCAGAACCAGCACCACCGCCGCTGGATGGTGCACGGCACGAGCCACCACCTGGGCATCGACGTGCACGACTGCGCGCAGGCCCGGGCGCAGATGTACCTCGACGGCGTCCTCGAGCCGGGCATGGTGTTCACCATCGAGCCGGGCCTGTACTTCAAGGCCGACGACCTGCTGGTGCCCGAGGAGTACCGGGGCATCGGCGTGCGCATCGAGGACGACGTGCTGGTCACCGCCGACGGCAACGAGAACCTGTCGGCGGCGCTGCCCCGCGACCCCGACGCCGTCGAGGCGTGGATGGCGTCGCTGCGCGGCTGACCGACGAGCACCCCGGGCGGGTGCGCGCCGGGGCGGGTGCGCGCCCGCCCCGGCGTGACGGCTCAGGCCGGGGGGCGCGGCACGTCGTCGCCCGGGGTCAGACCGGGCTGCGGCGGGGCCGCGGGCGGGGCGGGCGGGGTCGCGGGGCGGGCCGGCCAGCCGTCGACGACGCCGCCGAGGCCGGACTCGACGAGCAGGGCCCGCGCGCGGTGCGCGTGCTCGGCCAGGCACAGCACCGAGTAGGACGTCGCGACGATCTGCGACGACGAGGCGAAGTCGCGCCGCCCCCGCGTCAGCGAGTAGGTGATGACGCTGAACAGCAGGCCGAACGCGCCGCCGAACAGCATCGCGGGCAGGATCACGCTCGCGGTGCCGGGCGAGGAGAACAGCGTGAGCAGCAGCCCGACGAAGAGGCCGAACCACGCCCCCGACGCGAACCCGCCGAGCGCGGCGCTCGGGTACGACAGCCGCCGCAGCACCCGCTCGACCATCTGGAGGTCCGTGCCGACGATGGTCACGGCACGCACCGGGAACGACTTCTCGGCGAGCAGCTCGACGGCCTTCTGCGCCTGCAGGTACGTGGGGTAGGTCGCGACGGTCTCCCCCTCGGGCAGGGTGGGGAGCGTCGGGATGCGGCTGGACCGGCTGAACGACATGCGCCGATCCTCCCTCACCCGCCCGTGCGCTGCCAGGGAGCAGGCCGGGAGGTCGCTGGAGGCCCGCGGTGCGGCGTTGACGTGAGGTGAGGCAAACCTCATGATGGGCGACGCCGGAGCGAGGTAGCCGCTGCGCCCCTCGACCGTGGCGCCCGCACCCGTACCCCGCGCAGGAGATGACGATGTCCGGCTTCAGCACGCGCCTGCTGCTCTCCTGCGCCGCGATCGGCGTCGCGGGCGGGATCCTCGGCATCCCGAACTACCACCTGTTCACGGCCCTGTCGGTGGCTGCACCGTTCCTCATGGGCCTGGCCGCGGGCCTGTACGTGCTGCCCGGGGTCGTCGCGCAGGCCGCGTTCCGCCGCCCCGGCGTCGGGTTCCTCACCACGATGCTCGCCGGTGTCGTCTCCGCGCCGTTCACCCCGACGGGCTTCGCCTCGGTCTACGGCTGGCTGTGGATCGCCGTGATCATGGAGCTGCCGTACGCCGTGACGCTCTACCGGTACTGGAAGGCGCCCGTCGCGTACGCCCTCGCGGTCGGTGCCGCGGGCCTCTACACGTGGATGTGGTGGACGTACTACGACATGGGCACGTACGCGGCGTGGGCGCAGGCCCTGCTGCCGTCCCTGCTGCTCGTCGGCCTGGTCGGGTCGACCTGGCTCGGCCGCCTGGTCGCCGCACGGCTGGCCGCGACCGGCGCGCTGCGCGGGCTGCGCCTGCCCGAGGACCGCCGCCGCCGCGCCGCCGGAGCAGCCGGGGACGCCGCGCGCACGGACCCGGCGGTCCCCGAGTCGCCCGTCGCGGACGCCCCCGCCCCCACCCCCACGGCGTGAGCGTCGAGCTGAGGGACGTCCGGATCCGGCACGAGGACCGCGACGCCTGGACGCCCGACGGGGTCACCGCCACGCTGCACCCCGGCGAGGTCGTGCTCGTCCTCGGCCCCAGCGGGTGCGGCAAGTCCACGCTGGCTCTCGCGCTGGACGGCCTGGTGCCGCACGCGGTGCCCGCCGAGATGACCGGCGAGGTCGTCGTCGACGGCGTGCCGACCACGGGCACGACCGTCCCGCGCCTGGCCGCGCACGTCGCGATGGTCTTCCAGGACCCGGACGCCCAGGTCGTCACGGGCACGGTGCTCGACGAGGTGTGCTTCGGACCGGAGAACCTGCAGGTGCCCGCCGAGGAGGTGCTGGCGCGCGCCGAGCAGGCCCTGCGGACCGTCGGGCTGTGGGAGCGGCGCGCCGACGCGCCCGACGTGCTCTCCGGCGGCGGCCGGCAGCGGCTGGCGGTCGCGTGCGCGCTGGCCCTGGGGTCGCCGGTGCTCGTCCTCGACGAGCCGACGGCCAACCTCGACCCCGTGGGCGTCGAGGAGCTGTACGCCGCGCTGCGCGCTGTCGTGGCCGACGGCACCCGTACCGTCGTGCTGGTCGAGCACGACCTCGACGCCGCCGTCGACCTGGTCGACCGGGTGCTCGTGCTGGACGCGTCGGGCCGCCTGGTGATGGACGGCCCGACCCGCGCGGTCCTGGCCGACCGCGCGGCCGAGCTCGTCGCGCTCGGGGTGTGGCTGCCCGTCGCGACCCTGGCCGCGCTGCGGCTGCGCGGCGCCGGCGTCGACCTGGCACCGCTGCCGCTGACGCCGGCGGCCCTGACCCGGGCGCTCGACGCGTGCCCGACGCTGCCCGACCCGGTCCCGGCGTCCACGGCCGTGCCCGCCGGGGCGACGGACGGCGGAGCAGGGTCCGACCTGGCGGTGCAGGTCCGCGGGCTGACGGTGCGCCGCGGCGGCAGCGCCGTCCTGCACGACGTCGACCTCGACGTGCCCACGGGCGCGCTGGCCGCGCTCGTGGGGGTCAACGGCGCGGGCAAGACGACGCTCGCGCAGGCGATCGGCGGGGTGGTGCGCCCGCCCCGCGGGACCGTCCGCACGGCGGGCCTCGACCCGGCCACGACCCGGGCGCGGGTGTGGGTCCGGCACGTGGGGTTCGTGTTCCAGAACCCCGAGCACCAGCTCGTGCGCGCGTCCGTGCACGACGAGCTCGCGCACGGGTTGCGCCTGCAGGGGGTCGACGCGCCGGAGGTCGGGCGCCGGGTCGACGAGCTGCTGGACCGCCTCGGCCTGGCCGCGGCGCGCGACGTGCACCCGTTCCTGCTCTCGGGCGGTCAGAAGCGCCGGCTGTCGGTCGGCACGGCGCTGGTCACGGGCGCCCGGGTGCTGGTGCTCGACGAGCCGACGTTCGGGCAGGACCGCGCCCGTGCCGCCGAGCTGCTCGACCTGCTGGACGACCTGGTCGCGCAGGGCACGACGGTGGTGGTCGTGACCCACGACCTGCAGCTCGTGGCCGACCACGCCACGCACGTCGCGGTGCTGCACGAGGGCCGGGTGAGCGCGGCCGGGACCGCGACCGACGTGCTCGCGGGCTCCGCGCTGGACGAGGCGGGCCTGCTCGCGCCGCCGCTCGCCCGGGCGACGCGCGCGCTCACGCGGCACCCGTCGTGGCACGCGGTCACCCGGCTCGCCGACGTCCCCGGCGGCGGCCTGCCCGACCGTGCTGCCGCCGCGCCGCCGTGGACGCGCCCGGTGCGCGAGCCGGCACCGGTGGCACGGTGAGCGCGACAGCCCCAGGCGTGGCCGCCGTGTGGGCGGCGGACGTCCGACCGGGGTGGCTGCGGCGCCACAACCCGCTGGCCACGCTCGCCGCGCCGCTGCCCGCGATGCTCGCGCTCGTCGTGGTCCACGACACGCGGGCGGCCCTGGTGCTGACGGCCGTGGCGGCGCTGCTGCTCGTGACCGGTGCGGGCCTGGGCCGGCGGGGGCTGCTCGCGCTCCTCGTCGCCGCCCCGCTGGGCACGCTGGTGCTGGGGGCGGCGCTGGGCCTGTGGGTGGCCGTGCCGGCCGACGGTCCGGGGCGCGTGCTGGCGCAGGTCGGCCCGCTGGAGTACACGTCGGCGGGCCTGGCCGCGGGGCTGGCGACCGCGGTGCGCCTGACGGCGGTCGCCGTGCTCGCGCTGGTCGGCGGTCTCACGTCGTCCGGGCCGGACCTGGCCCGGGCGATGCAGCAGCAGCTGCGGGTGCCGTACCGGGTGACGTGGACGATCCTCGCGGCGTTCCGGTTCGTGCCGCGGCTGGGGCACGAGGTCGCGGTGATCCGCGCGGCGCACCGGGTGCGCGGCGGCGACGAGGGCCCCGGTCCGGTCGCGGCCGTGCGCCGGTGGGTCGGGTGGTCGGTGCCGCTGCTGGCCGGGGCGCTGCGGCACGCCGAGCGCACGGCGTACGCCATGGACGCGCGCGGCTTCGGCGCGCACGCGACGCGCACCGAGCGCTACCGCGTGCCGTGGCGCGCGCGTGACACCGTCCTCGTGGTCGCGGGGTGGTCGCTGACCGCCGTCGTCCTGCTGGTGCCGTGACCGCCCGACGCCCGCCAGGCTGCCGGCACCCCGCGGCGGCACGTCCAGCCCGGCGACGCCCGGCACGGCCGCGCGCCGTCCCCGGGGGCCGCGGCTAGGCTGACGGCCGTGAGCAGCGTCGGGACCAGGGTGTTCGTCGCGCGCCTCGCCGGCACGAAGGTCTTCGACCCCCTGGGGGACGAGGTGGGGCGGGTGCGCGACGTCGTCGTGCTCGTGCGCCTCAAGGGCGCCCCGCGGGCCGTGGGCCTCGTCGTCGAGGTGCCCGGCCGGCGGCGGGTGTTCGTGCCGCTGACGCGCGTGACCGCGGTGGACGCGGGCCAGGTCATCTCGACCGGGCTGGTGAACATGCGCCGGTTCGAGCAGCGCGCCTCGGAGACGCTCGTGGTCGGCGAGCTGCTGGACCGCACGGTCGACCTGGTCGACGGCTCGGGCACGGCCACGGTCGAGGACGTCGCGATCGAGCTCCAGCGCAGCGGCGACTGGTACGTCACCAAGGTGTTCGTGCGCCGCACCGAGCACCGCGGCGGCCTGCTGCGCCGGCGCGGGGAGACGATGCTCGTGCCGATCGACCAGGTGCGCACGCTCGCGCGCGCGTCGGCCGCGCAGGGTGCGGAGCTGCTGCTCGCGCAGTACGAGGACCTCAAGCCCGCCGACCTGGCGGACGTGCTGCACGAGATGGGCGTGACCCGCCGCCTCGAGGTCGCCACGGCCCTCGACGACGAGCGGCTCGCCGACGTCCTCGAGGAGCTCCCCGAGGACGACCAGGTCGCCATCCTGCGCGCCATGGAGCTCACGCGCGCCGCCGACGTCCTGGAGGCCATGCAGCCCGACGACGCGGCCGACCTGCTGGGCGAGCTCCCGAGCGAGCAGGCGGCCGAGCTGCTGGAGCTCATGGAGCCCGACGAGGCCAAGGACGTGCGCCGGCTGCTGGCGTACGAGGACAACACGGCCGGCGGTCTGATGACCACCGAGCCGGTGATCCTGGGCCCGGAGACCACGATCGCGGCGGCGCTGGCGCACGTGCGCCGTCAGGACCTGACGCCGGCGCTCGCGTCGCTGGTCTTCGTCGCGCGCCCGCCGCTGGAGACGCCGACCGGCCGGTTCATCGGCGTGGTGCACCTGCAGCGCCTGCTGCGCGAGCCGCCGCACGGCTCGATCGGGCAGATCGTGGACACCGACATCGAGCCCGTCGCGGCCGACGCGCCGCTGATGACGGTGACGCGCGAGCTCGCGACGTACAACCTGCTGGCGCTGCCTGTGGTCGACGACCAGCGCCGCCTGCTGGGCGCGGTGTCGGTCGACGACGTGCTCGACCACCTGCTGCCCGACGACTGGCGCGAGACCGACGACGAGCCCGGGCCGTTCACGCGCCCGACGCCCGCGGTGACGGCCCGGGGGGTGCGCCGTGGCTGACCGTCTGGACACCCCGCGCGAGAGCCGCCGCCTGGTCCTGCCGCGCATCGAGGAGGACGCCTCGGGGCGGGTCTCGGAGTCGATCGCGCGGTTCCTCGGGACGCCTCGGTTCATCCTGTGGCTCACGGCCTTCTGCCTGGTCTGGATCGCGTGGAACGCCTGGGGGCCGGTGGACCTGCGGTTCGACAAGGCCGCCAACGGGTTCACCGCCCTGACGCTCATGCTGTCGCTGCAGGCGTCGTACGCCGCCCCGCTGATCCTGCTCGCGCAGAACCGGCAGACCGACCGCGACCGCGTGCAGGCCGAGCAGGACCGCCAGCGCGCCGAGCGCAACCTCGCCGACACGGAGTTCCTGGCCCGCGAGATGGCGTCGCTGCGCATCGCGCTGCAGGAGGTCGCGACGCGCGACTTCGTGCGCTCGGAGCTGCGCAACCTGCTCGAGGAGCTGCAGGCCGAGCAGGCCCAGGACGGCCCGGACGAGGACCGCGCGCCGCGCGGCAACGACCGGCTCGAGCCGGGCCGGCGCCCCGGAGACTGACCCGGCGACCGACCCGGCGGACGACCCGGCACCGGCCTGCTCGGGCGGGCACGACGCCGCGGGCGGTGCGTGGGGCGTCGGTCCCGTCGGGGTGGGCGCGGGGCCGACCTACGATGGCCGCATGCCGTCGCAGCCCGCAGACCCCCGCACGCCCGACGACGCGCTGGTGCAGGCCGTGCGCGCCGCGCTGGACGGCGTGCAGGACCCCGAGATCCGCCGCCCGGTCACCGAGCTGGGCATGGTGCGCTCGGTCGAGGCCGTGCCGGGTGCCGACGGCGCCGGTGCGCTCGTGGTCGTCGGGCTGGACCTGACGACGCCGGGCTGCCCGTTGAAGGAGACGCTGACGCGGGACGTGACGGCCGCGGTCGAGCGGGTCGAGGGCGTCGCGGGCGTCCGGGTCGACCTGGGCGTCATGACGGCGGAGCAGCGCTCGGCGCTGCGCACGATGCTGCGCGGCACGGACGCCGAGCCGCAGATCCCGTTCGCGCAGGCCGGTTCGCTGACCAAGGTCATCGCGGTCGCGTCGGGCAAGGGCGGTGTCGGCAAGTCGTCGGTGACGGCCAACCTGGCGGTCGCGATGGCGGCGCAGGGCCTGCGGGTGGGCGTGGTCGACGCCGACATCTACGGGTTCTCGCTGCCGCGGATGCTGGGCGTGGACCGGCCGCCGACGAAGGTCGACGACATGCTGCTGCCTCCCGTGGCGCACGACGTGAAGGTCGTCTCAATCGGCATGTTCGTGCCCGCGGGGCAGCCGGTGGTGTGGCGCGGCCCGATGCTGCACCGCGCGCTGCAGCAGTTCCTGGCCGACGTGTTCTGGGGCGACCTGGACGTGCTGCTGCTGGACCTTCCCCCGGGGACCGGGGACATCGCGATCTCGGTGGCGCAGCTGCTGCCGGGGTCGGAGATCGTCGTGGTGACGACCCCGCAGCCCGCGGCGGCGGAGGTCGCCGAGCGGGCGGGGGCGGTGGCGGTGCAGACGCGCCAGCGCGTGGTCGGGGTGATCGAGAACATGGCGTGGCTGGAGCAGGCCGACGGCTCGCACCTGGAGCTGTTCGGCGCGGGCGGCGGCGCGTCGGTCGCGGCGAGCCTGACCCGGCTCACGGGCGCGGACGTGCCGCTGCTCGGCCAGGTGCCGATCGACGTGACGTTGCGCGAGGCGGGCGACGCCGGCGTGCCGGTGGTGCTGTCGCACCCGGGCTCCCCCGCGGCGCAGGCGCTGACGGAGGTGGCGCGGCGCCTGGCGGCCCGGCCGCGGAACCTGGCGGGACGGTCGCTGGGGCTCTCCCCCGCCGGGCGCTGACCAGCCGGCCGCGCCGGGGGCGGGGCAGAGCGGCGTCACCCGGCCCGCGTGTTGGATCGTGTTCGGACATGTGGGATGCTGTTCGACATGCTCGCGACGCAGCGCCAGGAGCGCATCCTGGCCGAGGTCCTCGCGCACGGCGCCGTGCGCGTGGCCGACCTCGTCGAGGCGCTCGACGTCTCGGACATGACCGTCCGGCGCGACATCGCCGAGCTCGCCCGGGCCGGCCTCGTGCGCCGCGTGCACGGCGGCGCCGTCGCCCCCGAGAGCCCGTCGCGCGCGACCGAGGAGCCCGGTTTCGAGGCCAAGCGCACCTGGTCGAGCGCCGAGAAGACGGCCGTCGCCCGGGCCGCCCTGGCCGACGTGGAGCCCGGTCAGTCGATCGTGCTGTCGGCCGGCACGACGACGTGGCTGCTGGCCCAGCTGATCGTCGCCGACCCCGCGCTGCGGCCGCTGACCGTGGTGACCAACGGCCTGCACGTCGCCGACGCGCTGCACGGCCAGCGTGACCTCGAGGTCGTCCTCACCGGCGGCACCCGGACCCCGTCCGACGCGCTCGTCGGGCCCGTCGCCGACGCCACCCTCGGCGCGCTGCGCGTCGACCGGGCGTTCCTCGGCGTGCACGGGCTCGACGTCGACGGTGCGACCGCCCCGAACCTCGCCGAGGCCGCGACCGACCGCGCGCTCGTGCGGTGCGCGGCCGCCACCACCGTCCTGACCGACCACACCAAGTGGGGCACGGTCGGGCTGGCCCGCATCTGCGGGCTCGACGAGATCGACACGATCGTCGTCGACACCGGGATCTCGCGCGACGCGCGGACCCACCTCGAGGCGGCCGTGGACCGACTGGTCCTCGCCGACCCTGCCGACGGCACCACGCCCGCCGGCGTCCGCACCACCCCCACCGGAGCGAACCCGTGACCGACAGCAACCCCCTCGTGCGCCGCACGTCGACCCGCCTGGCCGACGGCCGCGAGCTCATCTACTTCGACGACTCCGAGCCGTACGTCTCGGGCGCCGCGACCCGCCGCCTCGACGACCCGCGCCCCCTGCCGGACCGGTTCGCCCCCGTCGCCGGCCCCGACGGCACGACGCTGCCCGTCACCGGCCCCGAGCTGCGCCGCGACCCGCTCACCGGCGAGTGGATCCCGATGGCCGCGCACCGCATGAACCGCACCTTCCTGCCGCCGGCGGACGCCAACCCGCTGGCCCCGGCCCGGCCCGGCGCCACGTACCAGGACGGGGAGATCCCCGACACCGACTACGACGTCGTCGTGTTCGAGAACCGGTTCCCGTCGCTCATGGCCGTGCCGGGCGTCGACGACGCCGTCGAGCTGGTCGACGGCGAGGAGCTGTGGGTGCGCCGCCCGGCCGCGGGCCGCTGCGAGGTCATCTGCTTCTCCTCCGACCCCACGGCCTCGCTGTCCAGCGTCTCGCCGCGCCGCATGCGCACGATCGTCGAGGCGTGGGCCGACCGCACGGCCGCGCTGCACGCCATGCCCGGCATCGAGCAGGTCTTCGCGTTCGAGAACCGCGGCAAGGAGATCGGCGTCACGCTGCACCACCCGCACGGCCAGATCTACGCGTTCCCGTACGTCACGCCGCGCACGCGGTCGATGCTCACGCAGGCCGCCGCGCACCACGAGGCGACGGGCCGCCTGCTCGGCCGCGACGTGCTGGACGCCGAGCTCGCCCACGGGCAGCGCGTGGTGCTGGAGTCCGAGCACTGGGTCGCCTACGTGCCGTACGCGGCGCGCTGGCCCGTCGAGGTGCACCTGGCCCCGCGACGCGACGTCCCCGACCTGCCGGCGCTGACCGACGCCGAGCGCGCCGACCTGGCCACGACCTACCTGACGCTGCTGCGCCGCCTCGACCAGTTCTTCGTCGACGGCGACGGCGCGTCGATCCCGCTGCCGTACATCTCCGGCTGGCACCAGGCACCGGTGCGCGAGGGCCGCGAGGTCTCCCGCCTGCACCTGCAGATCTTCTCGGTGCTGCGCGCGCCGGGGAAGCTCAAGTACCTGGCCGGCGTGGAGTCGGGCATGGCCGCGTGGATCTCGGACACCACGCCCGAGCGCATCGCGAACCGCCTCAAGGAGATCGTGTGAGCGCCGCCGGCACCCCCACGGACCCCACCACCGCACCGGAGAGCACCACCATGAGCGTCGACGTCACCTGGACCCCCGCGTGGGACCGCACCGAGGGCGAGGAGCGCGCCCGCGCCCTGTTCGCCTCGGTGTACGGCACCGCGCCCGCCGGCGTGTGGTCCGCGCCCGGGCGCGTCAACCTCATCGGCGAGCACACCGACTACAACGGCGGCCTCGCGCTGCCCATCGCGCTGCCCCACCGCACGTACGCGGCGGTCTCCCGGCGCGACGACGACGTCGTCCGTCTCGTGTCCGCCCAGGAGCCGACCGGGGTGCGCGAGGTCCGCCTCGCCGACGCCGTGCCGGGCGCCGTGACGGGCTGGGCCGCGTACGTCGTGGGCGTCGCGTGGGCCCTGCGCGAGGCCGGGCACGCGGTCGGCGGGTTCGACCTCGCCATCGACTCGTGCGTGCCGTTCGGCGCCGGGCTGTCGTCGTCGGCGGCGCTCGAGGCGTCCGTCGCGGTGGCGCTCGACGCCCTGCACGACCTCGGCCTGGCCGGCACCGTCGACGCCGCGGGAGCGGCCACCGACGACGCGGGCCGCTCGACGCTGGCGCAGGTGTGCGTGCGCGCCGAGAACGAGATGGCGGGGGCGCCGACGGGCGGCATGGACCAGGCCGCGTCGCTGCGGGCCCGCGCCGGGCACGCGCTGCTGCTGGACTGCCTCGACGGCAGCGTGCAGCACGTGCCGTTCGACCTGGCGGCGCACGGCCTCGCCCTGCTCGTCGTCGACACCCGTGCCGAGCACTCCCACGTCAGCGGGGAGTACGCCCAGCGGCGCGCGTCCTGCGAGGAGGCGGCGCGCCGCCTCGGCGTGGGCACGCTGCGCGAGGTCGCGGACGACCCGCAGGCCGCGGCACGCGCCCTGGCGGCCCTGGCCGCGGGCGAGGACGGCGACCTGCTCGTGCGGCGCGTGCGGCACGTCGTGGACGAGATCGCCCGCGTCGGGGAGTTCGTCACGCACCTGGGCACCGGCGACGTCACGGGTGTGGGCCCGGCCATGGACGCGTCGCACGACTCGCTGCGCGACGACTACGAGGTCTCGTGCCGCGAGCTCGACCTCGCCGTCGACACCGCCCGGGCGTCCGGCGCGCACGGCGCCCGCATGACCGGCGGCGGGTTCGGCGGCTCGGCGATCGCGCTGGTCGACGCCGGGGCGGTCGAGGGTGTGGCCCAGGCCGTGGCCGACGCGTTCGCGGCCGCGGGCCTGCACGCCCCCGCGTTCGCCGTCGCGGTCGCGGGACCGCCCGCCGGCTGACCCCACCACCACGGGTGCCGCAGGGGCGGTGCGCACGTCGTCGGGACGCGCGCACCGCCCCTGCGGCGTCTGCACCTCCCTGGGGACGCGCGAAGACGGCGTCCGCACGGGGGCGACGCGACGTCACAGCAGGACCCGGTCCTGTCATGCGCCGGGACGACCCGACGCCCGAAAGTCCCCCCGCGGCGCCGGTCGAGCAGGTAGCGTCCGACGGGCACGGTGGCGCCGAGGTCCTCCCTCCGGCCTGGAACGTCAGGTCCGACCGAGACCGCCGGTCCGGGCACACCTTCGTCGTGTCTCGTCACTAGGAGCACCCCACCCGTGGTACGTCGCTACGTCTTCCCTGCCCTGCGCATCCTCATCTGGGCCGTGATCGCCGCCGCCCTCGTCAAGCTCGCCTTCGCCGGCGCGGACGTCACGACCGAGGAGACCGGGATCGTCCCGACCGGTCAGGTCGTCGAGCCCGTCGTCGAGGCCACCACCGGCACGGTCACGAACAACGTCAAGGTCACCGCGTCGGTCGTCGCCGACCCGTCGGTGCCGGTGCGGGCCACGCTCGCCGGGACGGTCAGCGAGGTCCTCGTCGCCGACGGGCAGCACGTCGACGCCGGCACGGTCCTGCTCAAGGTCCGCAAGGAGACCCCGCGCGACCCCATCGAGACCACCGACCCCGAGACCGGCGAGGTCACCGTCACCGAGCGGTGGCCCCTCGTCGAGATCGCCGAGGTCAAGGCACCCGTGGCGGGCACGCTCGCGCTGCCCACGCTGAAGGACCAGGAGGTGTCCGTCGGCGACACCGTCGGGCAGGTCGCCCCGGGCAGCCTCTCCGTGAGCGGCACCCTCACGCCCGACCAGCAGTACCGGCTCATCGGCGCCCCCGCCGAGGCGGAGGTCACCCTCAAGGGCGGCCCGGCGCCGTTCACGTGCACCGGGCTGCGCATCGGCGCGGCCGCCACCGACGGCGAGCAGGACCTCGAGCAGGTCGCCGACCCGTCCGCGTCGACGTCGGGCACCGTCACGTGCGCCGTGCCCGGCGACGTCACGGCGTTCGCGGGCCTCGGCGCCGACATCGAGATCGTCAACGGCACCGCCAAGGACGCCGTCGTCGTGCCGGTGACGTCCGTCCAGGGCACCGTGCAGAAGGGCAACGTGTGGGTCGTCGCCGCCGAGGGCGAGGAGCCCGAGGAGCGCGAGGTCCGGCTCGGCCTGACCGACGGCGAGGTCGTCGAGATCACCAAGGGCCTGAAGGTCGGCGAGCTCGTCCTGGAGTTCATCCCGGTGCCCGGCGCCGGCGAGGTCGACTGCGCCGACCCGAACCAGTACGACCCGATGGTCTGCGGCGCATGAGCCTCCTCGAGCTCACCGACGTCACGCGCTCCGTCCGGCTGCCCGACGACCGTCTGCTGGAGATCCTGCGGGGCGTGACCCTCGCCGTCGACGCGGGCGAGCACGTGGCCGTCGTCGGGCGCTCCGGCACCGGCAAGTCCACGCTGCTCAACATCCTCGGGCTGCTCGACGCGCCGACGTCCGGCACGTACGTGCTCGACGGCAACCCGGTCGCGAAGCTGTCGAACCGCCGCCGCACCCGTGTGCGCGGCGACGACTTCGGCTTCGTCTTCCAGCAGTTCAACCTGCTGCCCGGCCGCACGGCCCTGGAGAACGTCGCGGCACCGCTCATGTACGCCCGCGGCCGGCAGTTCTGGCAGCGCACGCGCCTGGCCACCGCGATGCTCACGCGCGTGGGGCTCGGCGACCGCCTCGACACCATGCCCGAGAAGCTCTCGGGCGGCGAGCAGCAGCGCGTCGCCGTCGCCCGCGCCCTCGTGCGCGGCCCACGCGTGATCCTCGCGGACGAGCCGACCGGGGCCCTCGACGTGGAGACGGGCCAGGAGATCATGGACCTGCTCGACGACGTCGCGTCCGAGACCGGTGCGGCGCTGGTGACCATCACGCACGACCTCGCAGTGGCCGCGCGCGCCCAGCGCCACTACCGCCTCACCGAGGGTGTCCTCGTGCCCGTCGACCTCGGCGGTCACGGGCGGCAGGCGGACTGGGTCGGCGACGTGCCGACCCTGCTGCCCGCCCGGCACGCGCTGCTGCCCGCGGGACCGTCCCCGCACCGGTCGGCCTCGTCCCTTCCCGTGCCCGGGGTGCCCGAGCTGGGCCCCTCCGTGCCGGCGGAGGCGGACCGGTGAGCGGGGTCGTCGGCGCTGTCGTCGAGGCCTGGGACGAGCTGCGGATCCACAAGCTGCGGGTGCTGCTCGCGCTGATCGGCGTCGCGGCGGCCGTCACCGCCATCACCGGCATCACCGCGGCCGTGCAGATGCTCGAGCAGGGCTTCGTCGAGCAGAGCGAGCGGTTCAACGGCCGGCCCGTGACCGTCTCGGTGGACGCCTGGCCGATGACCGAGCAGGCCGCGGACGCGTCCGCGCTGGACGCGGAGTTCGTCCGCACCCTCGAGCGGTACGACATCACGTGGGCCAGCCGCGACCTGTGGACCACGGTGCCGATCCGGTTCCCCGACGGGACCGCCGGGGTCTCGACCCGCGCCGTCGACGTGCCCCTGGCCACCATGCAGCGCATCGAGGTGTCCGAGGGCCGGTGGTTCGCCGAGGCCGACGCCGAGGCGCTCGCCCCGACGCTGGTCGTCAACGAGGCCTTCCTCGCCCGGCTCGGCGTCGCGGACCTCACGACGCACCCGACGGTGCTGCTGGGCGACGAGGACCCCGTGCGCACGGCCGTCGTCGGCGTCGTGCCGGACGCGTGGGACAACGCCGACCCGGAGGCGTTCGTGCTCTACGACCAGCTCACGCGCTGGTACGACACGGACGCGAGCGCCGGGTACGGCATGGCCGCACCGACGATGCGGCTGTGGGTGCCGCCGGAGATCGTCGACGAGCTCGTCCCCCGCCTGCAGAGCGACATGGCCGCCGCGGTCCCCGGCTGGGACGTCATGGCCTCGGACAACCGCGACCAGTCGACGGGGCTGCTCGACGGTGCGACGACCTGGGTGGTCATCGGCGTCGGCGCCTTCGCGCTGCTGCTGGGCGGGCTCGGGCTGGTGAACATCTCGCTCGTGACGGTCAAGCACCGGATCCGCGAGATCGGCATCCGCCGCTCGTTCGGCGCCACGTCGTCGCGGGTGTTCTTCGGGGTGCTCATGGAGTCGGTGGTCGCGACGACCGTCGCCGGCCTCGTCGGCGTGGTCATCGCCGTGGCGGTCGTGAAGAACATCCCCGTCGACGCGGTGTTCGGCGGGGGCATCCAGGACATGCCGCCGTTCCCGCTGACCGCTGCCCTCGTCGGCATGGCGTGCGCGACGGGTGTGGGCGCCGTCGCCGGGCTGCTGCCCGCGGTCGTGGCGGTGCGCGTCAAGGTGATCGACGCGATCCGGTACTGACCCGGGCACGTCCGTGCGCCGCCCGCCGAGGTCGTCCCCGGCGGGCGGCGCACGTCACAGGTCGTACTCGACCACCACGGGGGCGTGGTCGCTGAACCGCGCGTCGTACGTCGCCGCCCGGTCCACGGACGCCGACCGCGCCAGGTCCGCGAGCGCGGGCGTCGCGACCTGGTAGTCGATCCGCCAGCCGGAGTCGTTGTCGAACGCCTGCCCCCGCCACGACCACCAGGTGTAGGGCCCCGGGCCGGGGCCGCCGAGCTCGCGGCCGAGGTCGCGCCAGCCGAGCTCGTCGAACCACCGGTCCAGGTAGGCCCGCTCCTGCGGCAGGAAGCCGGCCTTCTTCACGTTGCCCTTCCAGTTCTTGATGTCGACCTCGCGGTGGGCGATGTTCAGGTCGCCGCCGACCACGACGAGCCGCCCCTCGCCCGCGAGGGCCTCCAGGCGTGCGGTGACGTGGTCGAGGAAGGCGTACTTCTCGTCCATCGACGGCGTCCCGGCCGTGCCGGAGTGCAGGTACGCGGAGACGACGGTGACGGTCCGCGCGGGGCGGTCGCCCTCGGCGGCGAGCTCGACGTCGGCCTCGACCCAGCGTCCGCTGTCGGTGGCCGTGCCGGTGCCCAGGCCGATCCGCACGGCGGACATCGGCAGGCGGGTGGCGATCGCGACCCCGGCCCGCCCCTTGGCCTGCGCGGCCTCATGGGCGAGGTGCCAGGTGGTGGTGTCGAGGTGGTCGGCGAGGATCTCGTCGGACCCGCGGACCTCCTGCAGCAGCAGGACGTCGGGCTTGCGCAGGTCGAGCCACTCCCCCATGCCTCGGCGGTAGGCGGCCCGGATCCCGTTGACGTTGACGGTGGCGACGGTCAGCACCGGGCCATCCTGCCCGAGGGCTCCGACATCGACGGACCACGCCCGCGTCCGCCCGCGGGGCCGCGCGCCGAGACGCGGCCCCGCCGGGCGCCGACCTCGTCACCGTCCGGCGTAGGCGGCCTCCAGCGGGGCGATCTCGAGCCTGGTCATGGTGAGCATCGTCGCCATGGCACGGGCGACGCCCGCGGCGTCGGGGCGGCGCATGAGGTCGTCGAGCGCACGGGGCACGACCTGCCACGACACCCCGAAGCGGTCGGTGAGCCACCCGCACCGCCCGTGCCGGCCGCCGCCGGCGGCGAGGACCTCCCAGTAGTGGTCGACCTCGTCCTGCCCGTCGACGGACAGCAGGAACGAGAACGCGTCGTCGAGGCGCAGCGCGGGCCCGGCGGTGAGGAACGTCACCGCGTGGCCGTCGAGCTCGAGCTCGACGACGAACGGCGTCCCCTCGGGCACGTCCGGCACCCCGGGCGGGGCGGTGGTGACGCTCGTGATCCGCGAGCGCGGGACGACGTCGACGTAGAACTGCGCGGCCTCGTGCCCGCGCTCGACGAACCACAGGTGCGACCGGATCATGCCCATGACGGGCCCCTCTCCTCGCGACGGCTCGTCAGGGAGAGACCGGCGCGGTGGGCCGGAGTCATCGGCCGGCTGCCGTCGTCCTTCCGAGCGGCCGGCGCCCGACGTACGGTGGGCCGCGACGCACGACGGACGGAGGGTGCATGACCTCGACGGCGGGGCCGCGGGCGCGGGCGGCGTGGGACGCGCTCGTCTCCCGGGCGGGTGCGGGCGAGATCCCGTCCGTGGCGCAGGTGCTGGAGGTCGTCGACGGCCTCCCGGCGGTGGCGCCGGAGCAGATGCTCGGGTCGTGGCGCGGCGGCGGGCTGGCGACGGGGCACCCGTGGGACGGCCTGCTGGAGGCGTGCGGGTGGCACGGCAAGCGGTTCACGAGCGCCGAGGACGTGGACCCGCTGGTGTTCGAGGACGCGCGGGGGCTGTTCGCGGTGAACCCCGCCCTCGTGCCGCTGGGGCTGCTGGTGCGCCACCCGGGGCTGGGGCGCAGCGGTGCCGCGCGGACCGTCGCCCGCAGGTCGTTGCGGGCCGCGCGGACCCGGCGGCCCGCGGCACGGCTGCGACGGGTCGAGCACCGCGGCGTGGTGACCGCGACGATGGTCTACGACGCGCTGCCCGTCCAGGACCACTTCCGTCGGGTCGACGACGGCACGGTGGTCGGCGTCATGGACATGCGCGGGATGCGCGACCCGTTCGTGTTCACGCTGCACCGCGGGTGACCCGGGCGGCACCGGACGCGTGAGGGCCCGGCCGGTGCGGCCGGGCCCCCACGGTCGCGTCAGCCGGCGAGGCGCTCGGCGGTCTCGACGACGTTCTGCAGCAGCATCGCGCGCGTCATGGGACCGACGCCGCCCGGGTTGGGCGACACCCACGCGGCGACCTCGTGCACGCCGGGGTCGACGTCGCCGACGACGCGGCTGCGGCCCGTCTCGGGGTCCTCGACGCGGGAGACGCCGACGTCGACGACGACGGCACCGGGCTTGAGCATGCCCGCGCTGATGATGCCGGGGACGCCGGCGGCGGCGATGACGACGTCGGCGTTGCGGGTGTGCTCGGCGAGGTCGTCCGTACCGGTGTGCGTGAGCGTGACGGTGGCGTTGACCTCGCGCCGCGTGAGCAGCAGGCCGATGGAGCGCCCCACGGTCACGCCTCGGCCCACGACCACGACGTCCGCGCCCCGCAGCGGCACGTCGTGGCGCTGCAGGAGCTCGACGATGCCGCGCGGGGTGCACGGCAGCGGCGTGTCGACGGGGTCGTTGACGCGCAGGACGAGGCGGCCGAGGTTGGTCGGGTGCAGCCCGTCGGCGTCCTTGGCGGGGTCGACCAGCTCGAGCACCCGGTGGGTGTCGATGCCCTCGGGCAGGGGCAGCTGGACGATGAACCCCGTGCACGCGGGGTCCTCGTTGAGGCGGCGCACGGCGTCCTCGACGTCGGCCTGCGTGGCGTCGGCGGGCAGGTCCTCGCGGATGGAGGCGATGCCGACCTCGGCGCAGTCCTTGTGCTTGCCGGCCACGTACCAGCGCGAGCCGGGGTCGTCGCCGACGAGGAGCGTGCCGAGGCCGGGCACGACGCCCTTGCCCGCGAGGGCGGCGACCCGCCCCGCGAGCTCGGACTTGATGGCGGCCGCCGTCGCGGAGCCGTCCAGGATCTGTGCGGTCACGGTGCTCCCCGCTCAGTACTGCTGGAGGCCGGCGTACAGCGGGAACGCCTCGGTCAGCTTGAGCACGCGGGCGCGCAGGGCGTCGACGTCGGCGCCGGTGCCCTCGACCAGCGCCGTGGCGATGATGTCGGCGACCTCGGTGAACTCCGCGTCGCCGAAGCCGCGCGTGGCCAGGGCGGGCGTGCCGATGCGCAGGCCGGACGTGACGCGCGGGGGGCGCGGGTCGAACGGCACGGCGTTGCGGTTGACGGTGACGCCGACGGAGTGCAGGAGGTCCTCGGCCTGCTGGCCGTCGAGCGTGGAGTGCCGCAGGTCGACGAGCACGAGGTGCACGTCGGTGCCGCCGGTGAGGACGGAGACGCCGGCCGCAGCGACGTCGGGTGCGGTCAGGCGGTCGGCGATGATCCGCGCACCGTCGATGGTGCGCTGCTGGCGGGCCACGAACTCCTCGCTCGCGGCGACCTTGAACGCGACGGCCTTCGCGGCGATCACGTGCATGAGCGGGCCGCCCTGCTGGCCGGGGAACACCGCGGAGTCGATCTTCTTCGCGTACTCGCCCTTGCTCAGGATGAAGCCGGAGCGCGGGCCGCCGATGGTCTTGTGCACCGTGGAGGAGACGACGTCGGCGTGCGGGACCGGCGAGGGGTGCAGGCCGGCGGCGACGAGGCCGGCGAAGTGCGCCATGTCGACCCACAGCTTGGCGCCGACCTCGTCGGCGATCTCGCGGAACGCGGCGAAGTCGAGGTGGCGCGGGTACGCGGACCAGCCGCCGATGATGACGTCGGGCCGCTGCTCGAGCGCGGCCGCGCGCACGGCGTCCATGTCGACGCGGAACGTCTTCGGGTCCACGCCGTACGCCGCGACGTCGTAGAGCTTGCCGGAGAAGTTGATGCGCATGCCGTGCGTGAGGTGGCCGCCGTGCGCGAGGTCGAGGCCGAGGATCTTGTCGCCGGCGTTGATCAGCGCGTGCAGGACCGCGGCGTTGGCGGTGGCGCCCGAGTGCGGCTGGACGTTGGCGTGCTCGGCGCCGAAGAGCGCCTTGGCCCGGTCGATCGCGATGGTCTCGGCGATGTCGACCTGCTCGCAGCCGCCGTAGTAGCGCCGGCCCGGGTAGCCCTCGGCGTACTTGTTGGTGAGCACGGAGCCCTGCGCCTGCAGGACCGCGCGCGGCACGAAGTTCTCCGAGGCGATCATCTCGAGCGTGCCCTGCTGGCGGGCCAGCTCGCCGTCGAGGACGGCAGCGATCTCGGGGTCGAGCTCGGAGATGTTCTGGTCGAGCATGGTGTCGCTCATGCAGGTGCTCCTGTCGCAGTCAGCTGTGGCGGGCCCGGCTCGCGCTCGGCACCCGCACACACGGGTGTGCCGGTGTGGGAGTGACCGAGGGCCCAGGCGTCCGACCCGTTGGTCCAGCTGCTGCGTCGCTCCCCGGTGGTGCCCCACCCGTTGCGCCAGTCGCGACCCGCCCCAGCCTAGCAACGCCCGCGCGCGGGCAGCAGCGCCGTCTCAGGTCGTGCACACCTCGACGACCCCGCCGACGCCGTCGCTGGCGGTGCCGCTGTCGGGATCGCTCCAGACGAGCTCCGCCGAGACGTGCACGGGCAGGCACAGCGGCCCGCCGCCGACGACCCGACGCCCCGGGAGCGGGAGCATGCCGACCGTGGCGACGCCCTCGGTCACACCGGGCGCCGTCGGGTCGGGGTCCGCGGAGAAGGAGATGAAGTCGTCGGCCTCCGCGCACTCCCCCTCGCAGGGCACGTCCGACGGGTAGAGCCGGAGCTTGACCTCCTCGACGCGACCGACCGTCTCCCCGAGGCAGCTCTCGTCGACGTCGAGGACCGTCGTGGCGTCCGTCAGCACGACGTCGTCGTAGCGTGCGACGAGCGGACCGCGCCGCACGGTCCAGGCGAGGTCGCCGGAGAACGCGAGCGTCACGCACCGGGCGGCGGTCTCGAGCTCGGCCGTCACCTCGCCCTCCACGGCGCCCTGCCCCGCGGAGGCCACCCCGACGGGCACCACGACGGCGGCACCGACCGCCAGGACGACCACGAGGCCGAGGCCCCACGACCGACGCCGCACCACGACCTCCCCCCGGCACCGGGCACCGTGCCCCTGCCTGCGCCGACGCTAGTGCACGGCACGCGCCCGCCGTGGCCGGTCCGCACATCCTCTGCCGCCCGACCGGGTCAGAGGTACCCGCCGACGGTCGCGTCGGCCGACGCGCGCGGTGCCCTGCCCCGCAGGAGGACCGGAGAGCCCGCCCGGCACCCTGTGGTCAGCAGCCAGCGCGTCCCCGACAGCGGGCACGACCACGTCGACGCCCCGGGGCGCTCACCCGGCACCCCCGCGGGTGCGGGACGCAGGTGACGCTCGGCGTAGTCGAGCGCGAAGGGTCCGTCCAGCACGGCCGCCTGCCAGCAGCGGCAGGTGCCGGCGATCTCGTGGCGCGCCAGGGCCGCACCGCGGCGGGACTCGCGGGCACGACGGTCCCGGCGCTCGCGGTCGACGGCGATGCCGACCCAGACCCCGAGCGCGGGAGCGGCGAGCACGACCACGAGGAGGACGGCCAGCGCCACCCCGTCGGGCACGAGCTGCGACGGCGGTGACGTCACGTCGGTCCACCACCCCGCCAGCACGAGGCCGGCGGCAGCGCCGACCAGGCCGGTGACCGTCGGGACCGGGTGCACCGGGGTGGACGTCGTCACCCTCCCCGACCGGGAGTCGCGGCGGTGCCCGGCGAGCGCGTCCCACGCGCGCCCGTCGGTCAGGGACATGCCTGACGCGGCGTGCCACCGACGCAGACCCACGGCTCGTGCCACGACGGCGGCGAGCGCGCCGAGGAGGGCGGCGCCGGGCCTCCCCGTGACGACGACCGCGACGGGGGCGACCAGGACCGCGGCGAGGGCCGGCACCACCACGTCCCACAGCCGGCGTCGCACCCGGTACGTGCCGCTCAGCGCGCGCAGCGCGGGCGTGGACGGGCCGGTGAGGGTGACGGCGCGTGCGAGGAGCGCCGCGCCCGACCGGTCGCCGCGCGCCTCGAGCGCGGCGACGACGCCGAGGAGCGTGGAGGGGTCGTCCCACGGCGGGGCCGGACCGACCGCCAGGTCGTTCGCGGCCGCCAGGACCTGGACGGCGGCGCGTCCCGGGTCGTCCGCGCTCCGGGCCCGGACGGCGTGCTCGACCGTCCGGCTGACGACGTGCGGTGTCCGGACGCCGTGCTGCTCCGCCAGTGCGCGCCAGGCCGCCGCGGCGACGTCGGGCTGGCCGGCGGGTTCGGCGACGGTGGCGAGGACGTACAGGTAGGGCACCTGCCTCTCGGCGGGCAGCACCGCGCCGAGCCCGAGCAGCCGCGACATGTCCTCGTGCGACCCGAGCGCTGCACGCGCACCCAGCACCAGCACGTCGTCGGACGTCCGGGGCCCGTCGTCGGGGACGTCGCCGACCCCGACGGAGGCGAGCAGCGTCAGCGCCCGTCCCGGGTCGCCCTGCAGCAGGGCCGCGCGGGCCAGGCCGCGCGGGCCGCGGGCGTCGGGCACGTCGGCCCAGAGGGCTTCCGCGAGCTCGAGCTCGTCGACGAGCTCGGCCCCGGCGGCCCAGTCGGCGAGGAGGTCGCCCCGGTCGGCGTCCGTCCAGGTCGGCGGGCTGCTGCGATCGGCAGGGTGCGGGAGGGTCACCCGGTCGCATCGACGGGTCGCGACCTCGTCTTGAGCGCGGGGTTCGACGAGAGGCGGGGGTCGACGAGAGGAGGAGGCGGGCGGGCTGGCGCGGCGGCCGTCCCCGTCAGGCGGTGGCGGGGGGCTCCTCCAGGCGGGCGAGCCAGCGGCGCAGGATGCCCTCCAGCGCGGTGACGTCGGCGGGGTCGAGCGCGGCGAGCAGCCGGTGCTCGTTCGCGATGTGGGCGGCGAAGGCCTGGTCGATGACGATGCGCCCGGCGGTGGTGAGGACCACGTCCCTGCCGCGCCCGTCGGCGGGGCTGACGTGGCGGGCGACGAGCCCGGCCCGTTCGAGCCGGTCGACGCGCTTGCTGACCCCGCCGCTGGTGACGAGGGTGTGCTCGGCGAGCTCGCCGCAGGACCGGGCGTAGGGCGGGCCGGTGCGGCGCAGGGTGGCGAGGACGTCGAAGTCCCCCTCGGTGAGGTCGTGCTCCTGGTAGACGGCCAGGAGCTCGTCCGTCAGGTGGTTGGCCACCCGGTGCAGCCGCCCGATGACGCCCTGCGGCGTGACGTCGAGCTCGGGCCGCTCGCGCGCCCACGCCGCCATGATCAGGTCGAGCCGGTCCGGGCGGGCACCGTCCGCGGTGCTCCGGGGCGTCGTCGTGCGCTCGTCGGTGCTCACCCGTGGATCGTATCTTCCACGTCAGATAGATTGTCTTCCGTGGAAAATACCTGGCGCTGGTCGCTGGTCGCCGCGATCGCCCCCGTCGCCTGGGGCGCCGCCTACTACGTCACCCGGCACACGCTGCCCGCGGACGCCCCGCTGTGGGGGTCCGTGCTGCGCGCGCTGCCCGCCGGCCTCGTGCTCCTCGCGCTGGCCCGCCGCGCACCCGTCGGACGCTGGTGGTGGCGCGCCCTCGTGCTCGGCGCGCTCAACATGAGCGGCTTCTTCGTGCTCGTGTACCTCGCCGCGCAGCTGCTGCCCACGTCCGTCGCCGCGACCGTCATGGCCGTGTCGCCGTTCACGCTCATGCTGGTCGCCTGGCCGCTGCTCGGCCAGCGCCCCCGCGCCGCCTCGCTCGTGGGCGCGGCGGTCGGCCTCGTCGGCGTCGTGGCCATGCTCGTCACCGGGTCCGTCGAGGTGGACCCGGCCGGCGTCGCGGCGTCGGTCGCCGCGATGCTGCTGTCCTCGGTCGGGTTCGTGCTGGCCACCCGGTGGAAGGACGACGTCGACGTGCTCGCGTCCACCGCGTGGCAGCTCGTCGCGGGCGGGCTGCTGCTCGTCCCCGTCGCCGCGCTGGTCGAAGGTGCACCACCCGCCCTCGACGGCCCCGGCTGGCTCGGCGCCGCCTACGTCACCCTCGTCGCCACCGCGCTGGCGTTCGTCGCGTGGTTCGCGGCGCTGCGGCACCTGCCCGCCGGCGCCGTCGGGCTCGTCGGCCTGCTCAACCCCCTCACGGGCGTCGCGCTCGGGCTCCTGCTGGCCGGCGAGCACCTCACCGCGACGCAGGGCGTCGGCGTGGCCCTCGTGGTCGTCGGCGTCCTGGCGGGGCAGCCCGCCGTCGCACGGCTCGTCGGACGCCGGCGGGCCCGGACGACGGCACCCTCCACGCCGCCGCCCGGGCCCGCCCTCGCCCGGCGCTGATTCAGCAGGTCGCCCAGGCCACGCACCCGGCGACGTCGAGCGTCGGCTCGACCGGCGGGTCGCCGGCCACCCGCTGCTCGAGGATCAGGGTCCCGCCCGACTGCAGGAGGAGCCCCGTCGACAGGTCGCGGACGAGCACGACCTCCTCGCCCGTCGACGCCGTGTAGGTCAGGACCTCGCCGGGACGACCCTGGGCGTCCTCGCCGGCGACGACGCGCACACCCGGGACCAGGGCCGCGGCCGCCCAGTAGGCGTCGCGCAGCGCGGGCGTCATCAGACCCTCCCGGTCCAGGGCGCTGCGCACCGCCTCGACCACCTTGTCGTCGTCGCTGCCGGCACCGCGGTCGGGCTGCAGGCTCGCCCGCAGCACCGCCTCGAGCGCAGCGCCGTCGGTCGGCAGCACGGTCGGGTCGGTCAGCATCTCGAACCGCTGCCCGTCGAGCACGAAGCTGCCGAGCACGACCGGCGCCCCGAACGCGAACGCCGACGCCGCGTCCCCGTCGCTCAGCCCCAGACCGGGACGCTCCCTGCTCGACCACGTCTCCCGGCGCTCCGTGCCGTCGACCCCCACGCTGAGCACGTACCAGTACGGCTCGTCCCCGGCCCAGGGGTCACCGACCACACCGGTGACCGTGCCGTCCTCGGCCACGTCCGCCACCGCGGGCACGACGGGCCCCGCAGCAGCAGGCTCGGACGGGACCTGCGCGGGCGCGGACGAGACCGGCTCCCCCGCCGTCGGCGACGCCGACGGCAACCCCGTCGGCCCCGCGGGCGCCAGCCCCGGCCCGGGCACCGCACCCAGCACCGCACCCGCCCCCCAGCCCGCACCGACCAGGACCGCCACCGTGAGCGCCGCCGCACCGCCGCGCAGCACCGCGCGCCGCCGCCGCGCACGCGGCACCACGCGGTCCACGTCGACCGCGATCGTCGGCACCACCTCGTCGAACCGCGCCCGCAGCCGGTCCGCGTACACCTCGTCCGCGCTCATCGCTGCCCCGTCCCGGCGCCCGTGGCGCACTCGTCCCCGTCGTCGCCGAGCACCTCGCGCAGCCGGGCCAGCGCCCGGGACGCTGTCGACTTGACCGTCCCCACCGACACCCCGAGGTCCGCGGCGACCTCGCGCTCCGACAGACCCTCCAGGTGCCGCAGCACCACGACACGACGCTGACGCGCGGTGAGCAGCGCCAGCGCACGCACGAGCTGGTCCCGGTCGGCGTGCCGGTCGGCACCCGAACCCCCGGGGGTCTCCGGCAGCCCCGCCGGGCCCACCAGCACCTCGCGCCGGCGCCGGCGCCACGTCGAGACGCGGTGGTTCGCCAGCGTGCGGCGCGCGTAGGCGACCGGATCACGCTCGCGGGCGCGCGGCCAGGCGAGGTACGTCCGCACGAGGGCGGCCTGGACGAGCTCGTCCGCCTGGTGGGTGTCGCCGCACAGCAGCCACGCCGTGCGTGCCAGCTGCGGGGCGGCGCCGGCCATGAAGGCGGCGAACTCGGCGTCGCGGTCGCCGCCCGCGGGGACCACGAGCCCGAGGTGCTCGGGGGCGTCGTCGGTCCCGGGGTCGTCGGGGTCGGGCCCGCCGGGGGCCGGTGGGCCGAGCACCAGGCCCGCGCCCGTGTCGCCCCGTGTCGAAGGTGTCATGCCCTGTTCACGCACGACGCCCCGCGAAGGTTGCGTCGCGGGGCGTCGTGCGTGGCAGGTCGCGGTCAGGCCGGGGTGACGACCTCGCCGTCGCCGAGCAGCTTGCGCAGGTACGCGTACGTCAGGTCCCCTGCCGTCTGGTCGTGCTGGTGCTCGTAGCCGGCCTTGTTGTACAGCGCGATGTTCTGCAGGGAGTCCCGGCCGGTGAAGACCCAGACCTCCTCGATGCCGTCCGGCAGGTACGGCAGGATCGCCGTCAGCAGCTCGGTGCCGACGCCGCGGCCCTGCAGGTCCGGCGCGACGGCGAACCGCCCGAGCGTGGCCTTGGCACCCTCGACGAGCACGCGGATGGACCCGACCAGCCGGTGACCGGACCACGCGCCGAGCGTCACGACCCCGTCGGCACCCAGGTCCGCGCACAGCTCCTCGAACGTCTGCGTCAGCGGCGGGATGTGGGGGTCGCCGTACTGCTGGGCCTCGGTGACGAACGCGGCGCGGCGCAGCGTCAGAAGCTCGCCCGCGTCGTCGACGGTCACCGGGCGGATCTCGAGGTCGGCCTCACTCATGGGTTCATCGTGTCAGCCGGGCGGCCCGGCGCACTACTCTCGGACCTCGTGTCCCACACCTCGGAAGCCACGACCACGCACTGGGTGCTGACGCTCACGTGCCCCGACCAGCCAGGCATCGTCGCGGCGGTCGCGGGGCTGCTCGCCGAGCACGGGGGCAACATCACCGAGTCGCAGCAGTTCGGCGACCCGCAGTCCGGTCTGTTCGTCATGCGCGTGCAGGTCACGTCGTCCGCGAGCGCGGCCGAGCTGGGCGCGGCGCTGGACGCGCTCTCCCCGCGGTTCGACCTGCAGTGGTCCCTCGACGTGGTCGGGCGCCCCGTGCGCACGCTCGTCATGGTGTCCACGGCGGCGCACTGCCTCAACGACCTCGCGTTCCGGCAGCGGTCGGAGAACCTGCCCGTCGACCTCGTCGCGGTCGTGTCCAACCACGAGGTGCTGGCGCCCCTCGCGCAGTTCTACGACATCCCGTTCCACCACGTGCCGGTCTCGGCCGCGACCAAGGCCGACGCCGAGGCCCGGCTCCTGGCCCTGGTCGAGGAGCTCGACGTCGAGCTCGTCGTGCTGGCGCGGTACATGCAGATCCTCTCGGACGACCTGTGCCGGGCCCTCGAGGGGCGGGTCATCAACATCCACCACTCGTTCCTGCCGTCGTTCAAGGGCGCCCGCCCCTACGCCCAGGCCTACGAGCGGGGCGTCAAGCTCATCGGCGCGACCGCACACTACGTCACCGGCGACCTCGACGAGGGGCCGATCATCGAGCAGGACGTCGAGCGGGTCGACCACGCGCAGTCCGTCGAGGACCTCGTGGCCCTCGGCCAGGACGTCGAGCGGCGCGCGCTGGCCCGCGCGGTGCGGTGGCACGCCGAGCACCGTGTCCTGCTGGACGGGCACCGCACCATCGTCTTCCGCTGACCGGATGACCCCGCCGTCGACCCCACGGGCCGACCGGCGAGGGTGAAGCGGTTCACCCTGCCCGCGACCACGTCCGGCTCGGCGAGGATCGCGACGGGCCCGCGCTCGGCGGTGCCCGCCGCCGACGCCCAGGGGGACGCATGCGCACGCGGACGCAGGACAGACGAGGACGGCGCTCGCGCGTCGTCGCCGCACTGGCGCTGGTCGCCGGGCTCGCCACGGGCGCCGGTGCCCTCGCGACGGCGCCGCCCGCGCAGGCCGCGTCGCTCGTGGAGGTCCAGAGCTTCGGTACGAACCCCTCCGGGCTGCGGATGCACGTCTACGCGCCCGACACGCTGCCGCCCGACCCCGCGCTGCTCGTCGTCGTGCACTGGTGCACCGGCAGCGCGCAGGCCGTGTTCGAGGGCACGCAGTACGACGAGCTCGCGCAGCGGCACGGCTACGTCGTGGTCTACCCGTCGGCGAACCGGCCGGGTTCGTGCTTCGACGTGTCGTCGTCGGCCGCGCTGACGCGCGACGGCGGCTCCGACCCGCAGGGCATCGTCCAGATGGTGCGGTGGGCGCAGCAGCGGTACGGCACCGACCCCGCGCGCACGGCGGTCACCGGCATCTCCTCGGGCGGCATGACGACGCAGCTGCTGCTCGCCCAGTACCCCGACGTGTTCTCCGCGGGGTCGGCCTTCGCCGGGGTGCCCGCGACGTGCTTCGCGACGACGTCGCCGCCGCCCGGGACCACGCAGCAGGCGCCGTGGAGCTCGCAGTGCTCGACGGGTGCGCTCGACCTCACGCCCGCGCAGTGGGGTGCCCGGGTGCGGGCCATGAACCCCGGGTACACCGGCCCGCGGCCGCGGGTCCAGCTCTGGCACGGGGCGCTCGACGACGTGCTCGCGTACGCCAACCACCGTGAGGCCGTCGAGCAGTGGACGGACGTGCTGGGGCTGTCGGCGACGCCGGCGGTGACGGACCGGCCCGCCGCCAACCAGGTGCGGGCGCGGTACGGCGGCACCGGGGACCGGGCGCCGCTCGAGGCGACCACGTTCGAGGGCGTCGGGCACAACCTGCCCGTCGACACGGCGGCCGTGCTGCGCTTCCTCGGCCTGGACGGCACGGCACCCACGCCCACGCCCACGCCCACGCCCACCGTCTCGCCGACGCCCACGCCCACGCCCACGCCGACCCCCACACCCACGGCGACGCCGACCGTCACGCCGACGCCGAGCCCGACCCCCACGACCGGCCCTGCACCGACGTGCCGGGTGGCGTTCACCGTGCACGCCTGGCCGTCGGGCCTGACGGCGTCGATCACGGTCACCAACCTGTCGAACCAGCCCCTGCAGGGCTGGACGCTGACGTGGGACGCCCCAGCCGGGCAGCAGGTCGTGCAGGCCTGGGGTGCCACCGTGACGCAGTCCGGGACGCGCGTCACCGCGACGAACGCCCCCTGGAACGCGGCCGTGGCACCCGGCGGGTCGCAGCAGCTGGGCCTGAACGCGTCGCACACCGGCGACGCCTCCGCGCCGCGCGCGGCGTGGCTCGACGGGCGACCCTGCTCCGTCGGGTGACGCAGGTCGGGGGCGGTGCAGGCGACACCGCCCCCGACCAAGTCACACAGGTTTTACACAGAAGTGACATTCATCACTGACTTAAACGCTTCAGGGTCTGGTCTCCGCGTCCGGGATCCTTGAATCCTCTACCAGGTCATCTCCGGCGCCGACCCCAGGAGCGACCATGACCACCGCAGACGACCTGACCACCCGTACGTCGACGACCACGCCCCCCGACCACCCCGCACCCGCGCGAGCGGGCGCACCGCACCTGCTCGGCACGCTGCTCGTCGTCCTCGGGGTGCTCATGGCCCTGGGCGGCGCCGGCACGTGGGCCGCCGTCTCCGTCGGCCTCGCGAGCGAGAACGTCGTCGTGGCCGACACGGCACCCGCCTTCGTCGGCGCCACGCTCGACACCCCGTGGGAGGCCTGGGCGCAGACCGAGGCCATCCGCACGGACATCCTCACGGCGACCGACGGCCGCCTCTACGCGGACATGGACCGCGAGGACCCGCTGCGCGACATGGTCGCCACCGGCACGTTCCTGCGTGCCTCGCTGCTGACCTCCGTCGTGGCGTTCGGCGTGGCCCTCGCCCTCGTGGGCGTCGGCCTCGGGTTCGTGCTCGGCGGCGTCGGCCTGCGCCGCCTCGCGGCCCGCACCGCCGTCTGACGCCTGTCCACCTGACGCCCGGCGCACCGCCCGGGACGACGACGGGTCCGGCCCCCTGGGGGGCCGGACCCGTCGTCGCGTCAGGGGTGCGGTGTCAGCCCGCGGACCCGGCGTCGATCTGCTCCTGGGTCAGGTAGCCCGAGTCCAGCAGCTGCGTCGTGATGTCCTCGAGGTACACCGACTCCACGTCGAGCAGGTAGGCCGGGACGACCTCCACGCCGTTGTCGTAGGACGTGGTGTCGTTCGGCTCCGGCTCCTCGCCGTTGACGTACGACTCGACCGCGAGGGCCGCGAAGTGCGCGAGGCGGCGGGTGTCCTTGAAGACCGTCGAGGACTGCACGCCCTCCTGCATGAGCAGGACGGACGCGGCCTCGGCGTCCTGACCGGTCACGACCGGCAGGCCGTCCGCCAGCGTCGGGCCCATGCCGGCCTCCTGGAGGGACGTGATGATCCCTCGCGAGATGCCGTCGTAGGGCGAGAGCACCGCGGCGATCTCGGAGCCGTCGGCGTAGTGCGAGGCGAGCAGCTCGTCCATGCGGGCCTTCGCGCCGTCCTCGGACCAGCGCAGGATCGCGGTCTGCTCGATCTCCGTCTGGCCGGACTTCACGACGAGCGTGCCGTCCTCGAAGTACGGCTCGAGGGTGTCGATCGCGCCCTGCCAGAAGAAGTACGCGTTGTTGTCGTCGAGCGAACCGGCGAACAGCTCCACGTTCAGCGGACCGGTCGGCGCGGTGTCGGTGGGCACCCCCGCCCAGTCGACCAGGCCGAGACCGGCCAGCAGCGCCTTGGCCTGCGCGACGCCCACGGCGTAGTTGTCGAACGTGACGTAGAAGTCGAGGTCGCCCGTGTCACGGAGCAGACGGTCGTAGGCGATGACGGGGATCCCGGCGGCCTCCGCGGCCTCGAGCTGCTCGCCCAGCGAGGTGCCGTCGATCGCGGCCACGACGATCGCGTCGACCTCGGCCTCGATCATCGCGTCGATCTGCTCGAGCTGGACCTCGACGTCGTCGTCGGCGAACTGCAGGTCCGCCTCGAAGCCGAGCTCGCCGAGCTCGGCCACCAGCGCGTCGCCGTCCCGGATCCACCGCTCGGAGGTCTTCGTCGGCATCGCGACCCCGACGGTCGCGGTCGGCGCCGCCGTCGTCTCGCTGCCGCCGGGCGCGTCGCCGTCGTCACCACCGCTACAGGCCGCGAGCCCGAGGACGAGCACCGCCCCGGTCGCCACCGCCATGGTGATCCTGCGTCGCATGTCTGCTCCTTCTCGTTGACGGGCGGTTCGGTCCGAACCTCCCGGGTCTCCAGGGGGCGCCGCTGCCGAGCCGTCGTGCATGTCGGGAGCCCGGACGTCGACCCCTGATCGCGTGGACAGCAGGTCGTTCACGTGGCGGAGGTCAGCGTAGTCCCGTGGATGGTGTTCTCGTAGTGGATCGGGACGAGGTGGGCACGGGTGAAGCACCCGTGCGGGTGATCCCGGTGGACGATCGTCCGTGACGGCCGTGACCAGCGACGTCGCCCCGGCCCTCGCGAGCCTGTGCGGGCCCGGTCAGCGCAGCGCGTGCACCGGGTGGTCCAGCCGCGTGGCGCCCGTGATCGCGCCGAGGATCTCCTCGTGGCTGGTGCGACGGGCCTCGAACGAGCCGTTGTTGCGCCCGTGCCGCAGCACCTCGACCCGGTCGGCCACGGCGAGCACGTCGTTCAAGTTGTGGGAGATGAGGATCACCCCGAGCCCGAGGTGCCGCAGACGCTCGATGTGCATGAGGACCTCGGCGGTCTGCGCCACCGACAGCGCCGCGGTCGGCTCGTCCAGCACCACCAGGCGCGGCGAGCCGATGAGCGTGCGCGCGATCGCGACGGACTGCCGCTGACCGGCCGACAGGTGCGCCAGCGGCGTGCGGACCGACGGGATGCGGCTGGTGAGGTCACGCAGGATCCGCTTGGCGACCTGCTCCATCTCGCCGTCGTCCATCACCCCGCCGCGGCGCAGCTCGCGGCCGAGGAAGAGGTTGGCCGTCACGTCGAGGTTCTCGCACAGCGCGAGGTCCTGGAAGACCGTCGCGATGCCCGCCTGGTGCGCGGCCGCCGGCGAACCGAACGCCACCGGCTGCCCGTCGAGCTCGACGAGCCCGGCGTCGGGAGCCAGCACGCCCGAGACGACCTTCGCGAGCGTCGACTTGCCCGCACCGTTGTCGCCCACCAGGGCGACGACCTCGTGGGCGTGGACGTCGAGGTCCACCCCGACCAGCGCCTCGACGGCGCCGAAACGCTTGGTGATCTGCCGCATCGACAGGAGCGGGACGCGCACGTCGGCACTCATGACACGCTCACCTGCCCTCCGTCGCGCACGTGTCCGGCCAGTGAAACCCCACGCCGGGCCCTCGTCAACTTCGACCTCCTGGTCTCCCCCGTGGTCCACGTGCCGCGTCGGGACGACACCGTACGCACCGCACGCGGCACGCGTGCGGCTTTTCCTCACCCGACCGTCACGTCGTCGGCACCTGCGTGCACGTCCGTGGCCTGCAGCACCATCGCGACAGCGCCGACGACCTCCGCGCGCGCACCGAGCTCGGCGGGGACGACCTCGAGCGGCGCGATCTGGTTGAGCAGCACCCGGCGACGGATCGCCTCGCGCAGCGGGCCGAGGAGAACTTCACCCGTCTCCGCCAGCTCGCCCCCGACCACGACGCACTGCGGGTTCACGGCCATGCCGAGACCCGCCACGACGGCGCCGATGGCGGCGCCCGCGTCCGCGACGACCTGCCGGCAGCCCGGGTCCCCGTCGATCGCGCGCTGCACGACGTCACGCAGCGTCATGGGGCCGTGGCTGGCCGACAGCGGCTCGGTCAGCGCCGTGTCGCCCACGACCGTGTCGAGGCAGCCACGGCTCCCGCAGCGGCAGATCCGCCCCTGCGGGTCGACCTGCACGTGCCCGATCTCGCCCGCGGTGCCGGCGAAGCCGCGGTGCACCTGGCCGGCGATGACGATGCCGGCGCCCGTGCCGTAGGACGCGCGGACGTACACCGAGTCGCGGTAGAACCGGGACGCGCCCAGCCGGCTCTCCGCCAGCGCCCCGAGGTTCGCGTCGTTGTCGACGAACACCGGCTTGGCCAGCCGCTTGGCCAGGACGTGGGCCACGGGGACCTCGTCCCAGCCGCGCATCATGCCGCGCACCGAGACCATCCCGGTCTCGGGCTCGACCGGTGCGGGGATGCCGACGCCGATGCCGACGACCTCGTCGAGGGTCGACCCCACGCGCTCGGTGAGGTCCACGAGCAGCAGCGCGGCCCGGTCGAGGCTGGTGTCGACGCGGTGGTCGGACGGCAGCGGCAGCGTCTGCTCGGCGACGACCTCGTGGGTCACGTCGGACAGCACGACCCGCAGGTGGCGGTGACCGAACTGGACGCCGGCGGCCAGGCCGGTGCGCCGGGCGAGCGTGACGAGCTGGGCCCGGCGGCCCGAGCGTGTCGTCGTGCGGGTCTCGACGACCCCCGCGGCGAGGAGCTCCTTGACGATCGAGGAGACCGTGGCGGCCGACAGGCCGGTCGCGCCGCTGATCTCGACCTGCGTGATCCCGCCGAAGCGCTTGACGGCGTCGACGATGAGGGCGCGGTTCGCCTCACGCAGCGAGGACTGCGACCCGGACATCGCGCCCCCTCCCGGCGTGAGCCTGGCGACGGGGCGGGTCGTCGAAGGGGTGCGACCCGCCCCGCCGCGTCTGGCGTGCGACGGTCCGGTCGGGTCGTGCCCCCGACCGGACCGTCGGCACGGACGGGCGTCAGCGCACGGTGGCGCGACGCTTGTTGTAGATGTCGAACGCCACGGCGAGCAGGAGCACGAGGCCCTTGACCACCTGCTGGATCGACTGGGGGACGCCCATGAGCTGCATGCCGTTGCTCATGACGGCCATGATCAGACCACCGATCATGGCTCCGGTCACGCGGCCGACGCCGCCCGTGGTGGACGCGCCGCCGATGAAGCAGGCGGCGATGGCGTCGAGCTCGAACATGTTGCCGGCGCCCGGCTGGGCGCCGTTCATGCGCGAGGAGAACACGACGCCGGCGACCGACGCGAGCACGCCCATGTTGACGAAGACCCAGAAGGTCACGTTGCGGACCTTCACGCCGGACAGCTCGGCGGCGTGCAGGTTGCCGCCGATGGCGTAGACGTGACGGCCGAACACCGAACGCTGCGTGACGACCGAGTAGGCCAGGATCAGCACCGCGAGGATGATCAGCACGTTCGGCAGGCCGCGGCTCTGCGCGAGCTGGTAGCCGAACCACATGACGACGGCGCCGACGGCGACGATCTTGGCGATGAACAGCGGCATCGACTCGACGGTCTGCTGGTAGGCGATGCGGCCGCGGCGCGTGCGCCACTGGCTGAACGCGTAGCCCGCCACCGCGATGCCGAAGATCACCAGCGTGAAGACGTCCACGCCGTACCCGCCGAGCAGGCCGTTCTGGAACCCGTTCGCGATGTCGTAGTAGACGCCGCCGAAGGGCGACAGCGACACGTTGTCGAGGACCCGGTAGGTCAGGCCGCGGAACAGGAGCATGCCGGCGAGGGTGACGATGAAGCCGGGGATGCCGACGAACGCGACCCAGAAGCCCTGCCAGATGCCGACCAGGAAGCCGACGGCGAGCGCCGCGAGCAGGCCGACGACCCAGGGCTGGCCCTCGCGGATGACGAGCACCGCGGAGACCGCGCCGGTGAGGGCGACGACCGACCCGACGGACAGGTCGATCTGCCCGAGGATGATGACCATCACCATGCCGATGGCGAGGATCAGGATGTACGAGTACTGCAGGATGATGTTCGTCAGGTTCCCCGGGCTGAGGAAGTTCTCGTTCATCAGCGCGAAGAGCGCGACGATGGCGATGAACGCGACGAAGATCCCGCTCTGCTGAAGGTTCCGCGTCACCATCTCGCGGAAGCCGGCGATGGCCGTCATGATGCCTGGTCCTTTGCTGTCTCTCGCTCCATGGTCATGAGCTCCATCAGCCGCTCCTGCGTCGCCTCGGCGACCGGCAGCTGACCCGTGATCCGCCCGAAGGCCAGGGTGTAGACGCGGTCGCAGATGCCCAGGAGCTCGGGCAGCTCCGAGGAGATGACCACGACGGCCTTCCCCTCGGCGACCATGCGGTTGATGATCGTGTAGATCTCGTACTTGGCACCGACGTCGATGCCGCGGGTCGGCTCGTCGAGGATGAGCACGTCGGGCTGCGTGTACAGCCACTTGGCCAGGACGACCTTCTGCTGGTTGCCGCCGGAGAGCTTGCCGACGACGGCCATCACGGTGGGCGTCTTGATGTTCAGGCTGCCGCGGTACTCCTCGGCGACCTTGAGCTCCTCGTTGCCGTTGACCCAGCCGCGCGCGGCCATCTGGCGCAGACCTGCGCTGGAGATGTTGCGGCGGATGTCGTCGATGAGGTTGAGGCCGTACTTCTTGCGATCCTCGGTGGCGTACGCGAGGCCGTGGTTGATCGCCTCGGACACCGTGCGCGTGTGGATCTCCTGGCCGTTCTTGAAGACCCGGCCGCGCACGTAGCGGCCGTAGGTGCGGCCGAACAGGCTCATCGCCAGCTCGGTGCGCCCTGCGCCCATGAGGCCGGCGATGCCGACGACCTCGCCGGCGCGCACGTCGAACGACGCGCCGTCGATGACCAGGCGGTCCGCCTGCGTGGGGTGCCGCACGGTCCAGTCCTCGACCCGCAGCACCTCCTCGCCGATCTGCGGCGTCCGCTCGGGGTAGCGGTGCTCGAGGTCCCGGCCGACCATCCCGCGGATGATGCGGTCCTGGGTGGACTCGGGCTCCTTCATGTCGATCGTCTCGATCGTGCGCCCGTCGCGGATGATGGTGGTGCTGTCCGCGATCTCGGCGATCTCGTTGAGCTTGTGCGAGATCATGATCGACGTGATGCCCTGGCCCTGCAGGTGCCGCAGCAGGTTGAGCAGGTGCTCCGAGTCGGTGTCGTTCAGGGCGGCCGTCGGCTCGTCGAGGATGAGGAGCTTGACCTCCTTCGACAGCGCCTTGGCGATCTCGATGAGCTGCTGCTTGCCGACGCCGAGCTGGGAGACGGGCGTCGTCGGGTTCTCGTCGAGACCGACGCGGGCGAGCAGCTTGGCCGCCTCGTCGTTGGTCTTGTTCCAGTCGATCAGGCCGCCGGCGCCGCGGACCTCGTTGCCGAGGAAGATGTTCTCCGCGACCGACAGGTAGGACACCAGCGCGAGCTCCTGGTGGATGATCACGATGCCCTTGGCCTCGGAGTCGTTGATCGACCCGAAGGACATCTCCTCGTCCTCGAAGAGGATCTGGCCCTCGTAGGTGCCGTGGGGGTAGACCCCGGAGAGCACCTTCATCAGCGTCGACTTGCCGGCGCCGTTCTCACCGCAGATGGCGTGGATCTCGCCACGCTCGACCGTCAGCGTCACATCCTGCAGCGCCTTGACGCCGGGGAAGGTCTTCGTGATCGAGCGCATCTCCAGGATCACGCTCATGCGCGTCCTCCGTTCTCTCGTCGGGCGTGGGACGGGCCCGGCCCTGCGTGGACCGGGCCCGTCCGGGGTGCGTCAGATCACTCCGCGACGCCCTCGTCGATCTCGTCCTGCGTCCAGTAGCCCGAGTCGACCAGCAGCTCGGTGATGTTGTCCGCGTGGACCGTGTCGACCGTGAGCAGGTACGACGGGACGACCTTCACGCCGTTGTCGTACGTCTCGGTGTCGTTCGCCTCGGGCTCCTCGCCGTTGACGAAGGACTCCACCGCGACGACCGACTGGTCGGCGAGCTTGCGGGTGTCCTTGAAGATCGTCGAGGACTGGATGCCGTCCTGGATGAGCTTGACCGAGGCGATCTCGGCGTCCTGGCCGGTGACGACCGGCAGGCCGTCCTCGAGCGACGGGCCCATGCCGACGCCCTGGAGCGCCGTGATGATGCCGCGCGAGATGCCGTCGTACGGCGAGAGCACGCCGTGCAGCTCGGTGTCGCCGGAGTACGTGGAGGTCAGCAGGTCCTCCATGCGCTTCTGCGCCGTCTCCTGCGACCAGCGCAGCGTGGCGGCCTGCTCGATGTCCGTCTGCTCGGACGGGACGACGATCGTGCCGTCCTCCATGAAGGGCTCGAGGGTGTCCATCGCGCCCTGCCAGAAGAAGTGCGCGTTGTTGTCGTCCAGCGAGCCGGCGAACAGCTCGACGTTGAACGGGCCCTCGGGCGCGTCCTCGGCGGGCTCGCCCGCCCAGTCCGTGAGGCCGAGACCGGCGAGCAGGCCGTTGGCCTGCGCGACGCCGACCGCGTAGTTGTCGAACGTGACGTAGAAGTCGACGTTCTCGCTGTCACGGATGAGGCGGTCGTAGGAGATGACCGGGATGTCCGCCGCCGCGGCCGCGTCGAGCTGGCTCGACAGGGCCGTGCCGTCGATCGCCGCGATGATCAGCACGTCCGCGCCGGCCGTGATCATCGAGTCGATCTGCTGGGTCTGCGTCGGGATGTCGTCGCCCGCGTACTGCAGGTCGACCTGGTAGCCGAGCTCCTCGAGGCCGGCCTTCACCGCGTCGCCGTCCTGGATCCAGCGCTCCGACGTCTCCGTCGGCATCGCCACGCCGACGGTGACGTCCTCGGCTGCGGGAGCCTCGCCGTCGCCCTCGGTGCTGCCGGCGCCACCACCGCCGCAGGCAGCGAGGCCGAGGACGAGCGCCGCCCCGGTCGCCGCCGTCATGGTGATCTTGCGTCGCATGTCTGCTCCTTCTCGTCGCTGAGAGGTTCGGTGCGAACCCTGCGGGTCCGGTGCGCGGCTGCCGTGCCCACGCGCGGTGTCCCGGCTGACTCCAGGACGCCGGTCGTCGTCGTCCCGAGGTGCAGCACGCACACTCTGTTGCCTTCGGTTCTCGAAGTCAACGCCGGAGGCAACCACTCCGGTCTCGAAACCATCACGGTTCGGTCACGGCACCCGGGACAGCGTTCTCCCCCGGGACGTCGGACCTGATCCGGACGAACCGGACAGCGGTCGGCTCGTCCGAGCTCGTCCGGGTTCGGGACCGGAACGCAGCGTGACGCACGCCGGCCCGCCCTCGGGCGAGGACGGGCCGGCGGGGGTCGACGGAGGTGGTCGGTCGGGCGGGGGCGGCGGTCAGGAGCGGCCCGGCACCCCCCGCGGCGGGGTCGGGGCGTAGCCGCCCCGGCCCGCCTGCTCGACGAGCACCGCGACGGTCCGCGCCGGCACCGTCACCGCACCGGTCGCCCGGTCGTACCGGGTCGTGCGGACCACGTCGTCCTGCCCGCGCGCCTGCACCGGGTGCAGCGCGTACCGCCGGCCCGCGAGCGCGCCCACGGTCTGGGTGGTGGGCTCGTCGGAGGCGTTGACGACCACGAGCAGACCGTCGAGGCGCCGGTCGACGTCGGTGCGCCACCGGTGCGCCGCGCGGTCCCAGCCCCGGCGGTCCTCGACGTGCATGACCACGACGCCCGGGGCGGCGTCCGCGCCCGCCCCGGGGAACGTGACGCGGCTGCCGATCAGCTCGGCGGACCCCAGGTGCAGCAGGCGGGTCGAGGAGCGGATCTCGAGCAGCTCGAGCGCGGCCTCGTGCGCCGTGCCGATGTGCTCGGGGGTGGGCACGAGCGCCGGGTCGGCCAGCAGCGGCTGCTGGTACGGCCACTTCGCCTCGTTGTCCGCGGCCGGGGGCAGCCCGCGCGCGAACCCGTTGGTCTGCTGCGACCAGTCGAGGACGTTGAACCAGTCCCCTGAGTCGTAGCTGTTGCGGTCGAGGGACTTGCTGCGCAGGAGGTCGGCGCCCGCGTGCCAGAACGACGGCGTCTGGGCGAGGGCCGTGGTGGCCAGCGAGACGGTGTTCATGCGGACCCGGTCGTCCATCGAGGTGCCCTGCGGCAGCTTGAGGGCGAGGTTGTCGAAGAGGGTCTCGTTGTCGTGCGCGTCGACGTAGGTGACGACCTCCTCCGGGGATTCCGCGTACCCGGCCGGCTGGCCGTTGTAGTCGATCTCGTCGCCGGTGCGCACGGTGCCGTCGGACGTGGGCAGGGCGTAGTCGCGCAGGTTGCCGGCCAGCCCGAGGCGCAGGAGGTCGCCCTGGTGCTGCACGCGGGCCCGCTGCTCGTCGGCGGTGCCGTTGACGGGGTCGCCGTTGGGGTCGGTGAAGGCGCCGGAGCCGAAGCCCTGCACGCGCGGGTTCTCGTCGAAGGGTCCGCCGCCGCGGACGGCGTCGCGCAGCCGGTCGGAGAACGTGCCGATGCCGGTGCCGCCGAGCTGGCCCTGCGTGGCCTGCTCGAACAGCCGGTCGTCGGCGACCTCCCCGAAGTTCCAGCCCTCGCCGTACAGGTAGACCTTCGAGCCGTCGACGCCGTCGCGGCGCGGGGTGAGGTCGTCCAGGGCGGCGCGGACCTTCTCCATGGTGGCGCGGGAGTGGTGGCCCATGAGGTCGAACCGGAAGCCGTCGACCTTGTGGTCGCGGGCCCAGGTGACGACGGAGTCGACCATCATCTTCTCGGCCATGGCGTGCTCGGTGGCGACGTTCTGGCAGCAGGTCGAGGTCTCGACCTGGCCGGTGGCGTTCAGCCGGTGGTAGTAGCCGGGCACGACACGGTCGAGCACGCTGCGGGCGTCCTGGCCGCTGGCCGCGGTGTGGTTGAAGACCTGGTCGAGCACGACCTGCAGGCCGTCGGCGTGCAGGGCGCCGACCATGGTCCGGAACTCGGCCAGACGGGCGCCGCCGGTGGCGTCGACCGCGTAGGACCCCTCGGGGGCGGTCCAGTGCCACGGGTCGTAGCCCCAGTTGAAGGCGTCGTCGGCGGCGACGGCCGTGACGCACTCCTGCTGCTCGGGCGAGTCCGGCGGCAGCGACGCCAGGTCGCACGCCGGCTCGGCCTGGGCGGTGCGGTCCTCCTCGATCGACGCGATGTCGAACGTGGGCAGCAGGTGCACGGTCGTCAGGCCGGCGTCCGCGAGGCGGCGCAGGTGGTCGCGGCCGTCGCTGCTGCGCACCGCGAAGGCCCCGTAGGTGCCGCGCAGCCGCTCGGGGACGGTCGCGTCGGAGATCGAGAAGTCCCGCACGTGCAGCTCGTAGATGGTCTGCTCGACCGGCCGCACGACGGGCTGGGGCGTGCGCTCCCACTGGCGGGGGCGGTAGCGGGGGTCGTCGAGGTCGACGAGCACGCCGTGGGTGCTGTTGAGCGTGAGGGCGACGGCGTACGGGTCGGTGACCCGGTTGATCTCGACCTCGCCCGTGGTGGGTGCGTAGACCGTGACCTCCCACAGGTAGGCGGCGCCCGCCCACGCCTTCGGCCCGCCGACGGACCACGTGCCGTCCGCGCGACGCTCCGCGGCCCGGCGCACCGGCTCCGCCGAGGTGTCGAGGCGTCCGCGCCTGTCGGCGGGCCACACGAGCAGGTCGACGTCCTGGGCGGTGGGTGCCCAGAGCGTCTGCGTCGGTGCGCCGCGACGCCAGGTGGTGCCGAGGGTCGCGCGGGCGGCGTCGGCGTAGACGTCGTCGAGCACGCCGGGCACCTGGACGCCGGTGACGGCCTGCGCGGTGCCGTCGGCCGCACCCTGGCGCACGAGCAGCTGCCCGGTGAGCAGCTCCTCGACGGTGGCGGGGTCGGCGTCCAGGCGCAGCGCGAGGTACCCGGCCAGCGCCGGGAACCGGGCGGCCTGGGCGTCGGTGAGCCCGTCGGGCAGCACCGTCAGCGGGTGCTCCTCGCCACCGGTGACCTGCCCGTCGTCGACCTGCAGCGCGGCGTCGGTCGAGCCGTGCAGCGTGAACGTCAGGTCGGCGGCGTCGGTGCCCGACGGCACGAACGCCGTGGGCAAGGCGATCGTGGTCGCGTCGACCCAGTGGGCGGCGAGCTGGCCGGTGCCGGGCAGCGGCGGGTCGGTGACCTGCACCGTGAGCACGTGCGTGGCCAGGTCGTAGACGAACGTGACGGGCTTGCCGCCCGGGGCGGCGAAGGTGATGTTCGCACCGTCGCGCACGCCGTCGGCGCCGTAGTTCTCGGCCCACGACAGGCCGTGCGCGACCTTGACCTCGTAGGTGCCGGCGGGCAGGTCGGGCGCGGTGAACGTCGCCGTCCCGTCCCCGTCGCCGTCCACGAGCGCCGCGCCCAGGCACGCCGGGTCCCAGTCGCCGGCGCAGCCGAGCTCGCTCTGGTGCGAGCCGGGCAGCGTGATCAGGGGGCCGTCGACGGACGTCGTCACCTGGTGCGTCGTCACGTCGTACACGAACGTCACGTCGACGGGCTCGTCCCCGGGCACCGTGTAGGTGATGTTCGCCCCGCCCGGGGCTCCGCCGGCGCCGTAGTTCTCGTCCCACGTGCCGCCGACCGCGACCTTGTACTCGTAGGTGCCGGGCGGCAGCGTGAACGTGCCGTGGTGCACGAGGCCGTTGAGCGTGGTCAGGCGTGCGGCCTCGCAGCCGGGCTGCCAGTCCCCCGCGCAGCCCATCGCGGCGTTGTGGCTGCCGGGCACGGTGACGACCTCGCCGCCGGGGCCCGGCGGGGGCTCGACGCCGTCGACGGCCACGCCGACGCTGCCGAAGGTCGACGCGGCGGTGCGCTGCCCGGCCGCGTCCTCGCGCACGGCCCGGTACTCGACCAGCGTGCCCGGGGCCAGGTCGCGCACGTCGTGGAACACCCGGGGCGCGGTGGTCTCGGCGGTGCCGAGGGCGGTCCAGGCGTCGTCGCCGACGGTGCGCCAGGCGAAGGACGTCGTGGCGTGCACGTCGTCGGCGACGTCGGCCGCCACGGGCGCCAGGCCCTCCAGCGCGGCACCGGCGCCGGGCAGGTCGAGGTTGATCGCGTCGCCGCCGGTGGCGACCGGGGCGTCGGCCCGCAGGACGAGGGCGCCGAGCGCCGGCAGCGCGAGCTCGACGGTGCCGTCGGCCCCGGCGGTGACGGGCGCCGCGTCGGCCGTGCCGGTGCCGCTCGTGGCCAGGAGCGGGGTGAACGTCGCCCCGGGCGTGAGGGAGTCGACCGTGACGGTGGTGGCCGCGTCGTCGTTGTTGAGCGCGACGAGGTGCTCGACGTCGTCGTCCCCGACGCGCGAGAACGCGTAGACCGCACCGTCGGCGTACCGCTCGACCTGGGCCCCGGACGTCAGCGCCGGGGTGTCCGCGCGCAGCTGCGCGAGCCGGGCCACGTGCGTGTACAGCGGGGTGTCGGTCGCGTACCGGTCCACGGCACCGGCCGGGGTGCCGTCCAGCAGCTCCTGCCCGGCGTACTCGGGCACCTGCGACGCGAACAGCGACTGCCGGGCGTCCTTGTCCTTGCCGCCGAGGGTGCCGTCACCGACGAAGCCCTGCTCGTCGCCGTAGTAGACGACCGGCTGCCCGCGCGTGAGGTACATGAGGCTGTGCGCGAGGCCCGAGCGGCCCTGCGGGTCGTCGGTGTCCTTGACGGCGTACCCGATGCGCCCCATGTCGTGGTTGCCGAGGAACGTGGGCAGCGCCTGCGCGTTGCTCGTCGGGGTGGTGTACAGGTCGTCGCCGGCGTACAGGGCGTGCAGCGACGACGCGCCGAACCCCCGCGCGTAGCTCGCCGCGGCGGCCTGGAACGAGAAGTCGAGGATCGCGTTCATGTCGGTGTCCCGCACGTACGGCGCCGTCAGCGCCGGGTCGGCGTCGTACACCTCGCCGAACATGAAGAAGTCGGGGTTGCCGGCGGCGGCGGCGTGCGCGGCCACCTCGGTGGTGAACGTCTCCCAGAACTCGGTGTTCACGTGCTTGACGGTGTCGATGCGGAAGCCGTCGACGCCCAGGTCGACCCAGGCCTCGTACACGTCGACGAAGCCGTCGACGACCCGCGGGTGCTCGGTCATGAGGTCGTCGAGGCCGTCGAAGTCGCCGTACGTGACGGACTCCCCCGTCCACGTCGAGTTGCCGCGGTTGTGGTACAATGTCGGGTCGTTCAGCCAGTCGGGCACCTTGAGGTCGGCGTCCGCCGCGGGCACGACCGGCGTGTACGGGAACGACGTCGCGGGGTCCAGCGCGGGGAAGTCGGCACTGCCGGCCACGTCCGACGGGTCGAACGGCGTGCCGTCCGCGGCCCGGTACGGCTCGTCGGCCTGGGGCACGTACGCGTACTGCCCCTCGGCGTAGGCGATCACGTCCGCGGTGTGGTTGGTGATGATGTCGAAGTACACCTTGATGCCGCGCGCGTGGGCGTCGTCGATCAGCGCCTCGAGCTCGGCGTTGGAGCCCAGGTGCGGGTCGATCTGCGTGAAGTCGGTGATCCAGTACCCGTGGTACCCGGCGGAGGCGTTCGCGCCCTCGCCCTGCACGGCACGGTTGAGGAACGACGGCGTCAGCCAGATGCCCGTCACGCCGAGGCCCTCGACGTAGTCGAGCCGCTCGCGCAGGCCGGCGAGGTCGCCGCCGTGGTAGAAGCCCTTGTCGGTCGGGTCGAGGCCGGTCGTCAGCCGGTCGCCCGTCAGGCCGCCGGTGTCGTTGGACGGGTCGCCGTTGGCGAACCGGTCGGTCATGACGAAGTACAGCTGCTCACCGGCACCGGGGTCGCGCACCGGCTCGGCGACCAGGGCGGCGTCCGCGTCCGTGTAGCCCCCGGCCAGGTCCTCCACGACGACGGACGTGCGGTGCGTCGCGTCGTCGTAGGTGAACGTGAGCTCCGCGGGCCCGGCGACGACCAGCGGCGTGTTGCCGGTCCCGCCGTCGGCGCCGTAGGCGGCGTCCCAGGTGCCGTCGAGGGCGACCTTCCACTCCCACGCACCCGCCGGCACGGTGAAGGTGCTGGTCCACCGGCCGGGCACGTCGCCCGCGGCGAGCGCGGTGGCGGCGCAGGCCGGGTCCCAGTCCGCACCGCAGCCGAGCTCGTCCTGCAGGCTGCCGACCAGGACGACGCCGGTCGCGTCGGCCTGCGCGGCGGTCGGCGCGAGGGCGGCGACGAGGCCCGCGAGCGCGACCGCGGCGGCCGTCCCCGCGGCGACGACGCGCCGCGCCGTGGCGGGACGCGGGGGCTCGGTGGTGCCTCGGGCGGCGGGGCGGGGGGACGGGGACGAACCAGGACGCACACGGACGCCGACCATCGGGACTCCTTCGTCGCGGCACGTCGTCGTGCCGGCAGGCGGGCTGTCCCGCGAACGTAACCCCTTGCATCAAGTTGCTGCAAGGAGTTCCGACAAAGTCCCTGATACCGCGCGCACAGCCGACGCACCGACGGCCCACCGCGCACGCCCAGCGGGCGGTGGGCCGTCCGGCGCACGCGCCCAGGCGTCGCTCAGCCCTCGCGCAGCGCCTCCAGGCGCGCCGCGAGCGCCGCGTCGACCAGCCCCGCGTCGACCTCCACGACCTTGTCCCGGCTCGTGGCCCCCGCGACGAGGCTCACGTGCCGGCGGCGCAGGCCCAGGGCGTCGGCGACCGCCGCGAGCGCGGCCTCGGTCGCGGCACCGTCGACGGCCCGCGCCTGCACCGCCACGACGAGCCGGTCGCCGTGCAGGCCGCCGACGCGCGTGCGCGACGCGCCGGGACGCACCCGGACGGCGACCCTCACGGCCGACGGGCCGGGCCGTGCGCCGCGCGGGTCACGAGCCGACCAGGCCGAGCGCCCGGACGGCCTCGCGCTCCTCGACCAGCTCGGCCACCGACGCGTCGACCCGCTCGCGCGAGAACGCGTCGAGCTCCAGGCCCGGCACGATCGTGTACGCGCCGCCCGACGCCGTCACGGGGAACGACGACACCAGACCCTCGGGCACGCCGTACGAGCCGTCCGAGACGACCGCGGCCGAGGTCCAGTCCCCCGCCGGGGTGCCGTCCACCCACGTGCGGACGTGGTCGATGGCCGCGTTCGCCGCCGACGCGGCCGACGAGGCGCCCCGCGCCTCGATGATCGCCGCCCCCCGCTTCGCGACCGTCGGGATGAACGTGCCGCGCACCCACGCCTCGTCGTCGACCACGTCGAGCGCCGGACGTCCGCCGATCGTCGCGTGCGTCAGGTCCGGGTACTGGGTGGCGGAGTGGTTGCCCCAGATGGCCAGGCGGGCGATGTCGTCGACCGCCGCACCGGTGCGCTGCCGCAGCTGGGCCACGGCCCGGTTGTGGTCGAGGCGCGTCATGGCCGTGAAGCGGTCCTTCGGCACGTCGGGGGCGTGCGCCGCCGCGATGTACGCGTTGGTGTTGGCGGGGTTGCCGACGACCAGCACGCGCACGTCCGACGAGGCACCGGCGTTGATCGCGGCACCCTGCGGGCCGAAGATGCCGCCGTTCGCGCTCAGCAGGTCACCGCGCTCCATGCCCTTCGTGCGCGGCCGCGCACCCACGAGGAGCGCCACGTCGACCCCGTCGAACGCCGCCGTCGCGTCCGACGTGACGTCGACGCCGTCGAGCAGCGGGAACGCGCAGTCGTCGATCTCCATGGCCACGCCCGCCGCGGCCGGGACGGCCGCCGGGATCTCCAGCAGGCGCAGGCGCACCGGGCGGTCCGGGCCGAGCAGCTGCCCCGAGGCGATCCGGAAGGCGAGGGCGTAGCCGATCTGGCCGGCTCCGCCGGTGACGGTGACGACGGCAGGGGTGACGGACACGGGGCGGTCTCCTTCGGTCGGCCCGGCGACCCGCGACGCGGGTCACGCGTACACCGCGAACCTACCCCCCGACCGGACGACCGCGCTGCTCAGACCCGCATCCCCGCGACGAGCCGGTCGACGTGGTGGACGATCTCCGTCGCCCCGGCGGCCGCCGCCGCGAGGTCTTCGCGCACCTGAGCCACGACGGCGACCTGCGAGCGTGCTGCCGCCTCGATCTCGTCCTGGATGGCAGCGATCCGGTCGACCGCCGACGTGGTCTCGTCGAAGGCCTCGGCCACCTGGGCCGATCCCTGCTGCACCGCACGGACGGCGGACTCGATCGTGCCGGCCGAGTGCGCGGTGCTGGCCGCCAGCTCCTTGACCTCTCCGCTGACCACCGCGAACCCGCGCCCGGCCTCGCCGGCACGTGCCGCCTCGATGGTCGCGTTCAGGGCGAGCATGTTGGTCTGGGCGGCGACGGCGCTGACCGAGCCGATGACCTCGGCGATGCGCCCCGCCGACGCGTCGAGCGCGCTCATGTGCTCGCGGGAGCGGCTGGAGACCTGGCGCCCGCGGTCCGCGGCCTCGGCGGCGTCCTGCGCCCGTCGGGCCACGTCCTGCGCCGCCGCGGTCAGGGAGTCGGCCCTCTGCTCGGCCGTGACCACCTGCTCCGCCGCGGTGCGCGCGACCTGCGCGATCTCGTCGGCCTGCGCGGTGAGCGAGGCGAGCAGGGTGTCGAGCCGTCGTGCGCGCTCCTCCTCCACGACGGCGGCCTCCTGCTGCGCCTGCGCCGTGGCCAGGACCGCCTCCTCGCGGGCGGCGCCCGCCGCGAGGACGGCGTCGTTGACCTCCCGCTCGGTCTGCTCGGCGAAGTGCCACAGGACGAGGATCCCGACGACCTCGACCACGACGAACGCAGCATGCAGGGCCACGAGCCCGACGAGCGCCGCACCCGGCAGGTCGGCACCGTGGTGGGACGCCATCTCCCCGAACACCGCGTGCGGCGCGAGGAGACCGAGGACGCCGTGGTGGACGACCACCGCCACCACCGCCCACAGCAGCGCGGACCACTGCTGGTAGAGCGCGACGAACACCAGGGCGACGAACAGGTGGAAGTGGGCGTCGACACGGCCGCCCGCGACGTGGATGGCGAGGTACGAGCACCCCATGAGCGCGACGCTCGTCAGCGCCGCCCGCGTGCCCGGCCGCGGGAGGGTGCGACCCAGCACGGCGAGGACGGCGATGAGCGCGGCAGCGGCGAGGACGTGCAGGAACGGCTCGTCCGACAGCACACCCAGCACCAGCAGGCCGACGAGGTTGAGCCACACGACACCCTGGACGACGCGGTGCCGGGCGGCGAACGACGCGGGTGTGAGCGTGGCTCCCCGAGGCAGCCGGATCCCGGCCGGGATGTCCCCGGACCGCGCGCGGAGTGTGCCCGGTGCGGGCGAGGTGACGGTCATCGGGGCCTCCTGGGGTGCACGAACCCCCATCGGCAGCCCGCCGCCCGGGTCCACCCGACCGGACGGGTGAACCCGGACCGGCATCGACGCCGCAGGGGCACCACCGCGAACGGTGGCGCCCCTGCGCCCCGGCGTGGTGGTCAGCCCAGGCGGGCGGCCAGGTTCTCGTCGAGCGCGGCGAGGAACTCCTCGGTCGTCAGCCACGGCTGGTCCGGGCCCACGAGGACGGCGAGGTCCTTGGTCATCTTGCCGCTCTCGACCGTCCGGACGACGACGTCCTCGAGCGTCTGCGCGAACTGCGTCACCTCGGGCGTGCCGTCCAGCTTCCCGCGGTGCTTGAGGCCGCCGGTCCACGCGAAGATCGACGCGATCGGGTTCGTCGACGTCGGGCGGCCCTGCTGGTGCTGGCGGTAGTGGCGCGTGACGGTGCCGTGCGCGGCCTCGGCCTCGACGGTCTGGCCGTCGGGGGTCATGAGGACCGACGTCATCAGGCCGAGCGAGCCGAAGCCCTGCGCCACGGTGTCGGACTGGACGTCGCCGTCGTAGTTCTTGCACGCCCAGACGTAGCCGCCCTCCCACTTCATCGCGGAGGCCACCATGTCGTCGATGAGGCGGTGCTCGTACGTGAGGCCCGCGGCGTCGAACTGCGCCTTGAACTCGGTGTCGAACACCTCCTGGAAGATGTCCTTGAAGGCACCGTCGTAGGCCTTGAGGATCGTGTTCTTCGTCGACAGGTACACCGGGTACCCGCGCTGCAGGCCGTACGCGAACGAGGCGCGCGCGAAGTCGCGGATCGACTCGTTGAAGTTGTACATGCCCATCGCGACGCCGCCGCCCTCGGGCATCGTCACGACCTCGAACCGCTGGGGCTCCGAGCCGTCGGCCGGCTCGAACGTCATCGTGACCTTGCCGGCGCCGGGCACCTTGAAGTTCGTCGACTTGTACTGGTCGCCGTGCGCGTGGCGCCCGATGATGATCGGCTTGTTCCACCCCGGCACCAGGCGCGGGATGTTGCTGATGATGATCGGCTCGCGGAAGACGACGCCGCCGAGGATGTTGCGGATCGTGCCGTTCGGCGAGACCCACATCTTCTTCAGGCCGAACTCCTCGACGCGGGCCTCGTCCGGCGTGATCGTGGCGCACTTGACGCCGACGCCGTGCTCCTTGATCGCGTGGGCCGCGTCGATCGTGACCTGGTCGTCCGTCGCGTCGCGGTTCTGGATCGACAGGTCGTAGTACCGCAGGTCGATGTCGAGGTACGGGTGGATCAGGCGTTCCTTGATGAACTGCCAGATGATGCGCGTCATCTCGTCGCCGTCGAGCTCGACGACGGGGCCGACGACCTTGATCTTCGCCATGCGGGAGCCTGCCTCCTGTGCCGTGGGTGTCCGGGCCAGGTTACTCGACGTCGAGAGACCTGGGGCCGGGGCCGCCGGTGCCGCGTGGTCGTGCGCGCGCCGCGGGGTCGTGGCGCCGACGGGCTGTCCTGCACAGCCTGGCCTGGCATGCTGGCCCACGCACGCGCACGGACGTGTCCGCGGCGACCTCCCCCAGCGCCCGGGACGCCCGTCGCACCGACCCTTCCGACCTGACAGGACCCCCATGTCCCAGCAGAAGCCCGAGAACGCCGACGCGACGCCGACCGACGCCGCACCCACGACGCCCGAGACCACGCCCTCCGCGTCCGCGACGCCCGACGTCACGGCGCCCGAGGTCACGGCGCCCGAGGTCACGGCACCCGAGGCCGACGCCGCCCCGGCGTCCGCCGCGGCACCCGCCGCCGAGGTCCCCGCCGCCGAGGTCCCCGCCGCCGAGGTCCCCGCCGCCGACGCCCCGTCCGCCGCGACGCCCGCCCCCGACGCAGCGCCCGCCGCCCCGCAGGCGCCCGCCCCGGCCGTCGTCGTCGAGGAGGTCGCCGTCGTCGAGGAGGTCGTCGTCACGACCGCCACGACCGACGGGCCCGGCCTGCTCGCCCGCCTGGGCGCCGAGGCCTTCGGCACGTTCCTCGTGGTGCTCGCCGGCGTGGGGATCTGGCTCTACTCGGGCTTCAGCGGCACCCAGACGACCCTGACGGTCGCGCTCGGCTTCGGCGTCGCGACGCTCGCCGCGGTCGCCACGCTCGGGCACGTCTCGGGCGGGCACGTGAACCCCGCGGTGACCCTCGGCGCCGTGCTCGCGGGCCGCACCCGGGCCCGCGACCTGCTGCCCTACTGGCTCGCCCAGGTCGCCGGCGGCGCGCTCGCCGCGGCCGTCCTGTTCCTCACGGTGCCGACCGCGCTGCCCGCGCTGCTCAGCCAGACCGGTGAGGGCTCCGTCCGGTCGTTCTTCGCCGCCACGGCCAACGGCTTCGCCGAGAACTCCCCGCTGTCGCGGCTGTCGACCGGGTCCGCCGAGTTCGGCCTGGTGCCGGCGCTGCTCGTCGAGGTCGTGCTCACGGCCGTGCTCGTCGGCGTCGTGCTCGCCGCGACCGACCGCCGCACGCCCCGCGGGCACGCCCCGTACGCCATCGGCCTCACCTACGCCGTGCTCCTGCTCGTGGCGCTGCCCGTCACGAACGCCGGCCTGAACCCCGCGCGCTCGACGGCCGTCGCGATCTTCTCCGAGGGCTGGGCCCTGGAGCAGCTGTGGCTCTTCTGGGTCGCGCCGCTGGTCGGCGCCGCCGTCGCCGCCCTGGTGTACCGGGCGTTCGCGAGCGAGCCGCTGGAGATCGACGAGCTCGACGAGGACGACGACCTCGAGGACGCCGTCGCACGCTGACGGCTCCCGCCGGGACGACCGGCGGCCGCAGGGCCCGGGTGCACCGCACCCGGGCCCTGCGCGCGTCAGGGGCGCACGTCAGGGGCGCACGTCAGGGGAAGGTCGGGTACGGGCCCCAGGCGGGCACGATCCAGGTCAGCCCGAGCAGCACCACCGCGAACCCGGTGAGCGTGACCAGGTCGAGCCAGCGCGCGCGGGGGCTGAACGCCACCGGGCCGGGCGGCGGCGAGACGGCCCGCAGCACCGCCCCGGCCAGGAGCACGAGCGCGAGGGCGACCGGTCCGAGACGGGGGCTCCACAGCACGGACAGCGCGGCCGACGCGGCGACGCCGGCGCTCGACCACCACAGCGACGCGTTGCGCCCGGCCTGCAGCGACGCCCGGGCGATCGCGCGCGGGTCGAGCGGCGCCTCCTCGTCGGGGACGTCCTCCGGGGCCGGGACGGGGTCCGGCGCCGGCTCGTCCTCCGGGGCGGGGTGCGGCGGCCGGGGGTCCCGCTGCGTCGTCATGCGCGCGTGTGCCTTCTGTCTGCCGGGAGGGGCGTGGTCCGCCGCAGAGACTACCGCCGCGGGCCGGCCCCGGGGCCTGGCCCGCACCCCCGGTCCCGCGGGATAGCGTGACGTGCGTGACCACCCCGCCGGACGTCCTCGTCGTCGGCGCCGGGCTCGCCGCCACCCGCACCGTCGCCGCCCTGCGCGAGCACGGGTACGACGGCCACGTGCGGGTCCTCGGCGCGGAGGGCCTCGCGCCCTACGACCGGCCGCCGCTGTCCAAGCACCTGCTCGACCGCACCGGTCCGGCCTGGCTCGCCGACGAGATCGACGCCGACCTGACCGCGCTGGCCGACGACGTGCGGCTCGCCGAGCCCGCGCGCGCCCTGCGGCCCGCGCCCGGCGGCGCGACCGTCGTCACCGACGGCGCGGAGCACTCCGCCGCCTGCGTCGTCCTCGCCACCGGCGCGGCCGCGGTCCGGCCCGCCGGGTGGGAGGCCCGCACCCTGCACACCGCGCATGACGCGGCCGGCCTGCGGGCGCTCCTCGGGTCGGGGCCGCGGCGCCTCGTCCTCGTGGGGGCGGGCTGGATCGGGGCCGAGGTCGCGGGCGTCGCGGCCGCGGCGGGCCACGACGTGAGCGTCGTCGAGGCGGCCGACGCCCCGCTGGCCGGGCCGCTGGGGGTCGAGGTCGGCGGGCTGACCCGCCCCTGGTACGCCGCCGCAGGGGTCCGCCTGCTCACGGGCGCACCCGTGGCGGACGTGCGGCCCGACGCCGTGACGCTCGCGGACGGGCGCGTGCTCCCCGCCGACGTGGTGCTCGCGGCCGTCGGCGCCCGGCCGGCGACCGCGTGGCTGGGTGACGCGCTGCCCCTGCACCAGGGGCGGCTGCGCGTCGACGACGGGTACCGGGTGCTCGGTCCCGGCGGTCCGCTGCCGGGCCTCCTCGCGGTGGGCGACGTCGCGGTGCGCCGGTCGGCCCGGTACGGGTGGGTGCCGGGCGGGCACTGGGACGCGGCGCTGCGCGGGCCCGACGTGCTCGTGCGCCACCTGCTCGGGGTGCCGACCGACCCCGCGACGGGCGACGACCTGGTGCCCTACGTGTTCTCCACGCAGCTCGGCCACGACCTGGCCCTGCTCGGCCTGCCGTCCCCGGGCGACGAGCCGACGGTGCTGCGCGACCCGGGCGGCGCGGGCTTCTCGGTGCTGTGGTCGCGGCCCGACGGGACGACGACCGCCGCGCTCGCCGCCGACAGGCCCCGCGACGTCGGGGCCGCACGACGGCTGCTGGCCCCTCCCGCGCTGCCGCGGATCGACCCCGGGGACGCGACGAGCCTGGCCGCGCTGCGCCGCCGCTGAGGATCCCCGCCGGCGCACCACCCCTCGGTGCCGCCGCGCGGACGGCACCGAGGGGTCGGCGTCAGTGCGCGAAGTGGCGCGTGCCGGTCAGGTACAGCGTGACGCCGGCGGCCCGCGCCGCGGCGACGACCTCCTCGTCCCGGACGGACCCGCCAGGCTGCACGACGGCCCGGACCCCGGCGTCGAGGAGCACCTGGAGGCCGTCGGCGAACGGGAAGAACGCGTCGGACGCGGCGACGGCGCCCCGGGCCCGCTCGGCGCCGCCGGCGTTCGCCCGCTCGACGGCCAGGCGGCACGAGTCGACACGGTTGACCTGGCCCATGCCCACGCCGACGGACGCGCCGTCCTGGGCGAGCAGGATCGCGTTGGACTTCACCGCGCGCACGGCCCGCCAGGCGAACGCGAGGTCGGCGAGCGTCGCGTCGTCCGCCGGGGTGCCGGTCGCGAGCGTCCACGTCGTCGGGTCGTCGCCGGGCGCGTCGACGCGGTCCACCGCCTGCAGCAGCAGGCCGCCGGACACCGGGCGCATCTCGACCGCACCCGCGGGCGGGGCGTCCACGACGAGCAGGCGCACGTTCTTCTTCTGCTGCAGCACCGTCAGCGCGTCGTCGTCGAACCCGGGCGCCACGACGACCTCGGTGAAGACGGCCGCGATCTGCTCGGCGGCGGCGCGGGTGACCACGCGGTTCGCGGCGATGACGCCGCCGAACGCGGAGACGGGGTCGCACGCGTGGGCCTTGGCGTGCGCGTCGGCGACGTCGGTGCCCACGGCGATCCCGCACGGGTTGGCGTGCTTGACGATCGCGACCGTCGGGCCGTCCTGGTCGTGCGCCGCCCGCCAGGCCGCGTCGGCGTCGACGTAGTTGTTGTAGCTCATGGCCTTGCCGTGCAGCTGCGTGGCCTGCGCCAGACCGGCGGGGCCGTGCCCGGAGGTGTAGAGCGCGGCACGCTGGTGGGGGTTCTCGCCGTAGCGCAGCACGTCGGCCCGCTCCCAGGTCGCGCCGACCCAGGCGGGGAAGCCGGTGCTGACGCCGTCGACCTCGTCGGTCGTCGTGGCGACCGAGCCCATCCACGAGGCGACGGCCACGTCGTACGTCGCGGTGTGCACGAACGCCTGGGCGGCCAGCCGCGTCCGCTCGGCGAGCGTGAAGCCGCCGGCCGCGACGGCCGCGACGACCTGGTCGTACCGGGCCGGGTCGACCACGACGGCGACGCTCGGGTGGTTCTTGGCGGCGGCCCGCACCATCGACGGCCCGCCGATGTCGATCTGCTCGACGCACGCGTCGACGTCGGCGCCCGACGCGACGGTCTGCGTGAAGGGGTAGAGGTTGACCACGACGAGCTCGAACGCGGCGACGCCGAGCTCGTCGAGCTGGGCCAGGTGCTCGGGGCGGCGGGTGTCGGCGAGGATCCCGGCGTGCACGCGCGGGTGCAGCGTCTTGACCCGCCCGTCGAGGCACTCGGGGAACCCGGTGAGGTCCTCCACGCGCGTGACGGGCACGCCGGCGGCGGCGACGGTCGCGGCGGTCGACCCGGTCGAGACGAGCTCGACGCCGGCCGCGTGCAGGGCGGTCGCGAGCTCGACGAGCCCGGTCTTGTCGTAGACGGACAGCAGGGCGCGGCGCAGGGGGCGGCGGGTGGCGTCGGCGGTGGGCGCGTCGGACATGGCATCTCCCGGGGGAAGCGTCGGTCGGGGACCCGCGCACCCAGGCGGGCGGTGCACGGTGGACCGGCTGCGGCCGCTCCCCGGTGGTTGCCTCCACCCGCGCCAGTCACGACCGCGTCAGAGTCTAGCGGGGACGCGTCCGGCAGACCCTGCGGCAGGCGGACAGGCGTCCGGTGCCGCCGTCCAGGTGAAGTCCGGCCGCGCACGTTGTGCCCGGTTCGTCCCGCGGGCACCATCGGTACCGGGCCGCCCAGGGTCGGGCGTCCAGACCTGGGGGGAACCATGTCCGCGATCGCCACGGCACTGCTCGCGACCACGCTCGCCGTCTCGGGCGCGGTCCCGCTGGCCGCCCCGCCGGGCGGCGACGCGGCTGCGACGCACCAGCCGGGCGGGCTGGTCGACCTCGGGATCGACGAGTGCGCGTGGGACGTCAACGACCGGGGGACCGTCCTGACGACGACGCACCTCGTGCGCGGCGGGCGCGTCCTGCCGCTGCCCGGCGGGCTGACCAGCGCGCGGTTCGTCAACGACCGCGGCCAGGTGGCCGGCGAGGTCGACGGCCGGGCCGCCTTCTGGGACGGCAGCCGGCTGTGGATGGTGGGGGCCCTGAGCCCGGACCACACGCTCGTCTACGTCACGGGGCTGAGCGAGCGTGGCGAGCTGGTCGGCACGTCGGGCGCGTGGGGCGGGGAGCCCGCCGCGTTCCGCTGGCGGCACGGGGTCATGACGGCGCTGGAGGGCCTCGGCGGGCGGACGGACGCGAACGACGTCAACGACCGCGGGCAGGTCGTGGGCGCCGCGTGGGTGGGCGACACCCAGCACGCCGTGCGGTGGGAGGCCGACGGCCGCCTGGTGCGGCTGGCGGGCCTCGGCGACGGGTCGGGCTCGAGCCTGGCCACCGCGGTCGACGACCGGGGCCGGGCCGCGGGCTACAGCTACCTGTCGGCCGGCTCGGGCGACGTCCGGCCGGTGCGGTGGTCGGCGTCCGGCGCCGTGGCGGAGGTCGGGCCGCAGGGCGGGGCGCTCGGTGTCGTCGCCGACCTCAGCGACCGGGGGCGCGTGATCGGGTGGGTGGCCCCGCCGGGGCAGGCCCAGCAGGCCTTCGCGCAGGACGCCGGGGGTCCGGTGCGGTTCGTCGACCCGGCGGCGGGCGAGGTGACGCTCATGGCGGTCAACGACGCGGGGCACGCGGTCGGCTGCCTGTTCACGGACGACGGCGAGCGCGCGGTGCTCTGGCGCTGAGCGTCCCGTCCGGCCTGCCGCCGCGCCCGCGGGCTCGGGCTCGGCGCGCGGGTCGCGTCGGCGGGGTCGGTGTCAGCGCGCCGGCGCGTCCCACGCGTCCGCCAGGTCGACGTGCAGCCCGACGCCGGCCGCGGCGGTCGCGACGGTGACGTCGAAGGCCCGGGCGGGGTCCTGCGCGACGCCCCGCAGGTGGCTGAAGAGCTCGGCGGTCAGGGCTCCGAGAAGGCTGCTGAAGAGCGTGATCGACCGCACCACGTCACGCCGACGGTCCTCGGCGTCACCGTCGGCGCCGGGCCGGGCGGCGAGGTCCGCGCCGTGGGCGGCCGCGAACGCGTACACGTCGTCGGTGACGAGCCCGTCGGTGGCGAACGTCGGCCCGGCCGGGCGGAGCGACCCGTCGGCGCGCGCGGCGGCGAGCAGCCCGCTGACGACGGCCCACACGCGCGTGGCGGGCACGACCGTGTCCGCCGGGGCGGCGTAGCCGCGCACCGGCGTGCCGTAGATGAGCTCGAAGCCGCGCGGGTCGGCCAGCGCCCAGCGGCGCACGGCGCGGGCCACCTCGAGCCAGGCGCGGGCGGGTGCGTGGCCGGCCGCGTCGGCGGCGCTCGCCGCCCGTTCGCAGACGGCGCCCACGGCGTCGTAGGACTCGACGACGAGCAGGGTCAGCAGCGCGTCGCGCGAGGGGACGTACCGGTACACGGCCGAGGAGGCGAGCCCGAGGTCGCGCGCGACGGCGCGCAGCGAGAGCTCGGCGGCGCCGTCGGTGGCGAGGCGGGCGCGGGCGGCGGCGAGCAGGTCGCGCATGACCTCGGCCCGCGCGCGGTCCCGTGCCGAGACCCGCACCGCAGGCTTCGGGGCTGCAGGGGCGGCGGGAGCGGCGTGCGTGTCGGGCATGCCGACATCCTCACCGGCGAGAGCGGCGATCGCAAACGAGAGCACTGCTCTTGACAACCCGCCACCGCGCAGCAGAGCATTGCTCGCATCAGAGAGCAGTGCTCACGCTCGATCCCCCGGGAGAACCTCATGGCTCGTCACGTCGTCCTCGGCAAGGGCCCCATCGGCCGCACGCTCGCCCAGCACCTCGCCGCCGCGGGGCACGAGGTGCACGTCCTGTCCCGCTCCGGCGCACGCCCCGGCACGCCCGGGCGGACGGCGGCCCCGGGCGGGGGCACCGTGACCCACCACCGCGTCGACGGGACCGACGCCGACGCGCTGACGCGGCACTCCCGCGGCGCCGCAGCCCTGTACAACTGCGTCAACCCCGCCTACCACCGCTGGGTCAGCGACTGGCCCCCGGTCGCCGACGCCCTGCTCACGGCCGCCGAACGCACCGGTGCCGTGCTCGTCGTCGCCGGCAACCTCTACTCCTACGGCGCGGGCAACGAGCACATGCACGAGGACGACCCGCTGGCCACGCGCGAGACCAAGGGTCAGGTACGGGCGCGCATGTGGGCCGACGCGCTGGCCCGCCACGACGCCGGTGCGCTGCGCGCCGTCGAGGTGCGCGGGTCCGACTACCTCGGCCCCGGCGCCGAGGCCCACGCCCACGTCGGCCCCCGCATGCTCGCGCCGCTGCTCGCCGGGAAGGTTCTGCGCCCCGTCGGGTCCGCCGACCAGCCGCACACCTGGACCTACCTGCCCGACTTCGCGGCCGCGCTCGCCGCCGCCGCCGCGCTCCCCGCCGCCTGGGGCCGGCCCTGGCACGTGCCGTCCCCCGAGCCGCTCACGTACCGGCAGGTCGCCGAGCGCTTCGCCGCGGCCGCCGGGGCACCCGCACCGCGGGTGTCCCCCGTCCCGCTCGCGCTCGTGCGCGCCCTCGGCGTCGCGCAGCCGATGATGCGCGAGGTGCACGCGGTCGGGTACCAGTTCACGGCGCCCTTCGTCGCGGACGACGCCGCGAGCCGCGCCGTGCTCGGCACGTCGTCGACGGACTGGGACGACGTGGTCGCGCAGACCCTGGCGGCCTACCGGCACGAGCAGCGGGCCGCCGCCTGACCCGACGGCACCCCGCCCGTGGTCGGCGCCCTGATGACGCCGACCACGGGCCCCGCGCGGGGACGCGGCTCAGCCGCCGCCGACCCGCACGTGCCGGCCGTCCACGCGCAGCCCCCCGCGGGCGACCGCCCCGACCGTCTCGACCAGCAGCGTCCGCTCGACCGCCTTGATCCGCTCGTGCAGGGAGTCCTCGTCGTCGTCGGGCTCCACCACCACCGGCGTCTGCGCGACGATCGGACCGGAGTCCACGCCGCCGTCGACGACGATCACCGAGCAGCCCGTGACCTTGACCCCGTACGCGAGGGCGTCGCGCACCCCGTGCGCCCCCGGGAACGCGGGCAGCAGCGCCGGGTGCGTGTTGACCGCCCGTCCGCCGAACCGCGCCAGGAACGCCTCCCCCACGAGCTTCATGAAGCCCGCCATCACCACGAGGTCCGGCGAGAACACCCCGACCGCCTCGGCCAGCGCACGGTCCCACGCCGCACGGTCCGGGAAGTCCGCGAGCGCGACCACGGCCGTCGGCACGCCGGCCGCACGGGCCCGGTCCAGGGCGGCGACGCCTGCGCGGTCGCTGACCACGCCCACGACGCGCGCGCCGTAGGCGGGGTCCTCGTGGGCGGCGAGGAGGGCCGCGAGGTTCGAGCCGGTGCCCGAGACGAGCACCACGAGGCGGCGGGCCGTGCTCGTCGCGGGGGTCGGCGGGGGCGGCGTGGGTCGGTCGTGGCTCACGCGACCGACCCTAGCCGCCGTGCCACGACGCCCGTCGCACGGCCCGGGCCTGCGAGACTGGGCAGATGGGCAACCCGTACGCGCCGCCGGAGCAGCCGGCGGCGCAGCAGCAGCACGCGCCGGGCCACGGCGCACCGCAGGACGTCGATCCCCGCCAGGCACCCGCCGGTGCGCCGGCCGGTCCCCCGCCCCCCGCGGACGGGCCGCCCGGCCCGGCGCCGCGGGAGCCCGACGCCGAGGGCGTCGTCCGCGCGCACCGGTGGGCGACGGGCGCCGCGGCGGCCCTGCTCGTCTCGGTGCTGACGATGTCGTCCCCGTACCCGTGGGCGCTGGGCGCCACCCCGTTCGCCGTGCTCGCGCTCGCGTGCGCGATCGTCGCCGTGGTCCACGCGGGGCGCTCGCGCGCGCGGGCGTCGGTGGTCGTGATGGCCACGGTGCTCGTGGTCGCGTCGCTGGGCTGGACGGCGGTCGCGGCCCAGTCGCTGCTGTTCACGCCGGCGCTGCGCGAGCACGCGCAGTGCCAGGAGCGTGCCCTCACGCAGCAGGCGCAGCGCACGTGCGACGCGGACCTGCGCCGCGACCTCGAGGAGCTCACACGCTCCCTGCTGCCGTCGGTCCCGCAGGGCTGACGGGCGCCGGGCCGGCGGCAGCAGGACCCGTCGGCGCAGCACCGGGGCCCGCGGCGCCGGGACGCAGCCGGGCCCGCACGGCCGCGCGCACGAACGGGTCGGTGGGCACGGCGACGACCAGGGCGCCGAGCGTGCACCCGGCCCCGGCGAGCAGCCCCACGAGCCACGCGGTCGCACCGACCTCCGCCATGCGCCCGGGACCCGCCGAGCCCGACGCGGCACCCACGAGGGCCCCGACGAGCAGCCCGGAGGTCGCGCCCAGCGCCATCAGCCGCAGCCAGACCCCGCGGGCCCGCCCGGGCGCCGGGACCCGGCGCAGCGCCAGGCCGGCGAGCGCCCCGACCGCGGGGAGCAGCGCGGGGGCCACGAGCAGGAGCCCGCCGGCGACGTGCGGCGACGGCAGCGCGCCCAGCAGCGGGATCGCCGGCAACGGGCCGGCGACCACCTCCGCCGGGGAGAACACGGTGCCGGCACCCACGGCGAACCCGGGGCCCGCGAGCCAGGCGACGCACCACAGGACGAGGTTGGGCAGGACCGCCAGCTCGGCGACCGCGAGGACGGCGCCGCCGACGGCGTCGAGCCCCAGCCCGTCGACCACGTCGCCGACCGTCGCACGGCCCGCGACGACCCACACGGTGGTCAGGACGGCACCGGCGGCGACGAGTGCCGCGGCGGCGAGCGCACCCGCTCGCGCGCCGGCGAGGACGTCCGGGCCGACGCGGGCGCGCACGGGGGCGAGCAGCGCGTCCGGCGTCGGCGCGCCCGGGCGACGCAGGAGTCCGGCGCCGAGGCCGACCGCCCCGACGACGAGGCCGCCGGCCAGCGCACGGAGCAGCTGCGCACCGCCGGCACCGGCGACGAGCCCCACGAGGACCGTGAGCAGCGCGTACGTGCCGACCGCCCCCGCCGTGCCGGAGCGGGACGGCACCCCCGAGCGCCGCGACGACGACCACGCCGTCCACAGCGCGAGCGCCGTCACCCCCAGCGGGACCACCGTGACCGTCGCCCCGCCGACGTCCAGCGGGACCCCGTGGCCGAGCAGCCACAGCCCGGCGGCGACCACCACGGCGCGCGTCCAGCCGACGTCCGCGTTGGACGGGTCGGCCGACGTCGCGACGAACGCCGCGACCGCGGGCAGCGCGAGAGCGGCCAGGGACAGCGTGACGGCCTGCAGCGCGGTCAGCGCACCCGTCGCCCATCGCGGTGCGCCGTCGACCGCGGAGTCGAAGAACGCGGGGCGGCGCTCGTCGGACAGCACGCGCCGGGTCGCGGTGCGGGGCACGGGACCTGTCGAGGGAGGCACGCCCCCATGGTCCCCGGTCACGGGCGCCCGCGGGGCCAGGTCGGGCGGCGCGTCGGTCCGGTGCGGTCCGGTGCGTGCAGCGGTCAGCCCGCGGAGGGCTCGAGGGACCGTCCCACGAGCCGGGCGTACGCCCCGTCGCGGGCGAGCAGCTCCTCGTGCGTGCCCTGCTCGACGACGCGGCCGCCGTCGAGGACGACCACGAGGTCCGCGGCGCGGACCGTCTCGAGCCGGTGCGCGACCTGCAGCACGGTGCGTCCCTCGCCGAGGGCGTCGAACGCGGCCTGCAGCGACGCCTGCGTGGCGGCGTCGAGCTGGCTCGTCGCCTCGTCGAGCACCACGACGGGGGCGTCACGGAGCACGGCCTGCGCCACGGCGACGCGCTGGCGCTGCCCGCCCGACAGCCGCGCCCCGCGCTCGCCGATCGGGGTGTCGTAGCCGCGGGGCAGCCCGGCCACGGCGTCGGTGAGCTGGGCGACCGCGCAGGCGGCGTCGAGGGCGGCGTCGTCGGCGTCCGGGCGGGCCAGCAGCAGGTTGCTGCGCAGCGTGCCGGCGAACAGGTGCGGGCGCTGCGGCACGAGCGCGACCTGGCGGCGCAGGTCGTCGAGCGTCAGGTCCCGCACGTCGACGCCGTCGAGGAGCACCGCACCGGCGTCGGGGTCGTGGTAGCGCAGCAGCAGGTGCGCGAGCGTCGACTTGCCGGCACCGGACGCGCCGACGAGCGCGACGGTCGACCCGGCGGGGACGTCGAGGTCGACGTCGACGACGGCGGGGGCAGGCACGGGCCCTGCGGTGCCGGCGTCCGTGCGCGGCGGGTAGGTGAAGGTCAGACCGGTGAACCGGACCGTGCGCCCGCCGGAGGCTGCGGGCAGCGTGACCGGTGCGGCCGGGTCGGAGGTCGCCGGCGGGGCGTCCGTGACCTCGAACACCCGACGCGCGGACGCGAACGCCTGGTCGAGGTCGGCGACGACCTCCTCGACGGCGAGCACGGCCGGCGTCGTGGCCAGCACGACCGCGACCGCGACGACGAGGGCGCCCCAGGTGACGGTCCCGGCCACGACGAGGGGCGCACCGGCGGCGAGGACCGCCAGGAGCACGCCCGGCACGAGCACGCCGGCGACCGCGCGGCGGGCGGCGACCTGCCGCGCCGACGTGCGCTGGGCCGCGTCGACGTCGGCACCCACGGCGTCGAGCCCGGCCAGCCGCCGCTCGCCCGCGTCGAACGCGAGGACCTCGCGGACGCCCTGCACGGTGTCCGTCACGTGCTGCGCGAGCTCCCCCTTGCCCGCGCGCAGCCGGGCGGCGGCGTCGGCGGTGCGCCGCCGGCCCCAGCGCGGCACGACGACCCCGGCCACGAGCCAGGCGACCAGCGCCGGCGCCGCGACGACCGGGTGCACGCCCACGGCCAGCACGACGAGCACGACGGCCGGGGTGAGCACGGCGGCGACGGCGGGGACCAGCGTGTGCGCGAAGAACACCTCGACGCGGTCGATGTCACGGGTCACGCGCGAGAGGAGGTCGCCCGTGCGGCGGCCCTCCACGGCCGCAGGGGCCTGGGGCTCGAGGCGTGTGAAGAAGTGCACGCGCAGGATCGCCAGCGCGGCGAACGCGACGGTGTGCCCGCTGAGCTGCTCGAGGTAGCGCAGCACGCCCTTGGCGAGCGCGAGGGCGACGAGGACCGCGACGGTGCGCCCCACCGGCACGGGCGGCCCCCCGGCGGCGGCGTCGACGGCCAGCACGACGCCGTGCACGGCGACCGCGAGGATCGCCACGGACGCGAGCTGGGCGAGGAGCCGGCACACGAGGGACGCGGCCAGCGGCGGCAGGACCGGCCGGGCCAGCCGCAGCAGCCGCCGGGCGTCGTCGGTGCGGGTCGTGCCGGCCGGTGCGGGCCGGGCCGGTGCGACCGGGCCGGCGGAGGCGGTGGCGGGTGCCGCGCTCACGCGGTCACCTCCTCACGGGTGGTGGGTGCCGCCGGGTCGCCCGGCTGGTCGTCCGGCCGGTCGTCCGGCTGGTCCGCCGCGACGCGGGCGTCCGCCGGGGCGCCGGCGGCCGCGGCGGGGCGCAGGAGCCCGTGCTCGAGGACGACCAGGCGCGCGCCCGGCGGCACGGCGGTCGTCCGGTGCGTGATCGTCAGGACGGTCCGTCCACGCGTGACGCGGCCGAGCGCCTCGACCACGAGCCGCTCGGACGCCAGGTCGATCTGGGCGGTGGGCTCGTCCAGCACGAGCAGCGGCGCGTCCCGCAGCACCGCGCGGGCGATGGCCAGGCGCTGGGCCTGCCCGCCGGACAACGACAGCCCGCGCTCCCCCACCGGCGTCGCCAGGCCGAGGGGCATCGCCCGGACGTCGGCGGCGAGCGCCGCGGTCTCGAGCGCGTCCCACAGGCGCTCGTCGGTGGCGTCGGGGTCGGCCAGGCGCAGGTTGTCCGCGAGCGTGCCGGTGAACAGGTAGGTCTGCTGGGCGACGACCGCGACGAGGCCGCGCGTGCGGTGCAGCGGCATCGCGTCGGTCGCGGCGCCACCGAGGCGGACCGTCCCGGCGGTCGGCAGCAGGACCCCGCCGAGGAGGTCGACGAGCGTCGACTTGCCGGATCCCGAGCGGCCGAGCAGGACGACGTGCTCCCCCGGCTCGATGCGCAGGTCGACGCCCCGCAGGACCTCCGTGCCGTCGGGGTAGGTGAGGCCGACCTGCGTGAGCTCGACCGCGATGCCGTCCGGCGTGCGCAGCGGTGCGGGGCCGCCGCCGGCGGGCGCCGGGTCGCGCACGAGCGCCTCCTGCGCGACGAACGCGTCGACCTCCCGCTGAGCGGCGCGCCCGCTGAGGCCGAGGTAGAAGAACTGCCCGATCCGGTCGAGCGGGTCGAGCAGCAGCGTGCCGAGCAGGACGAGCGCGACCCCCTCGCCGGGGGTCAGGACCCCGGCGGCGACCCGGGTCGTCGCGAGCCACGCCGCGAGCGCGACGAACCCGAGCCAGAACACGGAGTCGGCGACGAGGATGACGACCTGGTTGCCCGCGAGGAGCTTCATGACCGAGCGGCGCAGCTCCTCGGACGTCGCGGCGAGCCGGCGCGCACGCCGCTCGCCCGCACCGAGCAGGCGCAGGGTCGTCAGGCCCTGGATCGCGTCGAGGAAGGCACCCGCGGTGCGGCGTGCCGTCATCCGGTACTCGGTGGACGAGCCGCGGAACAGCCGCTGGAAGCCGCCGACCGCGAGCGGCACGAACGGCACCGCGAGGGCCAGCAGCCCCGCCGAGAGCGGGTCGAGCACGACCGCCACGAGCACGAGCACGACGACGGGCACGGTGACCGAGGCGAACGTCGGGGCGAGGAAGGTGCCGCGGTAGGTGCCCACCCGCTCGGCGGCGTCGGTCGCGGTGGACACGACGCGCCCGGTGCGCTCACGGGCGCCCTGGGCGGTGCCGAGCTCGAGGACCTGGGCGACGACGTCGTGCCGCACGGCGCGCTCCGTACGCGCGGCGTGGTCGCTGCTGCGCAGCACGGTCCAGGCGGACGCCAGCCCGGCGACGAGGGCCCCGGCGGCGCCGAGCGCCCAGGTGCCTGCACCGGTGGGGCGGCCGGCGAGGACGTCGTCGGCCACGCGTCCGACGACGAGGAAGGCGCACGCGAGGCCCAGCGACCCGAGCCACGAGACGAGCACGGTTCCGGCGAGCGTGGCGCGGTCACGAGCGACCGAGTTCATGAGGTAAACCTTACCTAAGTGCCGGCAGGGTGGAGAGCAGGACCAAGGTCGCACGTCCGGCGCCTGACCACCTCCCGGACGACCGCGGACCCGGCCGCTCGGGGCAGCCGGGTCCGCGGGGTGGAGCAGGGGCGGCGTGCCGCCCGGACGAGATCAGGCGGTGAGGAGCTCCCGCGCGAGGGCGGCGGTCTCGGACGGCGTCTTGCCGACCTTCACCCCGGCGGCCTCGAGGGCCTCCTTCTTGGCCTGGGCGGTGCCCGACGAGCCCGACACGATCGCGCCCGCGTGCCCCATCGTCTTGCCCTCGGGGGCGGTGAAGCCCGCGACGTACCCGACGACCGGCTTGGTGACGTGCTCGCGGATGTACGCCGCCGCACGCTCCTCGGCGTCGCCGCCGATCTCGCCGATCATCACGATGACCTCGGTCTCCGGGTCCGCCTCGAACGCGGCCAGCGCGTCGATGTGCGTCGTGCCGATGATCGGGTCGCCGCCGATGCCGATGGCCGTCGAGAACCCGAAGTCCCGCAGCTCGTACATCATCTGGTAGGTCAGCGTGCCGGACTTCGACACCAGGCCGACGCGGCCCGGGCCCGTGATGTCGGCGGGGATGATGCCGACGTTGGACTTGCCGGGGCTGATCAGGCCGGGGCAGTTCGGGCCGATGAGCCGCACGCCCTGCGCCTGCGCGTAGCTGAAGAACTCCGCCGTGTCGGCCACCGGGACACCCTCGGTGATGATCACGACGAGCGGCATGCCGGCGTCGACGGCCTCGACGACCGCGGCCTTGGTGAACGCGGGCGGGACGAAGACGACCGACACGTCGGCACCCGTCTTCTCCATCGCCTCGGCGACCGAGCCGAACACGGGCACGTCCACGGTCTCCTCGGGCGCGCCCGAGCCCGCGGGGAACGTCACGGACGTGCCGGCCTTGCGCGGGTTCACGCCGCCGACGACGTTCGTCCCGGACGCGAGCATCCGGGTGGTGTGCTTCTGGCCCTCCGCCCCGGTCATGCCCTGGACGATGACCTTGGACTCCTCGGTGAGGAAGATCGCCATGGTGGTCTCTGCTTCTCTCGTGTCGTCGGGTCGGTCAGCGGGCCGCGTGCGCGAGGGCGGCCGCCGTGTCGGCGCCGCCGTCCATCGTGTCGGCCAGCGTCACCAGCGGATGCGCGGCCTCGGCGAGGATGCGCCGGCCCTCCAGCACGTTGTTGCCGTCCAGCCGCACGACGAGCGGCTTGGACGCCTCGTCGCCGAGGATCTCCAGGGCCGCGACGATGCCGTTGGCCACCGCGTCGCACGCGGTGATGCCGCCGAAGACGTTGACCAGCACGGACTTGACCTGCGGGTCCGTGAGGATGATGTCGAGACCGGCGGCCATGACCTCGGCGGACGCGCCGCCGCCGATGTCGAGGAAGTTGGCCGGGCGGACGCCGCCGTGCGCCTCGCCGGCGTACGCGACCACGTCGAGCGTGCTCATGACGAGCCCCGCGCCGTTGCCGATGATGCCGACCTCGCCGTCGAGCTTGACGTAGTTGAGGTCCTTCTCCTTGGCGCGGGCCTCCAGCGGGTCCGCCGCCGCCGCGTCCTCGAGGGCCGCGTGGTCGGCGTGCCGGAAGCCCGCGTTCGCGTCGAGCGTGACCTTGCCGTCGAGAGCGACGACGTCGCCCTCCTCGGTCAGCACGAGCGGGTTGACCTCGACGAGCGTCGCGTCCTCCTCGCGGTAGACGTCCCACAGCTTCTGCAGCACCGCGGCGACCTTCGGGGCCAGCTCGGCCGGGAACCCGGCGGCGGCGACGATCTCGTCGGCCTTCGCCGCGTCGATGCCGGTCCGCGGGTCGACCGCGACGCGCGCGAGCGCCTCGGGGCGCTCGACGGCGAGCTGCTCGATCTCCATGCCGCCCTCGACCGAGCACATCGCCAGGTAGCGGCGCTCGGCGCGGTCCAGCAGGAGGGAGAAGTAGAACTCCTGGGCGATCCGGGCCCCCGCGGCGATCATCACGCGGTGCACGGTGTGGCCCTTGATGTCCATGCCGAGGATCTCGCCGGCCTTCTCGGCGGCCTCGTCGGCGGACCGGGCGATCTTCACGCCGCCGGCCTTGCCGCGCCCGCCGGTCTTCACCTGCGCCTTGACGACCACGACGCCGCCCTCGGCCGGCAGCAGCTGCTGCGCCGCGGCACGGGCCTCGTCGGGGGTCGTGGCGACGATGCCGCCCAGCACGGGTACGCCGTGCTTCTCGAACAGGTCACGTGCCTGGTACTCGAACAGGTCCACCTGGTCCGGTTTCCTCTCCTCGACCGCATGCTGCCGACGGCCCGGTGCGGCCGCGTCGCCGCGCACGATCGTATCCCCGGGACCGAGGTTCCTTGACATCGACAGAATGTGGCCCGGGTCACCCGTGAGCGCACGTCGGCTACCGTGCGCGCGTGACCAGCACCCGGGACGTCGTGCTCCGGCACGTCGCCGACCTCGTCCCCTCCCCCGTCGTCCTGGGCCGGCCGGTGCGCGTCGCGGTCGACGGGGTCGACGGCGCCGGCAAGACCACCCTCGCCGACGACCTGGCCGCCGTGCTGCGCGCCCGCGGCGCGTCCGTGGTCCGCGCCTCCGTCGACGGGTTCCACCACCCCCGCGCGGTGCGGCACCGCCGCGGACGCACCAGCCCCGAGGGCTTCTTCCACGACTCCTACGACCTCGACGCGCTCCGGGCGGTGCTCCTCGACCCGCTCGGCCCCGACCGCCCCGGGCCGCGCCGCGTGCGCACGGCGGTGCACGACCTCGCGACCGACGCGGACCCCGGGCTGCCCTGGCTGGACGTCGACGAGGACGCCGTGCTCGTCGCCGACGGGATCTTCCTGCAGCGCGACGAGCTCGTCGACGCGTGGGACCTGGCCGTGTGGGTCGACGCCCCGTTCGACGTGACCTTCGCACGGATGGCACGCCGCGACGGCTGCCCGCCCGACCCGGCCGACCCGGCCAACGCCCGCTACGTCGAGGGCCAGCAGCTGTACCTGCGGGCCTGCGACCCCGTCGGCCGCGCGGACGTCGTCGTCGACAACCGCGACCCCGCGGCGCCCCGGGTGCTGCGCGCCCCCGGGGACGTCACCGACGTCAGCCCTCGACCACGGGCACGTCGGTGAGGCGGAAGGGCGCACGCCCCGCCACCTGCAGCTGCTCCTGCGCGGCGTGGAAGCGCGGCGCGACGTCCACCGTGACCGTGTCCTCACCCGTGTCGGGCCAGACGACCGTGACCACGCGTCGCTCGCCCGCACCGATGCCGTTGACCACCCGGTCGCTCAGCGGCTCGCGGTCGTCGCCGTCGGCGCTCTCGAGGTAGTCGACGACGAAGGACCGGGTGCCGCCGGAGACCAGGGTCACGTTCGTCGGCGCGAACTGCAGCTGCGGGTCGAACGAGCCTCGGGCGTCCCAGGCCCCGCCCGACAGCGCACCCAGGGCAAGGTCCCCGGTGCCGGTGTTCGTCACCTCGAGCGCACCGACGAGGAACCGACCCGCACGCAGCACCTCGGGAAGCCGCACCTCGTAGGTGTCGTCGCCGTCGGTGATCTCGACCCCCGTGGCGCCGGTGGCCACCGGCCCCTCGGGCTCGGGCGGCTCGCCGTCGGCCACGACCGGCGCGGGGGGCTGGGCCACGGCGTGCTCAAGCACGATCTCCACCCGCCGGTTCACGGCACGCTCGGCCTCCCCGGTGCCGGCCACGACGGGATCGGACTCGCCCCGGCCCTCGACCTGCACGTCGAGACCGTCGAGGTCGACGAGCTCACCCAGGCGGGACGCGACCGTCCGGGCACGGCGCTGCGACAGGTCGTCGTTGTACGCGTCGTCGGCCTGGTCGTCCGTGTGGCCCACCACCGTCAGCGTGCCCGCGTCGTACCCGGCGAGCTGCTCCGCCGCCGCTGCCAGGGCGTCGTCGGCGTCGGGGCCGAGCGCGTCGGAGTCGAACGCGAACAGGACGTCCGAGGACACGGCGACCTCGACCTGCCCGGCCGTCTCGCGCGTGCGCACCTGGGCCTCGAGGACCTCCGTGTAGGACTCGAGCGTGTGCTGCGCGGGCGCGCCGACCTCGCCGTCGACGATCTCGGCGGGCGGCACGGTGAGCGTCCCGGCAGCCTCGGCCGGGACGACCGGGACGTCGCCGACCCAGCCGACCTGCGGGAGCAGCACGTCCACCGTCGACCCCTGCGGCACCGGGAACGCCGCGTGGACGACCTCCACGTCCGCGCCCGCGGCTTCCTGGGAGGCGTCCGTCGCCGGCCCGCCGGGGGTGCCGTTGCGGGTGGAGACGGGGGTGTCGTCGACGGTCCGCACGACGGGCGTGACGGTCCCGGCGTCGACGTCGACCAGCCGCACGCCGTTCGGCCCGGGTGAGCTGATGCTCTCGAAGACGTGCCACAGCGCCAGGCGGAGCGTCGGGGCCGGCGCGGTCGACGCGATGCGGAGCACCGCGGCGTCGTCGTGCACCGCCAGCGGCCCGACCTCGACCGTGACCGCCTGCCCGTCGACGACGGCCGTCACCTGCACGGGCGCGACGTCGGCGCCCGCGACGTCGCCGGGCGTCGTCGCCGCGGCCGACGCCGTCGGCGCGGGTGCGGGGTCGCCCGTGCACCCGACGAGCAGGGCACCCGCCGCCACGAGCACCGCACCGTGCCACCGTCGTCGGCTGCGCCGCATCCTGATCTCCTCCGCTCGACCGACCCGCTGCGCGGGCCGAGCCATGGTAGGCGGCCGCGGCGGGCGGACCGTCAGAGCTTCGTGACCGGCGAGTAGCGCAGCAGCAGCCGCTTGGTGCCGTTGGAGCCGAAGTCGACCTTGGCCACGGAGTTCTGCCCCGAGCCCTCCAGCGACACGACCGTGCCGAGACCGTACGAGTCGTGGGTGACCTTCTCCCCCACCTGCAGGTCCGGCACCGGGCCGGTCGTCCGCGGGGTCGCGGAGCCGAACGACGCGCCCGTGCGCGGCAGCGTCGTGCGCGGCTCGGGTCGCGTCCCGCCCTCACGGCCACCGCCGGACGCCCCGCGCCCGCCGGTGCCGTAGCCGGACCCCCAGCCGCCGCGCAGCCGCGACGTCGACGACTCCCGACGGCGCCAGTCGACGAGGTCGGTGGGCAGGTCGTCGAGGAACCGGCTCGGCGGCAGCTCGTTCGGCACGCCCCAGGCGGTGCGCAGCGCGGCCCGCGAGACGTAGAGCCGCTCGCGGGCGCGGGTGAGGCCGACGTACGCGAGCCGGCGCTCCTCGGCGAGCTGGTCGGTGTCGGCCAGCGACCGCATGTGGGGGAACGTGCCGTCCTCCATGCCCGTGAGGAACACGACCGGGAACTCCAGGCCCTTGGCCGTGTGCAGGGTCATGAGCGTGACGACCCCGGGGTCCTGCACGGGTGCGCCGTCACCCGCGCCGTCGGGCACCGGGATCTGGTCGGAGTCCGCGACGAGCGAGACGCGCTCGAGGAAGTCGGTGAGGTCGCCCTCGGGGTCGGACTGCTCGAACTCCGCCGCGACGGCGTGCAGCTCGGCGAGGTTCTCCACCCGCGAGCCGTCCTGCGGGTCCTCGCTGGCGCGCAGCTCGGCGAGGTAGCCGCTGCGGTCGAGCACGGTGCCGAGCACCTGGGCGGGGCCGGCGCCGGAGGCGGCGAGGTCGCGCAGCTCGTCGAGCATGCCCGCGAACGCGCGCAGCCCCGTCACGGCCCGTGTGCCGAGGCCGGGGACCTCGTCGAGCCGGACCAGCGCCGCCCCGAACGAGACGCGCTCGCGCTCGGCGAACGCGGCGACCATCTGCTCCGAGCGCTCGCCCAGCCCGCGCTTGGGCACGTTGAGGATGCGCCGCGTGCTCACGTCGTCGTCGGGGTTCGCGACCGCCCGCAGGTAGGCGATCGCGTCCTTGATCTCCTTGCGCTCGTAGAAGCGCGTGCCGCCGACGACCTTGTAGGGCAGGCCGACGCGCACGAGCACCTCCTCGAGCGCGCGGGACTGGGCGTTGGCGCGGTAGAAGATCGCCACGTCGCCGGGGCGCACGCCGTCGCTGTCGCCGAGCCGGTCGATCTCCTCGGCGACGAAGCGGGCCTCCTGGTGCTCGTCGTCGGCCACGTAGGCGACGATCTGCGCCCCCGCGCCGGAGTCCGTCCACAGCCGCTTCGCGCGCCGTCCGGAGTTCTTGCTGATGACGGCGTTGGCGGCGGACAGGATCGTCTGCGTCGACCGGTAGTTCTGCTCCAGCAGGATCGTGCGCGCGTCCGGGTAGTCGGCCTCGAACTCGAGGATGTTGCGGATGTTCGCGCCACGGAACGCGTAGATCGACTGGTCGGCGTCGCCCACCACGGTGAGCTCGCCCCGGTCCACCGACCCCTCGGCCGGACCGTCGGGCCCGCCGACGCCGACGAGCTCGCGCACGAGCACGTACTGCGCGTGGTTGGTGTCCTGGTACTCGTCGACCAGCACGTGGCGGAACCGGCGCCGGTAGTGCTCGGCGACCTGCGGGAAGCCCTGCAGCAGGTGGACCGTGCTCATGATGAGGTCGTCGAAGTCCAGCGCGTGCGCCTGCCGCAGCCGCTGCTGGTACCGCGTGTAGACCTGCGCCAGGACGGTGTCGAACTCGTGGGCCGGGCCGCCGCCGTGCGTGCGGGCGTAGTCCTCGTGGTCGACCAGCTCGTCCTTGAGCGCCGAGATCCGGTGGCCGAGGACCTTGGCCGGGTACTTCTTCGGGTCGAGCTCGAGCTCGCGCGCCACGAGGGTGAGCAGCCGCTGGGAGTCGGCCTGGTCGTAGATGGAGAAGCTCGTGCGCAGCCCGAGCGTCGCAGCCTCGCGGCGCAGGATGCGCACGCACGCCGAGTGGAACGTCGAGACCCACATGCGCTGCGCGGACGGCCCGACGAGGGCCTCGACACGCTCGCGCATCTCCGCGGCGGCCTTGTTGGTGAACGTGATCGCGAGGACCTCGCCCGCGCGCGCCCGGTGCGTGGCGAGCAGGTGGGCGATGCGGTGCGTGAGCACCCGGGTCTTGCCCGAGCCGGCCCCGGCCACGATGAGCAGCGGGCCGCCCGCGTGCAGCACGGCCTCGCGCTGCTCCGGGTTGAGCCCGTCGAGGAGGGCGTCGGCACGGGCGACCTCCCGCTCCGCCCGGTCGGCGGCCCGGGGGTCGTCGTCGTCCCGCCGGGGCGGCACCACCAGCGGGAGCCCGGAGGACTCCCCGGCGTGCGACCGGGCGACAGCCGCACGGGCGTCGGGGGTGGCCGAGGAGCCCGTGGCGCGCGGGACCACGCCCCCGGGCACGGCTGCGGCAGGGACGGGGAGGTCGAGGCTCTCGAACAGCGACGTCATGGCGCACCCAGCCTAGGCGCCCCCACCGACACCCCGTGCCGCGCGCACGGGCCCGGCGCGGGGACGGGCGTCAGCGCCAGAGGACGGCGATCGCGACGTTCAGCGCCGTCAGGCCGGCCACCCCGCCGAGGTAGCCGGACGTGACCACCTCGGGCCGCCGGCGGGCGACCACGACGAGGCCGGTCACGACGAGCGCGACGACGAGCTTGACCGCGACCTTGACGTTGTTCGGCTCGTGCCCGGCCACGCCGGAGGAGGCGAGCCCGACCAGCACGATGCCCGTGACCAGGGCGGTCAGGATGCCATGGAAGGCACCGGGGGTGAGGGTGGCGCTGCGCAGGCCCGCGAGGGCGCCGCCGAGCACCATCGCCCAGCCGATGAGGTGCAGCACGACCAGGACGCCGTAGACGATCTCCATGCGGCCCATCGTAGACGTGCTGACACCTTGTCACTTCCCCTGGGTGACGGTGCCGGCGTGGTGCGCGTCACGGTCGGCCGGTACCGGCAGCGCGCACCGTCTCAGAGCAGGCGCCGGGCCGCCGCCCACCGGGTCAGCTCGTGCCGGTTCGACAGCTGGAGCTTGCGCAGCACCGCCGAGACGTGCGTCTCGACCGTCTTGACGGAGATGAACAGCTCGCCCGCGACCTCGCGGTACGTGTAGCCGCGCGCGATCAGCCGCATCACCTCGCGCTCGCGCGCCGAGAGCCGGTCGAGCTCGTCGTCGCCCGTCGCCACGTCGCCGGCCGCCGCGCCGAACGCGTCGAGCACGAAGCCGGCCAGCCGGGGCGAGAACACCGCGTCGCCACCGGCGACGCGCACGACGGCGGCCGAGAGCTGGGCCGGGTCGATCGCCTTGGTGACGTAGCCGCGCGCGCCCACCCGGATCACCGCCACGACGTCCTCGGCCGCGTCCGACACCGACAGCGCGAGGAACCGCGTGCCCGGCAGGTCCTGGCAGCGGCGGACGACCTCCGCGCCCCCGCCGCCGTCGCCGCCGGGCAGGTGCACGTCGAGCAGCACCACCGGCGGGGCCAGCGCGTGCACGACGGCGACCGCCTCGTCGACCGACGCCGCCTCGCCCACGACGCGGACCCGGGCGTCCAGGGACGCCCGCACCCCGGTGCGGAACATGTGGTGGTCGTCGACCAGCACCACGTCCACCGGCCCCCCGGCGGGCACCGCCTCGCCCGGTCCCGTCCCCGTCGCGCTCATGCCCCGTGCTCCTCGTCCGTCGTCCACGACCCCTGCCCGTCCTGCGCCCGCGCGTCGCCCACCGGCATCGCCAGCGCCACCTCCGTGCCGCGCTCCGGGCTGCTCGTCACCCGGGCCGTGCCGCCGCGACGGCGCACCCGTCCCATGATCGACTCCCGCACCCCGAAGCGGTCGGGGCCGACCTCGTCGAGGTCGAACCCGTCGCCGCGGTCCCGGACGAACACCTCGACGACGTCCGGGCCCGCCTCCAGGTACACCGACACCGGCGGGCGGCCGTGCACGACCGCGTTGACGAGGGCCTCGCGCGCCGCCTGCAGCAGGGCCAGCGTGTCCTCGTCGGGCGCCCGGTCGCCGACCACGACGAGGTCCACGGCGACGGGCTCGCCGCCCGGGCCCGACCGCGAGTCCTCGACCTCCGCGACCACGGCCCGCAGGTCCGCGGCCACCGACGTGCCGGGGGCGCGCCTGTCGTCGTACATCCACTCGCGCAGCTCGCGCTCCTGCGCCCGCGCCATCCGCGCGACGTCCGCGGCGTCGTCGGCACGTGCGCGGATCAGCGCGAGCGTCTGCAGCACCGAGTCGTGCAGGTGCGCCGCGATGTCGGCCCGCTCGGCCTCGCGCGCGCGGGCCGCCCGCTCGTCGCCGAGCTCACGGACCAGGCGCACCCACCACGGCGCGAGCACGAGCCCCACGCCCAGCAGCACCGCCAGCCCCGCGACCGCCGACTGCGCCAGCAGGGCGGGCTCGACGCCACGCCCCACGCCCTCCCCGACGAGCAGGACCACCCCCGCCGACGCGAGCAGCACACCGCCGATGAGCCGCAGCACGCTGACGCGTCGCCCGCCCCCGCGCCCGTGCTGGACCGCGTCGAGCTGGGACCATGCCAGACCCACGCCGACGAGGAGCACGAGCACCGGCAGCGCCCACCGTCCTGCGGGCTCCACGCCCAGCCGCATCGCGACCAGCACGGCCGCCGCGACGACCAGCAGGCCGCCGAGCGCGAGGTCCGCGACGGGCAGGCGTCGGCCGGCCGGCAGCAGGGGCTCCCCCGGCTGCCGGCGCGCCAGCCGCTGCAGGGCGCTCGGCCGGGCCGTCGTCGCCGTGGCCGCCGGGTCGCCCTGAGGCACGGTGACCCACCAGAACACGTACACGGCCAGGCCCAGCCCGGCGAACGGCACGAGCGCGACGAGGACGACACGCACGAGCGGCACCGGCACGTCGAGGTGCGCCGCCAGGCCGGCCGCGACGCCCCCGAGCAGACGACCGCGCTCGGGCCGGCGCAGGGGCAGGCGCGCGGCGGGCCGGTGCGCGGCAGGTGCGGTGGTCACGCCCTGATCGAAGCACGTCACGGGCCCGCGACGCCGCACTCACGCCCGGGACCAGGGTCGACGTCGGGGTCGGACCGGGGGTGGCCCCCGGACGGACCAGGGTCCGGTCAGGGGCCGTCCCCGATGCCGGGGCGCACACCCCGGGCCCAGGATCGAGCCATGGACACGCAGAGCCCCGCCGGCGCCACCGCCGGAACCCCCGGGCACGGACCCGGGCCGCAGACCGGCCGACCGCCCTACGGCACACCGCCGGGCGGACCGGCCCCGCAGGAGAACGCGTTCTGGGCCGGCGTGCGCCGCACGGGCCTGGTCCGCACGCAGGACCGCTGGATCGGCGGCGTCGCCGGCGGCGTCGCGGCACGCCTCGGCGTCGACCCGCTGCTCGTGCGCGGCCTGATCGCCGTGTCGTTCCTGCTCGGCGGGCTCGGCCTCGTCCTGTACGGCGTCGCCTGGGCGCTGCTGCCCGAGCAGTCCGACGGGCGCATCCACCTCGAGGAGCTCGGCGCCGGCCGCAGCGACGTCGCCCTGCTCGGGGCGCTCGCGTTCGTGGTCGTCGGCCTGGCCCGCGGCGACGGGTGGTGGTGGTTCTGGGACGGCGAGGGCTGGTTCACCGGCCTGCTGTGGCTCGGGTTCCTCGTCGGCGTCGGCGCGCTCGTCGTGACCGCGCTGCGACGTCGCCCGGGCGTGCCGACGCCCCCGCCCGGCGGCCCGTACCCGGCGCCCGCCGCTGGCGCGGTCCCCGTCCCCGGTCCGGCGCCCGCCGCCGGCACCACCTGGGGCGCGACGGCACCCGCCGGGCCCGCCGCCACCGTGCCGCTGCCGCCCGTCGCGGCGCCCGGCGCCCCGGTGCCGCCGGTCGGTCCGCCGCCCCCGCCGCCCTACGGCTACGCGCCCTACGGGTCGCCGCCGCCGGCCCCCCGGCCGCCGGCCCCGCCCCGTCCCCCGCGCCCGCCGCGCAACGGCGCGGACGCCGCGACCGTCGGCGCCGTCGTCGGCCTGAGCGCCCTGGGCCTGGCCGCGCTGCTGCTCGCCGAGCGCGCCGACGTCTGGTCCGGGTCGGTGTGGCTCACCACGGGCGGCATCGCCCTGGTGATCGCCGGCCTCGGCATCGTCACCCTCGGCCTGCGGGGACGCAGCAGCGGGTTCGTCGGGTTCCTCGCGATCGCCGGCGCCCTGGTCTGGGTGCCGTCGGCGCTGGTGGCGCAGGTCGACTCCGAGTGGTGGACGTCCGACGACGGCCCGGTCACGTCGGACGAGCGGGTCTTCACGTCGCGGGAGGACGCCGCGCAGGGCGTCAGCGTGGGCATGGGCAGCTCGCGGGTCGACCTCACGGCCGTCCCGCTCGACGAGGACGAGCCGCTGCAGGTGCCCGTGGACCTGGGCGCCGGCGAGCTGGTCGTCGTCGTCCCGGCCGACGCCGCGGTCAGCGCCGACGTGACCGTCGGGGCGGGCTCGCTCAGCTGGGAGCTCGACGGGCAGACGCTCCGGCACGACGGCGTCGCGCTCGACGGGCTGCAGCTCGACGACGAGGCCGTGCAGTCGGGCAGCGCCGCGCAGATCGTCCTCACCGTGGACGTGGGCGCCGGCGAGATCCGGATCATCGAGGAGGACGCAGCATGAGCACCGACGACACCCGCCCCCTGCCCCCGCTCGCCCCGGGGGCACCCGCCCCGGAGGCGGCCACGGACGCCGCCGACGCACCGGGGACCACCACGCCGACGGACCGCGCCGAGACGTCGGACGGCACCGCCGCGACGCCCGTCGCGCCCGGGCCCCGGCGCCGACGGGTCCGGGTCGGCACCGTCGTCTGGGGCGTGATCATCGCCGTCGTGGGTGCGGGCATCCTCGCCGTCGCGGCGGGATACACCATCGACGTCCAGCTCGCCGCGATCGGGCTGCTCGTGGCGGCCGGCCTCGGGATGATCGTCGGCCCCCTGGTGGCCGCCGGCCGGCGCGACCGCCGGTGAACGGACCCCGGCGGTCGCCCGCCGGGAGCACGACGCGAGGGCCGGCACCCGTGACGGGTGCCGGCCCTCGCGCGGCGTGCGGCTCGACGGAGCCGCGGTCGGCGACCCGTGAGGGGAAGAGCCGGTCAGACCTTCGCCAGCTCCGGCGCGGCGGCCGAGGTCTCGACCTTCGCGGCCACGCGGCGCAGGGTCTCGCCGACGATGATGAAGACGACGCCGAGGCCGAAGACCAGCAGCGCCACGCCGAACGCGACGACGGACGTGAAGAGCGAGGCCCGCAGGAACGAGCCGTTCATCATCGTCTCGCGGACCGGGTCCTCACGGTCCAGCTCGGAGTAGGTCAGGCCGCCCGACGCCTCGAGCGCGTGGTGGTTGATGATGTCGGCCTGCGCCCACGCCTCCCACGGCGTGTCGACCGTCGCACCGGCGAACGCCGCCGCGTCCTCGGCGACCACGATCTTCTCGGCGGCGAGGTTGCTCGACACCGCGATCCACGTGCCGGTGCCGGCCACGGCGAAGATCGCGCCGAAGACCATCACGACGATGGCCAGGATCTTGATGTGCTGCGACTTGCTGACTGCGTTCGACATGTCGTTCTCCCCGATCCTTCTGGTGCCCCCACGGACTCGGGTCCGCATCGGTGCGACCCCGACGAGCCATCGGCTCATGTCTCACAGCGTCCACGCAGGTCGAGCGTATCCAGTGGGACCCAGGTCCCGCAGGGCGGGGCCGCAGGCGCCCGGCCCGGGGCGGGGCGGGCCCGGAGGGGACCTAGGGCCCGGGGCGGGCCCGCGACCTCAGGCGGGACGGCCGGCGAGGGCCCCGGCGCGCGCGTACTGGGCCTGCGCCGCGTCGAGCACGTCGCCCCAGCCGAACGGCGGGCGCACCGCCCGGTTGTGCTCCTGCAGGCGGACCCGCAGGTCAGCGTCCTGCGCGAGCCGGACCAGCGCGTCCGCCATGCCGGCGTCGTCGTCGACGAGGAGGCCGTCGAGGCCGTCGGTGACGAACTCGGCGATGCCGGTCCCGCGGTGCGCGACCACGGCCAGGCCGGCCGTGCGGGCCTCGAGCGCGGCGATGCCGAACGCCTCGAGGTGCGCGGGGGCGACGAACACGTCGGCGTGGGCGTACAGGTCCCGCAGCCGGTCGCGCGGCACGCGGCCGTGCAGGTGCACGACGTCGTCGAGGCCGCGTGCGCGGACCCGGGCCTGCACGGCGTCGCGCACGGGACCGTCGCCGACGATCTCCAGCCGCAGCGCACCGGCGGGCAGCCGGCCGGCGGCCGAGGCGACCGCGTCGACCAGGGGCACCGCACGCTTGCGGGGCGCCAGGCGCATGGTCGAGACGACGCGCAGCGGCCCGGCGTGCGCCGCCGACGCACCCTGCGGCGCCCACGCGTCCAGGTCCAGACCGTTGGGGACGACGTCGACGGGTGCGTCGAACACGGCACGCACCCGGGCGGCCGCGGCGGCGCTGACGGCGCTCAGCGCGACGGGCGCCGTCCGCCAGCGCGTCGTGCGCACGAGCCGGCGGAGCACGTCGACCGTTCCGTCGAGCATGCAGTGCCAGGTGATGGCGGTGGGCAGCCGGGCGCCGAGCGCGATCCGGGCGCCGTCGTACGCGAACGGCGAGAGCACGCCGGCGTGCACGTGCACCGCGTCGGGGCGCAGGTCCGCCAGGGCCGCCCGGACCAGCCGCGGGCCGGCGAGCGGGTTGACGGGCAGGTCGAACGGCAGGCGTGCACCCAGCCGGTGCACGTGGACGCCGCGGTCGACGTCGACGACGCCGCCGCGCTCCCCGCCCTCGCCGAGCGTGGCGGTCAGCACGTGGACGTCGTGCCCGGCGCGCGCCTGGTGGTGCGCGAGGTCCGCGACCTGCGACTCGATCCCCCCGGTCCGGGGCGCGTAGCAGTCGGAGACGTGGACGATGCGCACGCGCGCCAGGTTAACCGGCGGCGCTGCCGGCGCCCGCGTCGCCCGTGGCCGGGACGGCGCCGAGGACCGCGTCGACCCGCGCCTGCGCGTCGGCGTGGACGCGCCGCTCCAGCACGAACGACATGACCGGCACCACGCCCGCGAGCGCCAGGGTGACCAGGCGGCCGACCTTCCAGCGCAGCGTCGACCACAGGTCGAACACGGTGACGAGGTACACGACGTAGATCCAGCCGTGCGCGAACGCGATCCACGCCCCGAGGACGGGGTTCGGGTCGCCCTCGGCGTCGACGCCGTTGAGCTGCAGGAGGTACTTCAGCACCATCTCGACGCACAGCAGCACGAGCATCGAGCCGGTGATCCAGGCCATGACGCGGTAGCGGGTCAGCGCGCCGCGGGCGCGGCGGGCCCAGGCGGCGGGGTCGGTCGCGGTGGTCACACGGGTCCTCTCGTCGGGCGGGCGGGTCGCGGGCGGGCCGCGGTCACTCCCACTCGATCGTGCCCGGCGGCTTGCTCGTGACGTCGAGGACGACCCGGTTGACCTCGGGCACCTCGTTCGTGATGCGCGTGGAGATGACCTGCAGGACGTCGTAGGGCAGGCGCGTCCAGTCGGCGGTCATCGCGTCCTCGCTGGACACGGGGCGCAGCACGACGGGGTGGCCGTAGGTGCGCCCGTCGCCCTGGACGCCCACGGAGCGCACGTCGGCGAGCAGCACCACGGGGCACTGCCAGATCTCGCGGTCCAGACCGGCGCGGGTGAGCTCCTCGCGGGCGATGGCGTCCGCCGCGCGCAGCGTGTCGAGGCGCTCGGCGGTCACCTCGCCGACGATCCGGATGCCCAGCCCCGGGCCGGGGAACGGCTGGCGCCAGACGATCGCCTCGGGCACGCCGAGCTCGAGGCCGACCGCGCGGACCTCGTCCTTGAAGAGCGTGCGCAGCGGCTCGACGAGCGCGAACTGCAGGTCGTCGGGCAGGCCGCCGACGTTGTGGTGGGACTTGATGTTGGCGGCGCCCTCGCCGCCGCCGGACTCGACGACGTCGGGGTAGAGGGTCCCCTGCACGAGGAACTCCACGGACTCGCCGTGCGCCCCGGCCTCGGCGACGACCTCGCGCGCGGCGTCCTCGAACACGCGTATGAACTCGCGGCCGATGATCTTGCGCTTCGTCTCGGGGTCGGACACGCCGGCGAGCGCGGCGAGGAACCGCTCGCGCGCGTCGACGACCTTGAGCTGCACGCCCGTGCTGGCGACGAAGTCCTTCTCGACCTGCTCGGCCTCGCCGGACCGCAGGAGCCCGTGGTCGACGAACACGCACGTCAGCTGGTCCCCGACGGCGCGTTGGACCAGCGCGGCGGCGACGGAGGAGTCGACGCCGCCGGACAGCCCGCAGATCACGCGGGCGCCGCCGACCTGGGCCCGGATGCGCTCGACCTGCTCGGCGACGACGTTGCCGGGGTTCCAGTCGGGGGCCAGGCCCGCGCCCTCGTAGAGGAAGTTCTCCAGGGCCTTCTGCCCGAGCGGGGAGTGCTTGACCTCGGGGTGCCACTGCACCCCGTACAGGCGCCGCTCGCGGTCCTCGAACGCGGCGACCGGGCTGCCGGCGCTGGTCGCGAGCACCTCGAACCCGGCGGGCGCGGCGTGCACGGCGTCGCCGTGGCTCATCCAGACCGTCTGCTGCGCGGGGCTGCCCGCGAGCACCGTCCCGGCCGTGGTGACCTCGACGGCCGTCCCGCCGTACTCGCGCTGGCCGGTCTGGGCGACCGTGCCGCCGAGGGCCTGGGCCATGGCCTGGAAGCCGTAGCAGATCCCCAGCACCGGGACCCCGGCCTCGAACAGCTCGGGCCCGACGAAGGGCGCGCCGTCGGCGTAGACCGACGACGGGCCGCCGGACAGGATGATCGCGGCGGGGTCCTTGGCGAGGAGGTCGGCGACCGAGGCCGTGTGCGGCACGATCTCGGAGTACACGTTCGCCTCGCGCACGCGGCGCGCGATGAGCTGGGCGTACTGGGCGCCGAAGTCGACGACGAGGACCGGCCGGTGGGACGTGGCGGGCTCGGGGGTCTGCGTCACGGCGCCCAGCCTAGTGGCCGCGCGGAGCGGGGCGGGGCGGTCGGCAGGGGGCCCGCGGGACGGGTCGGGACGGTGCGCCACGGGTCGGACCGCGGCGGCAGCAGGTATTTCCCTGGGGGCTGTGGGTGCGCGGTCGTACCGTGGACGCTCGTGCGACAGCTCCCCCTGGCCGACCCCGGCACCCCGCCCCTGCGCGGCCCGCTCACCTACCTGTGGTGGCTGGCCGGCCGGCAGTGGGGCATCCTCCTCGGCGCCGTGACCTGCGGCGTCGTGATGTTCGCGTGCCAGGCGTTCCTGCCCTACCTCACCGGCCGGGCGATCGACGACGGCCTCGAGCGGGGCTTCGGCCCCGACCTGTTCCGCGCCGCCGGGATGCTGCTCGTGCTCGGCCTGGTCAGCGCCGCCGCCTCGGCGGTCGGGCACCGGTACGACGTGGCGAACTGGCTGCGTGCCGCGTTCACCACGTCCCAGCTCGTGGGCCGCACGACCGCCCGCTCGGGCGCCGCGATCACGGCGGAGCTGCCGACCGGCGAGGTCGTCTCGGCCGTCGCGAACGACGCCCTGCGGGTCGGGGAGGTCTACGCCCAGCTCGCCCGCTTCGTCGGGTCGCTCGTCGCCTACGGGGCCGTGGCGGTGCTCATGCTGCAGGTGTCGGTGCCGCTCGGGGTCGTCGTGCTGGTGGGGCTGCCGACCGTGGCCCTCGCGCTCGGCCTGCTGGTGCGGCCGCTGCAGCGCCGCCAGGTCGCCCAGCGCGAGGCGTCGGGACGCCTGACGACCCTCGGCGCGGACACCGTCTCGGGGCTGAGGATCCTGCGCGGCATCGGGGGCGAGCAGGTGTTCACCGGCCGCTACCGCGAGCAGTCCCAGGTGGTCCGGCGCAAGGGCGAGGACGTCGCCGTCACGCAGTCGTGGCTGGACGCGCTTCAGGTGCTGCTGCCGGGCATGTTCGTGGTCGCGCTGGTCTGGCTGGGCGCGCACATGGCCCTGGACGGGACGATCACGCCGGGCCAGCTCGTCACGACGTACGGGTACGCGGCGTTCCTGGCCTGGCCGGTGCAGAACGCGACGATGATGCTCCAGGCCACGACGCGCGCGGTCGTCGGGGCGCGCAAGGTGCTCGCGGTGCTGCGTGTCGTGCCGTCCACGGGGGCGCGCGCGGCGACGGCCGCGGCTCCCCCGGTGGGCGCCGTGCTCGTCGACGAGGTCAGCGGCGTGGTCCTCGAGCCGGGCCGCGTCGTGGCCCTCGTCAGCGACGACCCGGACGAGACCGCCGCGATCGCGACCCGGCTGGGTCGCTTCGACGACGAGGCGGAGGCGGCGACGCCCGTGCGCTTCGGGGGCGTGCTGCTCGCCGACCTGCCCAAGGACGTCGTCCGCGAGCGGATCGTCGTCGCGGAGGCCACGCCGCACCTGTTCTCCGGGCCGCTGCGCACCGGTCTCGACGTGCGCGGGACCACCGCGGAGGAGGACCTGCTCGCGGCGGTGCACCTGGCCGACGCGCACGACGTGCTCGACTCGGTGCCCGACGGGCTGGACGGCGAGCTGCCCGAGAAGGGTCGGTCCCTGTCCGGCGGCCAGCGTCAGCGGGTCGCGCTCGCACGCGCCCTGCTGACAGGCGCCGAGGTGCTGGTGCTGGTCGAGCCGACCAGCGCGGTCGACGCCCACACCGAGGCGCGCATCGCGGCCCGCCTGGCCGACGCCCGGCGCGGTCGGACCACGCTCGTGGTCACCGCGAGCCCCCTGGTGCTCGACCACGTCGACGAGGTGCAGCTGGTGCAGGACGGCACGCTGCTGGCACGCGGGACGCACGCGGGCCTGCTCGACGGCGAGGCCGGGCCCTGCGTCGCCCGCACGTACCGGCGCGTCGTGGGCCGACGGATGGACGACGACCAGGCGGTCGAGGGCGTCTTCGACGCCGACGGGCACGACGAGGAGCAGCGCGACCGCGCGCTGCTGGCGGACGGCGCACCGGCCCGGTCCGGGGCGCGCGACGAGAGCACGGGAGGTGCGGCATGAGCACGGCCACGACGCTGCCGATCGCGGACAGCGCGACGGCACGCCGCTACGCGGGCCGGCTGCTGCGCCGGCACCGGCGGCCGCTGGCCCGGGTCGCGGTGCTGCACACCCTGGCCGCGGTCGCGGGGCTGGCCGGTCCGTGGCTGCTCGGTCGGCTCGTCGACGCCATCACCACGGGCACGGACGCCCGCACCGTCAACACCTACATCGGCGTCGGCGTGGTCGCGGTGCTGTCGCAGACCGGTCTGATCCGGTACGCGCAGCGGGCCTCGATGCTGTTCGGCGAGAAGGTCTTCGCCGAGCTGCGCGAGGAGTTCGTCGATACCGTCACGGCCCTGCCGCTGTCGACCGTCGAGCGCGCGGGCACGGGCGACCTGGTGGCCCGCACCACGAACGACGTCAACAAGCTGCAGCACGCGGTGCGCTTCGGCGTGCCCCGCGTGATCGTGGCCGTGGTGACGATCACGCTCACGGTGACGGCCTCGGTACTGCTGTCGCCGCTCGTCGCCGTCGCGCTGTTCGTCGGGGTCCCGACCATGCTGCTCGTGGTCCGCTGGTACCTGCGGCGCGCGACGCCGGCGTACGAGCGCGAGGCCGCGACGTACGCCGTGCTCAACGGCACGATCACCGAGACCGTCGAGGGTGCGCGCACCGTCGACGCCCTCGGCCTGACGCGCCGGCGGACGGAACGGATCGACGCCGACCTCGCCGACGCCTTCGACGCCGAGCGCCGCACGCTCGACCTGCGGACCGTGCTCTTCCCGGCCGTCGACCTGGCGTTCGTGCTGGCCCCCGTGGCGGTGCTCGTGTGGGGCGGCTACCTGGCGGCCCAGGGGCAGGTCACGCTCGGGGTGGTCACGACGATCGTGCTGTACGCGTTCCAGGTGACCGGCCCCGTCTGGGAGCTGATCTTCTGGGTGGACGAGATCCAGGTGGCGGCCACCGCGCTGGCGCGGATCGTCGGCGTCGGCCTGGTCGACGCCGACCGCACGGCCACCGGCGACCGCCCGGCCGACGACCGCGTGAGCGCCCGCGACCTGCGGTACGCGTACCGCGAGGGGCACGACGTGCTGCACGGCATCGACCTCGACCTCGCCCCGGGCGAGCGGCTGGCCGTCGTCGGCCCCTCGGGCGCGGGCAAGTCGACGCTCGGCCGCATGCTCGCCGGCATCCACCCGCCCACGGGCGGCACCGTCACGGTCGGCGGCGTGCCGCTCGTCGACCTGCCCCTGGACGACCTGCGCGGTCAGGTCGCGCTCGTCACGCAGGAGCACCACGTCTTCGTCGGCTCGCTCGCGGACAACCTGCGCCTCGCGCGGGTCGAGGCCACCGAGGCGGACCTCGAGCGGGCGCTGCGGGCCGTCGACGCGTGGGACTGGGTCGAGGCCCTCCCGCAGGGCCTGGCGACGGAGGTCGGCTCGGGCGGTGCACCGCTGACCCCGGCCCAGGCGCAGCAGGTCGCGCTGGCCCGGCTCGTGCTGCTCGACCCGCACACGCTGGTGCTCGACGAGGCCACGTCGCTGCTCGACCCGCGCGCGGCCCGGCACCTCGAGCGGTCCCTGTCGGCCGTGCTGGCGGGCCGCACGGTCGTCGCGATCGCGCACCGCCTGCACACCGCGCACGACGCCGACCGCGTCGCGGTGGTCGACGGCGGGCGGATCAGCGAGATCGGCCCGCACGAGGACCTGGTCGCCGCGGGCGGGGAGTACGCCGCCCTGTGGCGCTCCTGGCAGCACGAGTCCGCCTGACCGGACGGCGCAGCCCGTCCACGGACGGGGTGGGGCCGGCCTGACGGGCGGGTCAGGTCGGCCCGACCGGTCCGTCAGACCGGCGGTGCGGCGGGCCCGCTGCCGACGGCGTGCCCGGACGCCGCTGCCGGGTCGGAGCCCAGGCCGGTGTCCCGGTCGGTGCCCGTGGTCGGGTCGGGGGCGCCGTCCGGGTCGGGGCCGCCGGCGGGTGCGTCGCCGGGCAGCGCGACGGGCCCGGCCGCCTCGTCGCGGACGAGTCGCACCCAGAGGGCGACGGCGAACGCACCGAAGATCCACCACTGCGCCGCGTAGGCCAGGTTCTGCACGTTGAGGCCGGTCCCGGCGCGGGTCGGGGGGTCCAGGGGCTCGAGATGCGCCACCTCGGCGGGGTCGGCGGACTGGAGCACGAGGTACCCCGTCAGCAGGCGTCCGCCCCACGTCGCGGCGAGCTGCGCGGGGCTGATCGCGTCGGTGCGACCGTCGACGACGGCGGTGCCGGCCTCCTCCCCCGCCTGCAGCCAGCCGACCACGCGCACCTCGCCGGCCGGCGCGGGCGGGACCTCGGCCCCGGCGTCGAGCCAGCCGCGCACGACCGGCAGGACGACCTCGCCGTCGGGGCCGTCGACGTGCAGCGGCGCGACCACGAGCACGCCGTCCGTCGACCCGTCGTGGGCCCGACCGGTGACGAGCAGCTGCCCGGCCACGTCGTAGGTGCCGGTCGCCTCGACCTTGCGCGCGACCATGTCGCCGGTGAACGACGCCCCGGCGGGCAGCACCGCGGCGAGGTCCTCGGGCGGGGCGTCGGCGATCTCCTGCAGGCGACGCTCCTCGGCGGACGCGCCGCGGATCTCGGCCCGCTCGAGCTGCCAGACGCCGAGCCGGGCGCACACCGCCGCGGCGGCGACGAGGACCACGAGCATGCCGAGCATGCGCGGGCGCACAGCCGCGCGCCACCAGGAGGTCTGGGCCACGTCCCACGGTAACCCGCACGCGGCGGCGACCGGCCCCGGACGTGTCCGGTCCCACACCGCCCGCGGCCGGGTGCGCGGGTCGGCCGGGCGTAGTCTGGCGTCGCGGCGGCACCGCTCGTGACCTGCACGGGAGCACGCGGTGGCCACGGCACGACCTGCGACGGCGCGGACCGGCACGACGACGCGGCAGGTCCGGGCCCCGCCCGTTCGTCCGACGGTCACCGACGCTCCTCCGGGCCCCTCCTGCGGGCCCGGACCACGTGGGGTTTCATGACATGTGGCCAGGAGCACAGGTCGGCTGGGTCGGACGTCCTCGTCGACGGCCGTGGCCTCACGGAAGGCTGGGTGCGCACCCGGCGGCGTCGCGAGCGAACGGAGCGACATGAGCACCACCACAGCACCACAGGGCACCGGCGGACCGCCGGCCGACGTCGACGCGCCCCGCGCGTGGCGGCGCGGCAGCGGCGAGGTCGACGATGCCACCCTCCGACGGATCGAGAAGTGGTGGCGTGCCGCCAACTTCATGTCCGTCGGCCAGATCTACCTCCTGGACAACCCCCTGCTGCGTCGTCCGCTCTCGCGCGACGACGTCAAGCCCCGTCTGCTCGGCCACTGGGGCACCACCCCGGGCCTGAACTTCCTCTACGCGCACCTCAACCGTGCGATCGCGGAGCGGCAGCAGTCGACCATCTACGTCACGGGCCCCGGCCACGGCGGTCCCGGCCTGGTCGCGAGCGCGTACCTCGACGGCACGTACTCCGAGGTCTACTCGGACATCACGGAGGACGAGGAGGGCCTGCGCCGGCTGTTCCGGCAGTTCTCCTTCCCGGGCGGCATCCCGAGCCACGTGGCCCCGGAGACGCCGGGCTCGATCCACGAGGGCGGCGAGCTCGGCTACGCGCTGAGCCACGCGTACGGCGCGGCGTTCGACAACCCGGACCTGCTGGTCGCGGCGGTCGTCGGCGACGGCGAGGCGGAGACGGGCCCGCTGGCGACGAGCTGGCACTCGAACAAGTTCGTCAACCCGCGCCAGGACGGCATCGTCCTGCCGATCCTGCACCTCAACGGGTACAAGATCGCGAACCCGACGGTGCTGGCGCGCATCAGCGACGACGAGCTCGAGGCGCTCATGGTCGGGTACGGCCACAAGCCGCACGTCTTCGTCGCGGGCTTCGACGACGAGGACGACCTGAGCATCCACCGCCGCTTCGCGGCGCTGCTCGACGAGGTCCTCGACGAGATCGCGGACATCAAGGAGCGGGCGGCGCGCGGCGACGAGTCGCGCCCGATGTACCCGATGATCGTGCTGCGCTCCCCCAAGGGCTGGACGGGACCGGCGGAGATCGACGGCAAGAAGACGACGGGCTCGTGGCGCGCGCACCAGGTGCCGCTCGCCAGCGCGCGGGACACCCCCGAGCACCTCGCGGTGCTCGAGGAGTGGCTGCAGTCGTACCGCCCGGCGGAGCTGTTCGACGCCACGGGTCGCATCGACGACGACCTGCGCCGCATCAACCCGGTGGGCGACCTCCGCATGAGCGCGAACCCGCAGGCCAACGGCGGGCTCCTGCTCAAGGACCTGCGGCTGCCGGACTTCCGGGACTTCGCGCAGGACGTGCCCGCCCCGGGCGCGACGATCTCCGAGGCGCCGCGCGTCCTCGGCCAGTACCTGACCGAGGTGATCCGCCGGAACCCGGACAACTTCCGGATCTTCGGCCCGGACGAGACCGCGTCGAACCGCCTCCAGGCGGTGTACGAGGTCACGGACAAGCAGTGGAACGCGGACTTCCTCGGCGCCGACGTCGACGAGCACATGTCCCGCGCGGGCCGCGTCATGGAGATGCTCTCGGAGCACCAGTGCCAGGGCTGGCTGGAGGGCTACCTGCTCACCGGCCGCCACGGGCTGTTCACCAGCTACGAGGCGTTCATCCACATCGTCGACTCGATGTTCAACCAGCACGCGAAGTGGCTGAAGGTCACCAACCACATCCCGTGGCGGCGGCCGATCGCGAGCCTGAACTACCTGCTCTCGAGCCACGTGTGGCGGCAGGACCACAACGGCTTCAGCCACCAGGACCCCGGCTTCATCGACCACGTGGTCAACAAGAAGGCGGAGGTCGTCCGGGTGTACCTGCCGCCGGACGCGAACACGCTCCTGTCCACGTACGACCACTGCCTGCGCAGCCGTCAGTACGTGAACGTCGTGGTGTCGGGCAAGCAGCCGGCGCCGAACTTCCTCACGATGGACCAGGCCGTGGCGCACTGCACGCGCGGGCTGGGCATCTGGGAGTGGGCGGGCACCGAGGTGCCCGGCGAGGAGCCGGACGTCGTGCTCGGCGCGGCCGGCGACGTGCCGACGCTCGAGGTGCTCGCCGCGGCGGACATCCTGCGGCGCGAGCTGCCGGACCTGAAGGTGCGCGTGGTCAACGTCGTCGACCTCATGCGCCTGCAGGACGAGCGCGAGCACCCGCACGGCCTGTCCGACCGGGAGTTCGACACGATCTTCACCGCGGACCGGCCGGTCGTGTTCGCGTACCACGGGTACCCGTGGCTGATCCACCGCCTCACGTACCGCCGCAACGGGCACAAGAACCTGCACGTGCGCGGGTACAAGGAGGAGGGCACGACCACGACGCCGTTCGACATGGTCATGCTCAACGACCTCGACCGGTTCCACCTGGTGATCGACGTGATCGACCACGTCAAGGGGCTGCGCGCCTCGCAGGCGGGTCTGCGCCAGCGGATGGTCGACGCACGCCTGGCGGCCCGGCAGCACACCCGCGAGCACGGGGAGGACCTCCCCGAGCTGCGTGACTGGGTGTGGCCGGACGCCGGGGACGCCGCAGCCGAGGGGGAGATCGCGGCGACGGTCTTCACGGGCGGCGACAACGAGTAGCAGCAGCACGTCGTGGGGCGGGCGGTCCGACCGACCCGGTGGGACCGCCCGCCCCGCGACGACGACAGGCCCCCACCGGGGCCGCGACGGGGAGTGAGCGCGACAGTGGCCCGCACGATCTACGTGATGTCCGCCGAGGGGAACACCGGCAAGTCGGTGGTCGCCCTCGGCCTGGTCGACCTGCTGACACGGTCGGTGCAGCGGGTCGGGGTGTTCCGGCCGGTGGCCCGCTCGACGCAGGAGCGGGACTACGTCCTGGACCTGCTGCTGGAGCACGACGGCGTGGACGTGGCGTACGACGAGGCGGTGGGTGCCACGTACGAGGAGGTCATCGCCGACCCCGAGGGCGCGCTGTCGCGGATCGTCTCGCGGTACCACGACGTCGAGCGCCGCTGCGACGCGGTGGTCGTCGTCGGCACGGACTACACGGACGTCGCGGGCCCCACGGAGCTGGCGTACAACGCGCGGATCGCCGCGAACCTCGGCGCCCCCGTGGTGCTGGTCGTCAACGGCGCGAACCGCTCCCCCGACGAGATGGGGCACGCGGCCGAGGTCGCGCACTCCGAGATCGCCGCGAACCACGCCCAGGTCGTCGCGGTGGTGGCGAACCGCTGCGCGCCCGGGTACCTGCCGCAGATCCAGCAGGCGCTGTCGGGCCCCGTGCCGGTGTGGGCGCTGCCGGACTCCCCGCTCCTGTACGCCCCGACGCTGCGCCAGCTGATGGAGGCCGTCGGCGGCACGCTGGCGGGCGGTGACGAGGCGCTGCTGCAGCGCGAGGTCCTCGACGTGCTGGTCGGCGCGATGTCGATCGAGCACCTGCTGGACCGCCTGCAGGACGGTGCGGTCGTCATCACCCCGGGTGACCGGGCGGACGTGCTGCTGGGCCTGCTCATGGCGCACCAGGCGGAGGGCTTCCCGTCGCTGGCGGGCATCATCCTCAACGGCGGCCTGGCCCCGGCGCCGTCGATCGAGCGCCTCGTGGGCGGCCTGGGCTCGCGCCTGCCGCTGATCACGACGAACCTCGGCACGTTCCGCTCGGCGAGCGCGGCCGCGGCCACGCGGGGCCGGCTCACGCAGGACTCGCAGCGCAAGGTCGACACGGCGCTGGCGCTGTTCGAGCAGCACGTGGACGGCACCGCGCTGCTGGCGGCGCTCGAGGTCGAGCGCCCGAGCGTGGTGACGCCCCTGATGTTCGAGTACCAGCTGCTCGACCGGGCGCGCAACGACCGCAAGCACATCGTGCTCCCGGAGGGCGGCGACGACCGGATCCTGCGCGCGGCGTCGACGCTGCTGCAGCGCCACGTCGCGGACCTGACGATCCTGGGCGACGAGGCGTCGATCCGGGCCCGGGCCACCGAGCTGGGGCTCGACCTGGACGAGGCCCAGGTCATCGACCCGAAGAACGGCGAGACGCTGGAGCGTTTCGCCGAGGCGTACACCGAGCTGCGCAAGCACAAGGGCATGACGGTGGAGCGGGCCCGGGAGATCGTGTCGTCAGTGTCGTACTTCGGCACGCTCATGGTGCAGCTCGGCCTCGCGGACGGCATGGTGTCGGGCGCGATCCACACCACGGCGCACACCATCAAGCCGTCGTTCGAGATCATCAAGACCGCTCCCGGCACCAACAACGTCTCCAGCGCCTTCCTCATGTGCCTGGAGGACCGGGTGCTCGTCTACGCCGACTGCGCGGTCATCCCCGACCCGACGGCCGAGCAGCTGGCGGACATCGCGATCTCCTCGGCGGAGACGGCCGCGCAGTTCGGCATCGAGCCGCGGATCGCGATGCTCTCGTACTCCACGGGCGAGTCCGGCACGGGTGCCGACGTGGAGAAGGTCCGTGCGGCCACGGCCCTCGTGCGCGAGCGCCGGCCGGACCTGTCCGTCGAGGGACCGATCCAGTACGACGCCGCCGTGGACGCCTCGGTGGCGAAGACGAAGATGCCCGACTCGGCGGTCGCGGGCCGCGCGACGGTCTTCGTGTTCCCCGACCTGAACACGGGCAACAACACGTACAAGGCCGTGCAGCGCTCCGCGGGCGCGGTCGCGATCGGCCCCGTCCTGCAGGGCCTGCGCAAGCCCGTCAACGACCTGTCGCGCGGGGCGCTCGTGCAGGACATCGTCAACACCGTGGCGATCACGGCGATCCAGGCGCAGGCCATGGCCGCCGCAGCGCTCGACACCCCCACCAGCACCGACCCGGAGGCAGCCGCACGATGACCGCACCGCACCCGACCAGCACCGTGCTGGTCATCAACTCCGGCTCGTCGTCGATCAAGTACCAGCTGGTCGACCCCGCGGGCGGCGAGGCCGTCGCCTCGGGCATCGTCGAGCGCATCGGCGAGGAGCTCGGCGCCGTCAAGCACGTGGCGCACGGCACGACGACCAAGCGCGAGGTGCCCGTCCCGGACCACGCCGTCGGCCTGCGCATCGTGCTCGGCCTGTTCGACGAGATCGGGCCGGACCTGGCGGGGTCGCACGTCGTGGCGGTCGGGCACCGGGTCGTGCAGGGCGGGGCCCTGTTCGACGGGCCCGTCCTCATCGACCCGCAGGTCGAGAAGCAGATCGAGGACCTCTCGCCGCTGGCGCCGCTGCACAACCCGGCGAACCTCACGGGCATCCGGGTCGCGCAGGCGCTGCTGCCGGACGTCCCGCACGTCGCGGTGTTCGACACGGCGTTCTTCCGCACGCTGCCCGACGCGGCGGCGACCTACGCGATCGACGCCGACGTGGCCGCGGAGCACCAGGTCCGCCGGTACGGGGCGCACGGCACGTCGCACCAGTTCGTCTCGCGGCGCGTGGCCGAGGTGCTGGACCGGCCGCTGGCCGACCTGAACCAGATCGTGCTGCACCTGGGCAACGGCGCGTCGGCGTCGGCCGTGCGCGGCGGCGAGGCCGTCGAGACGTCGATGGGCCTGACGCCGCTCGAGGGCCTGGTCATGGGCACCCGGTCGGGCGACATCGACCCGGCCGTCGTGTTCCACCTGCACCGCAACGCGGGCATGAGCATCGACGCGATCGACGACCTGCTCAACCGCCGGTCCGGCATCAAGGGCATCTGCGGCGAGAACGACTTCCGCACGCTGCACGACCTGGTCGCGGCGGGCGACGAGAAGGCGGCGCTCGCGCTCGACGTGTACCTGCACCGGCTGCGCAAGTACATCGGCGCCTACCACGCGGTGCTCGGACGCCTGGACGTGCTGACGTTCACCGCGGGCGTCGGGGAGAACGACGACATCGTCCGTCTGCGCGTGTGCCAGGGCCTGGAGCCGATGGGGATCGTCGTCGACCCGGTCCGCAACGAGGGCCGCATCGGCGTGCCGACGGTCATCTCGCCCGACGGGGCACCGGTCACGGTGCTGGTCGTGCCGACGAACGAGGAGCTCGCGATCGCGCGCCAGGCCGTCGACGTCATCGGCGCCTGACCGCAGGGGACCCCACGGGCCCGCCCCGCGCCGACCGGCGCGGTGGCGGGCCCGTCCTGTGTGACGAACACCGCGCCCGAGCACCCTCCCGGTGGCAGTAAGGTGAGCCTGGCCTTATCGTCCGCACCACCGAGGGATCCCATGCGCCCCGCACACCTCCGCCCGCTCCGGGCCGCCGCCGCCGTCGCTGTCGTCGGCCTCACGCTCACGGCCTGCGCCTCGCAGTCCGGCACCACGACAGACGCGACCGAGGACGCCGCGACCGGGGCGCCCGCGAGCGCGACCTTCCCCATCACGATCGCGAACACGTTCGGCGAGACCACCGTCGAGGCGCAGCCCGAGCGGGTCGCGACCGTCAACTGGGGCAACCACGACGTGCCGATCGCGCTGGGTGTCGCACCCGTCGGGATCCAGCTCACCACCTACGGCGACGACGACGGCGACGGCGTCCTGCCCTGGACGTTCGCGGGCCTGGAGGCCCTGGACGCGACCGGCGACGCGCTGCCCGTGCTCTTCGACGAGACCGACGGCATCCCGTTCGAGCAGGTCGCGAACACCGAGCCCGACGTCGTCCTGGCCGCCTACTCCGGCCTGACGGAGGAGGACTGGACGACCCTGTCCGAGATCGCCCCGACCGTGTCGTACCCCGAGTTCGCGTGGGGCACGAGCTGGAAGGACATGGCGCTCATCGACGGCGAGGCGCTCGGCCTGAAGTCCGAGGCCCAGGCCCTCGTCGACGACGTCGTCGCGCAGATCGACGAGGCGCTCGCCGAGCGGCCCGACGTCGAGGGCAAGACGGTCGCCTACACGTGGATCGACCCCGCCGACCCGAGCACGATCGGCGTCTACACCCCGCTCGACGCACGCGTGCAGCTGCTCAGCGACCTCGGCCTGGTCGACGCGCCGTCGGTCGTCGAGCTCGCCGGCGACACGGACCAGTTCTACGTGAACCTGTCCGCGGAGGAGGCCGACACCCTGGCCGACGTCGACGTCCTCGTCACCTACGGCGACGACACGACGCTCGAGACGCTGCAGGCCGACCCGCTGATCGGCAAGATCCCCGCCGTCGAGCGCGGCTCCGTCGTGGTGGTCCCGAACGCCGAGCCGATCTCGGCCGCGACGTCCGGCCCGACGGTCCTCTCGATCCCGTGGGTCCTCGAGGACTACCTGGACCTGTTCCAGGCCGCCGCCGAGCAGGTCGGGTGACCCTGCTCCACCCGACGCCGACCGCCTCCTCCGGGGGGCGGTCGGCGTCGCTGCGCCGCCGCCGCACCGTCGGGCTCACGGTCGCCGTCGCCGGGCTCGCCCTGGCCGTGCTGGCCTCGCTCGCGTTCGGCACCCGCGTGGTGGGCTGGCAGGACGTCGTCGCCGGCGTCCTGCACCCGGACACGGACGTCATCGCCCAGGCCGCCGTGCAGTCCCGCGTCGCCCGGACCGTGCTGGGTCTGCTCGTGGGCGCCGCGCTCGGTCTCGCCGGCGCCGTCATGCAGGGCCTGACCCGCAACCCCCTCGCGGACCCGCTGCTGCTGGGCGTCAGCTCGGGGGCCTCGCTGTTCGTCGTCATGGGCATCGCGTGGCTCGGGCTGTCGACGCTGACGCAGTACGTGTGGCTCGCGTTCGCCGGTGCGGCCGCGGCGTCGGCGCTCGTGTACGGGATCGGGTCGCTGGGCCGTGAGGGCGCCACGCCCCTCAAGCTCGCGCTCGCCGGGGCCGCGACCAGCGCCGCGCTGAGCTCGGCGGTCTCGATGGTGCTGCTCTCGCGCACCGACGTCTTCGACACCTTCCGGTTCTGGCAGGTCGGCTCGATCGGGCGCGCGGACCTCGCGGACGTCGCCCAGGTCGCCCCCTTCCTCCTCGTCGGCGCCGTGCTGGCCGTGGGCTGCGCCCGGGGTATGGACGCCCTCGCGCTCGGCGACGAGCTCGCGACGGGCCTGGGGCAGCGCACCCTCGTCGTCCGGCTGGTCGGCGCGCTGGCGGTGGTGCTGCTGTGCGGCACGGCCGTCGCGATCGCCGGCCCCATCGGCTTCGTCGGCCTGGTGATCCCGCACCTGGCCCGCGCCTTCACCGGTCCCAGCCACCGGTGGCTGCTGCCGTACTCCGCGGTGCTCGGCGCGGCGCTGCTGCTCCTGGCCGACGTGGTCGGCCGCGTCGTGGCCCGGCCGCAGGAGATCGAGGTCGGCATCGTCACCGCGGTGCTGGGCGCGCCCGTGTTCATCGCGATCATCCGGCGCCGTCAGGTGCGCGAGCTGTGAGCGCCGCCCTCGCGCCCGCCGCCCCGGCGGCCTCGCCGGTCGCGGCCGGCCGCCGCCGCCGCGCGCGCCGCCGCCGTCTCGTCGTCACGGGCCTCGTCATGACCGTGCTGGCCCTCGTGGTCGTCGGGCTGTGCGTCGGCGAGCGCCTCTACTCCCCCGTCGACGCCGTGCGCGTGCTGCTGCTCGGCGAGCAGGTGCCCGGCGCGTCGTTCACGATCGGCACGCTGCGCGGACCACGCGTGCTCACCGGGCTGCTGGCCGGGGTCGCGTTCGGCATGGGCGGCGCCGTCTTCCAGACCATGCTCCGCAACCCGCTGGCGAGCCCGGACATCATCGGCGTCAGCGCCGGCGCGAGCGCCGCGGCCGTCGTCGCGATCACGCTGCTGGGCGCGTCCGGCTCCGGCGTGTCCGTGGTCGCCGTCGTGTCCGGGCTGCTCGTCGCGGGCCTGATCTACGCCCTGTCGTGGCGACGGGGCGTGCAGGGGGCCCGGCTGGTGCTGATCGGCATCGCGGTGGGCGCCATGCTCGAGTCGGTGATCAGCTACGCGATGACGCGCGCGGGGATCTACGACGCGAACGAGGCGCTGCGCTGGCTCACGGGCAGCCTCAACTCGGCGTTCTGGGCGGACCTCGGCCCGCTCGCCGCGGCCATGGCGGTGCTCGTGCCGCTGCTGCTGGTCGTGGCCCGCCGCCTGCCCGTGCTGCAGCTCGGCGACGAGGCGGCCGCCGGGCTGGGCGTCCGGCCCGACCGGGCCCGGCTCGCGCTGCTCCTGGTCGCGGTGGCGCTGGTCTCCGTCGGCACCGCGACGACCGGCCCCATCGCCTTCGTCGCGTTCCTGTCCGGGCCCATCGCCCACCGCCTGCTGCGCGGCGCGGGCGGCCTGCTCGTGCCCGCCGGCCTCGTCGGTGCGGTCCTCGTGCTCGCCGGCGACCTCGTCGGCCAGCACCTGCTCGTGGCACGCTTCCCCGTGGGCGTGGTCACGGGCGTGCTCGGTGCCCCCTACCTGCTCTGGCTGCTGGCCAGGACCAACCGTTCCGGAGGACGTCTGTGACGAGCCACGAGCACACCGGCCAGCCGCAGGGCGCGGTGACGCACACGCTCGCCGTCGAGGCCGCGACCATCGGCTACGACGACCGCGTCGTCGTGCACGACATGACGCTGACGATCCCGTCGGGGCGGATCACGACGATCGTCGGCGCGAACGCGTGCGGCAAGTCGACCCTGCTCAAGGCGATGGCCCGGCTGCTGAAGCCCCGTGCGGGGCACGTGCTGCTCGACGGCCGGCCCGTCGAGCAGCTGCCGCCGCGCCAGGTCGCCACCGTCATGGGCATGCTGCCGCAGACCCCGGTCTGCCCGGAGGGCATCGCGGTGGCGGACCTCGTCGGGCGCGGGCGGTACCCGCACCAGGGCTGGTTCCGCCGCTGGACCCCGCAGGACGACGCCGCGGTGGAGGAGGCGCTGAGGGTCACCGACACCCTCGAGATCGCCGACCGCCCGGTGGACGAGCTGTCGGGCGGCCAGCGGCAGCGCGTGTGGATCGCCATGGCGCTGGCGCAGCAGACCGACGTGCTGCTGCTCGACGAGCCGACGACGTTCCTCGACGTCGCCCACCAGGTCGAGGTGCTGGACCTGCTCACGGACCTCAACCGGTCCCGCGGCACGACCATCGTCATGGTGCTGCACGACCTCAACCTGGCGGCGCGGTACACCGACCACCTCGTCGCGCTGCGCGACGGCCGGCTCGTCGCGCAGGGCGCCCCCGCGGACGTGGTGACGTCCGCGCTCGTCGAGGAGGTCTTCAGCATGCAGGCGCAGGTCGTGCCCGACCCGGTCTCGGGCACGCCGCTCGTGGTCCCCGTCGGCCGGCACCACACCGGGCACGGGGCCTCGGCGCCGCTGCGCCAGCTCGTCGAGCAGGCCTGAACCCGCTCCGGGGCGCGGACGGCGCGCGGCAGGTCAGGGGGTGCGCAGGGCCCGACGCAGCTCGAGCCAGCGGGTCAGCACCTGCGGCCACACGTGGTGCCCGAGCCCGTAGACGTGCCCGGTGCGCGGCAGCCGCCCCCCGTGGGCGCCGCGGTGCACCACCACGGTCTGCAACGAGGTGGTGGCCCACAGGCCCTCGCGGCCGTGGCGCGCCCCGAACCCGGACGCCTTCGTCCCGCCGAGGGGCGCGGCGACTGCGCCGTACGCACCGGCGTAGCCCTCGTTGACGACCACGGCACCGGCCTGCACGCGGGCGGCGAGGCGGGCGCCGCGCCGGGTGTCGGCGGTCCAGATGCTCGCGAACAGCCCGTGCTCGGTGTCGTTCATGGCGGCGACGGCCTCGTCGTCGGACGCGACGGGGTACAGCGCGACGACGGGCCCGAACGTCTCCTCGCGGGCCAGGCGGGCGTGCTCGGGCACGTCGGTCAGCACCGTCGGCGCGTAGAACCACGGCCCGAGGTCGGTGCGCTGCTCGGCGCCCGTGAGCACGGTCGCGCCCAGCCCGACGGCGTCCTCGACGTGCTCCACGACGGTCGCGAGCTGCGCGGCCGACGCGAGCGAGCCCATGTCGGACCGGTAGTCCAGGCCGGGCGCGACCCGCAGCTGGCGCACCCGCCGCACGAACGCGTCGGTGAAGTCGCGGCGCACGGCCTCGTGCACGTAGATCCGCTCGATGCTCAGGCACAGCTGGCCGGCGGAGCCGAAGCAGGCGCGCACCGCACCCTCGGCGGCGACGTCGACGTCGACGTCCTCCGCGACGTACATCGGGTTCTTGCCGCCGAGCTCGAGCACCACGGGGACCCCGAGCTCACCGGCCCGTGCGGCGAACACCCGGCCCGCCGCGGTCGAGCCGGTGAACGACGCGTGGTCCACGTGCTCCAGCAGGCCCATGCCGACGTCGGGGCCGCCCACGACGACCTGCACGACGTCGGCGGGCAGGCCGGCGTCCTCGAGCAGCTCGTGGCACCACAGCAGCGTCAGGGCGGTGCGCGGGTCGGCGCGCAGGAGCACGGCGTTGCCGGCCGCGACCGCGGGCAGCACGTCGCCGAGGCCGAGCGTCAGGGGGTAGTTCCACGGTGCGACGACGGCGACGACGCCGACGGGGTGGCGCAGCACGCGGGCGGACGACACGAGGGGCAGCACGCCGGCCTCGCGGCGCGGCGCGAGGTAGCGACGGGCGCGCACGGCGTAGTGGCGGGCGACGTTGGCGACGTCGCCGACCTCCTCCCAGGCGTGGCCGCGGGCCTTGCCGGTCTCGATCTGCAGGAGGTCGAGCACGTCGCTCTGCCGCTCGAGCAGCAGGTCGTGCACGCGGCCGAGCACGGCGGTGCGCTCGCGCAGGGGGCGGGCCGCCCAGGTGCGCTGCGCGGCGCGGGCCCGCCGGGCCGCGGCGGGCAGGTCGTCCGGCGTGGTCAGCGGGACGGCCGCGATGGGGGCCCCCGTGAACGGCGTGTGCGAGGTGCTCGTCGCCGCCGCGGGCCCGGCGACGACGCGCGCGAGCAGGCTCCGCACGTCGTCGGGCTCCAGGACGTACGTGGCGAGCGGGTCGGTCTCGGGGTCGTGCAGGTCCGCGTGCTCGTGCGCCATCGCGTCAGGGTACGCGCGGTGCGGGCGGGCGGCCGGTGCACACGCACCGCCGCCCGCCCGTTCACCCGCGTCGCGGGCCGCTCACCAGCCGAGGCTCTCCCGGACCTGCGGCTCGGCGAGCGCGAGCGCGTCGGCCCGCGCCTGCGGGGCGGACGACGCGGCGAGCGCGGCGCGGGCCATCTGCTCGCACTGCTCGCGCGTGTGGTGCCGCAGCGCGAACCGCACGGCCGGCAGCGCGCCGGGCGACATCGACAGGCTGGTCACGCCGAGACCGGTGAGGACGAGGGCCATGAGCGCGTCGCCCGCGGACTCCCCGCACACCCCGACGGGCTTGCCGAGCTCCTGCCCGGCCCGGGCCGTGGCCGCGACGAGGTCCAGCACGGCGGGCTGCCACACGTCGAGCAGGTCGGCGAGCTCGCCGCGCAGCCGGTCGGTGGCCATCGTGTACTGCGCGAGGTCGTTGGTGCCGAGCGAGACGAAGTCCACCTCGGCCAGGATCTCGCGGGCCCGCAGCGCGGCGGCGGGGATCTCGACCATCACCCCGACGGTCGCGACCCCGGCCGCGCGGGCCCGGGCCGCGAAGTCCCGCGCCTCGGCCGGCGTCGCGATCATCGGCGCCATCACCCACGGCGTCGACCCGGTCGCGGCCTGGGCGGCGCCGAGCGCGGCGAGCTGGGTCTCGACGAGCGCGGGGTTGGACCGCACCAGCCGGTAGCCCCGCACGCCGAGCGCGGGGTTCTCCTCGTCGGGCTGCGTCGCGAACGCCAGCGGCTTGTCGGCGCCGGCGTCCAGCGTGCGGACCACGACCTTGCGGTCCCCCATCGCCCGCAGGGCCTGGGCGTACGCCTCGGCCTGCTCGTCCTGGGTCGGGGCGGTGGTCCGCTCGAGGAAGATCACCTCGGTGCGGAACAGCCCGACGCCCTCGACGGGGCCGGCCCCGACGCGCTCGGCGTCGGCGGCCGTGCCGATGTTCGCGAGCAGCGCGACGGCGTGCCCGTCGGCCGTCGCCCCGGGCCCGGTCTCCTGCGCGAGGAGCCGGTCGGCCTCGGCGCGGCGGGCGACGGCGGCGCGCACGTCGTCGCCGGGAGCGACCACGACCGTGCCGTCGGACGCGTCGACCGCGACGTCGACCCCGTCCTCGAGGTCGGTCGCCCCGGCGACGCGCACGACGCACGGCAGCCCGAGCTGGCCGGCGATGATCGCCGTGTGGCCGGTGGGGCCGCCGAGCTCGGTGACGATCGCCAGGACGTTGTCGAGGTCGAGCGCCGCCGTGTCCGCCGGCGCCAGGTCGCGGGCGACCACGACGGACGGGCGGGTCAGCGCGGGCACGCCCGGGTCGGGCAGCCCGAGCGTGCGGGCCACGACCCGGTCGCGGACCGAGCGCAGGTCGGTGACGCGCTCGGCGAGGTAGCCGCCGGCCTGCTCGAACATCTGGGCGAACATCTGCACGACGGCGTCGAGGGCCGCGACCGGGGGCTCCCCCGCGTCGACGCGCGCCAGCACCTGCGTGCGCAGCGCGTTGTCCGCGGCCATCTGGGCGGTCGCGGCGAGCACGTCCCGCACGGTGCCGGTGGCCGCGTCCGCCTGCGTCCGCAGCCGGGCGGCGACGTCGGCGAACGCCGTCTCGACGGCGGCGTGCACCTGGGCGGGCTCGGCCGGCCGGCCGTCGACGAGCAGCGGCGCGTCGGCCGGCACGGTCGGGGCGGGCCGGACCTGGGCGACGGGGCCGACGACCGACCGGCGCCCCACGCCGACGCCGTGCAGCACGCCGCCGGCGGGGGCACCGACGGTCGCCGCGGTCACGACGTCGCCCCCGCGTCGCCCTCGGGCGCGTCGAGGTCGGTCGCGAGCAGGCCGACGAGCTCGTCGAGCGCCCGGTCCGCGTCGGGGCCGTCGGCGGCGAGGGTGACCTCGGCCCCGTGCGGGATGCCCAGGGACATCACGAACAGGATGCTCGAGGCGTCGACGGGGGCCCCGCCCGCGGTGGCGATCGTGACCGGGACTCCGGTGGCGGCGACGGCCTGGGTGAACAGCATCGCGGGGCGGGCGTGCAGCCCGACGCGGGAGGCGACGGCGACGGTGCGCTCGGCCATGGGGTGTCTCTCCTTCGGGACGGGGACGGGTCGTGCGGGCCTCAGGCGGCCTGGGCGGCCAGGGCCTGGTCGTCGGCGGCCCGGTCGGCCGCGACGAGCGGGTCGTGCTTGAACGTCTTGAGGACGACGACGAGCAGCGCGGTGACGACCGTGCCGATCGCGACGGCGGCGACGAACCCGAGCGGGTTGCCGATGAGCGGCAGGACCCACAGGCCGCCGTGCGGGGCGACGAGCGTCGACCCGAAGGCCATGGTCAGCGCACCGGTGACGCTCGACCCGACGACGGAGGACAGGATGATCCGCCACGGGTCCGCGGCGGCGAACGGGATCGCGCCCTCGGAGATGAACGAGACGCCCAGCAACCACGCGGCCTTGCCGTTCTCCTGCTCGGCGTGCGTGAACAGCTGCTTGCGGACCGTCGTGGCCAGCGCGAGCGCGAGCGGGGCGACCATGCCGGCGGCCATGACCGCGGCCATGACCTGGTACTGCACGGCACCGGGCTGCAGGCCCTCGGTGGCCAGGCCGGTGACGGCGAAGGTGTAGGCGACCTTGTTGATGGGTCCGCCCAGGTCGAAGCCCATCATCGCCCCGAGGATCACGCCCATGAGGACGAGGTTCGCACCGGACAGCCCGTTCAGCCAGTTGGTCAGGCCCGTCATGGCCGAGGCGATCGGCCGGCCGATGAGCACGAGCATCGTGATGCCGACGATCGCGGACGACAGCAGCGGGATCACGACGACGGGCATGATGCCGCGCACGCCCTTGGGGACGTTCCAGCGGCTGATCCACAGCGCCACGAACCCGGCGAGGAAGCCGGTGACGAGGCCGCCGAGGAAGCCGGCGCCGACGAACCCGGCGGCCGCGCCGCCGACGAACCCGGGCACCAGGCCCGGCCGGTCGGCGATCGCGTAGGCGATGAAGCCGGAGAGGACGGGCACGAGGAAGCCGAAGCTCAGCTGGCCGGTCTTGAGCAGGATGACCGCCCAGTGCTGCAGCGAGAGCGGGTCGAACGCGGCGACGACCGTGGTGGCGTCGACCCCCGTGACCTCGATGGCACCCTCGGCCCCGCCCCAGGCGAGCTGCGCGAGCATGAAGCTCAGGGCGATGAGGATGCCGCCCGCGGCGACGAACGGGATCATGTACGACACGCCGGTCATGAGCCACTGCCGGACCTTCGTGCCGGCTCCGGCGTCGCGGTCGACCTTGGTGGCCGGCGCGGCGGGTGCGGGCCCGGCCGACGCGGGGACGCCCGCCTCGACGGCGGCCACGGCGGCGGCGATGACGCCGGGCGCGTCGTGCACGGCCTTCTTGACGCCGACGTCGACGAACGGCTTGCCGGCGAACCGGCCCTTGTCCTTGACCTCGAGGTCGGCGGCGTAGATCACGCCGTCGGCCGCGGCGACGACGGCGGGGTCCAGCGGCGTGGACCCGGCGGCGCCCTGCGTCTCGACCTGGACGTCGTGCCCGGCGGCCTTGCCGGCCTGCTCCAGGGCCTCGGCGGCCATGTACGTGTGGGCGATGCCCGTGGGGCACGAGGTGACGGCGACGAGCTTCATGACGGCACGACCTCTCGGGTGACGATCTCCGCGACGGTCTGCGCGTCCGGCGCGTCGAGGAGGGACTGGCGGAAGGACTCGTGGACGAGGCGCCGGGCCAGGGCCGCGAGGATCTTCAGGTGGTCGGCGTCGCCCTCGGCGGGGGCGGCGATGAGGAAGACGAGGCGGGCGGGGCCGTCGGGTGCGCCCCAGTCGACGCCCTGGGCGAGCTTGCCGACGGCGAGGCTGGGGGCGGTGACGTGCGCCGAGCGGGCGTGCGGCAGGCCGACGCCGCCGGGCATGCCCGTGGCCATCTGCTGCTCGCGCGCGGCGACGTCGGCCGCGAAGCCGTCGGCGTCGGTGACCCGGCCCGCGGCGGCGAGCAGGTCGACGAGCTGCCGCGTGGCGGCGGTCCGGTCGCCCGCGACGAGGTCGACGGCGACCAGCTCGGGGGTGATGAGGGATGTCGACGAGGTCACGTCACAGCTCCTTGGTCGCGAGGTGCGGGTCGGGGTCCAGCACGACGCGGACCTGGTCCACGTCGACGTCGTCGGGGCCGGGCACCTCGGTGCCCGGCAGCAGCACGGCCGCCCGGCCCCAGGCCACGGCGGTCCGCAGCCGGTCGGCGGCGGTGCCGTCGGCGGCGAGGAAGCCCGCGAGGGTGGAGTCGCCGGCGCCGACGGTCGACAGCGGCACGAGCGCGGGCCCGCCCGCCCAGACCGGCTCGCCGGCGCCGACGAGCAGCGCGCCGTGCGCGCCGAGGCTGACGAGCACCTCGCGGGTGCCGAGCGCGATGACCTCGCGTGCGGCGGCGACGACGTCGCCGACCGTGACGAGGTCGCGCCCGACCATCTCGGCGAGCTCGTCCTCGTTCGGCTTGACGAGCGCGAGGCCGCCGGCGCGGACGGCCTGCCCGAGGGGCGCGCCGGACGTGTCGAGCAGGAGCGGCACGCCGTGCCGGCCGGCGACGTCGGCGAGCCGGACGAAGAAGTCGTCGCCCGCGCCGGCGGGCAGCGAGCCGGCGGCGACGACGGCGCGCGGGGCGCCGGCGAGCTGGGCGTCGACGGCCTCGAGCAGCGCGTCGACCTCGGCCGCGGACAGCCGCGGGCCGGGGGCGTTGATCTTGGTCGTGGTGCCGTCGCGCTCCTGGAGCGTGATGTTGGTGCGGGTGTCGCCGGTGACGGGCACGGGCACCGCGGGCACGCCCTGCTCGGCCATGAGCGCGGTGAGGCGCGCACCGTCGGGGCCGCCGCTGGGCACCACGGCCACGGCGTCGAGGCCGTGACGCACGAGCGCCCGGGCGACGTTGATGCCCTTGCCGCCGGCGTGCACGTGCGTGGTGTGCGCACGGTTGACCTCGCCGACCTCGAGCGTGTCGACGTCGAGCGCGCGGTCGACGCTGGGGTTGGGGGTGACGGTGACGATCATGCGCGCACCACCCGGGTGCCGGCGGCCTCGATCTCGTCGGCGAGCTCGGGCTCGACGGCGGCGTCGGTGATGAGGGTGTCGACGTCGGCGAGGTCGGCCACCCGGGCGAGGTCGACGCGGCCGACCTTCGTGTGGTCGGCGAGCACGACCGTACGCCGGGAGGCGGTGACGAGCGCCCGCTTGACGGCGGCCTCGGCGAGGTCGGGCGTGGTGACGCCGTGGTCGGCGGTGATGCCGTTGGCGCCGAGGAAGGCGACGTCGACGTGGATCTCGGCGAGGTCGCGCAGCGCCCAGGAGCCGACGGCGGCGAGCGTGCGTCCGCGCACGGTGCCGCCGACCAGGTGCAGCGTGGTGCCCGGGCGGGTGGCGAGCACGGTGGCCACGGGCAGGGCGTGGGTCACGACCGTGAGCTCGCGGTCGGTGGGCAGCAGCTCGGCGAGGCGCACGGTGGTCGTGCCGGCGTCGAGGATGACGGCCCCGCCGTCGGGCAGCTCGTCGAGCGCGGCCTTGGCGATGCGCTCCTTCTCCCCCGAGAGCAGGCCCTCGCGGTCCGCCAGCCCGGGCTCGAAGCCGAGGCGCTCGACGGGGATCGCGCCGCCGTGCACGCGGCGCACGAGCCCGTGCCGCTCGAGGGCGGTGAGGTCGCGCCGGATGGTCTCGGGGGTGACGTCGAGCTCGCCGGCGAGGGCGGTGACGTCCACGCGGCCCTCGCTGCGCGCCCGCGTGAGGATCTGCTGGTGTCGCTCCGGTGCGTACACATCGACTCCGTCGTCCCATGCCGCCCGTCTCGGGCGGCCTGTGTCCAGGATCATCCCGCCGTGCCGGGATGTCAAGCCGAGTCGGACACAAACGGATGTGCACGGACATCCGTTCTTGTGGCAACGGACATCGGTCCTAGGTCGCCGGTCGTTCCGGGTCGCACAGGCCTGCGACCAGGGCGGACACTGCGCCGGGCAGCACGGTGCGCGGGGCCCGGACGGACCCCGCGCACCGTCGGGTCAGGCGTTGACGCCCGCGAGCAGGTCGTACAGCTCGTCGGTCGTGCCCGCGTCGGCGACCCGCTGCGCCTGCTCGGTGTCCGCGAACACGAGCGCGATGCGCGACAGCACCTCCAGGTGCTGCCCGTCCACGCCCGCGATGCCCACGACGACCCGGACGGGTGAGCCCTTCCAGTCGAGGGGCTCGGCGTACCGCACCACCGAGATCGCCGACCGCCGGATCTGGTCCGTCGCGTCGAGCGTGCCGTGCGGGATCGCGAGGCCGTTGCCCATGAACGTCGTCATGGTCCGCTCGCGCTCGAGCATCGCCTCGACGTAGGCGGGCTCGACGGCCCCGCCCTCGACGAGCAGCGCACCGGCCTCCCGGATCGCCTCCTCGTACGTGCGGGCCGTGCCCTCGGCCCGGCAGGCGGCCCGTGCCAGGACCTCGCTCACGGCGCCTCCCCCGCCCCGGCCGCAGCGCGCGACGCGCCGACCTCGGCCACCACGTCGTCGTACACGGGGCTGTTCATGAAGTTGTCCACCGAGACGTGCCGGGTGGTCGGCGCGTGCTGCCGGGCCCGCTCGGTGAGCTCGCGCTGGCTGACGACCAGGTCCGCCGCGTCGTCGTCGAGGGTCGCGACCGCCTTGTTGACGACCGTCACACCCTCGATCCCGGCCTTGCGCAGCTTGTCGCGCAGGACGGCCGCGCCCATCGCCGACGACCCCATGCCGGCGTCGCAGGCGAAGACGATCGTGCGCACCGGAGCCGCCGTGCCGGTGGCACCGACCAGGGAGGAGAGGGCGGCGCTGCTGCGGCCCTTGTTGGCCTCGGTCTGCGCGACGGCGGCGGCGAGGTCGCCGCTCTCGCCGGCAGCCAGGTCACGCTTGCGGCTCGCCCGCAGGATCACGGCGGCCACGAGGAACGAGACCGTCGCGGAGAGCACGACCGAGAGGATCACGCCGAGGTAGCTGTCGCGCGACGTCTGGGCCAGGACCGCGATGATGCTTCCCGGTGCCGCCGGCCCCACGAGCCCGCTGCCGAAGACGACGTTCGTCGCCACACCGGTCATGCCGCCGGCGATGGCCGCGACGATCAGCACCGGCTTCATGAGGACGAACGGGAAGTAGACCTCGTGGATGCCGCCGATGAAGTGCACGAACATCGCACCGGGCGCGGTCGACCGCGCCGCACCGACGCCCAGCAGCGTGTAGGCCAGCAGGATGCCCAGGCCCGGGCCGGGGTTCGCCTCGACGAGGAACAGCAGCGACTTGCCCTGCTCGACGACCTGCTGCGCCCCGAGCGGGACGAGCACGCCGTTGCCGATGGCGTTGTTGAGGAAGAGCACCTTGGCCGGCTCGACGATGATGCTCATCAGCGGCAGCAGGCCGTTGTCAGCCAGCCACGCCACGATGTCGCCCAGCCAGGTGCTGATCTGCGAGACGACCGGGGCGATGCCGAAGAAGGCCGCCACGGACATGGCCCCGCCGACGATGGCGGCGGAGAACATGTTGACGAGCATCTCCAGGCCCGGCTTGAGCCTGCCGTCCCAGAGGCTGTCGACGAGCTTCATGACCCACGCGGCCAGCGGGCCGACGATCATCGCGCCGAGGAACATCGGCACGGTGCTGCCGACGATGATGCCGAGCGTCGCGATCGTCGCGACGACGCCGCCGCGCTCGCCGTGCACGAGCCGCCCGCCGGAGTTCGCGATGAGCAGCGGCAGCAGGTAGGTGACCATCGGGCCGACGAGCCCGAGGTACTGCCGGAACGTGGTCCCGTCCTCGGCGAGGACGAGCTGGGTGGCGGCCCCCTGCCAGGCGCCCGGCAGGTCGGCGTTGCCGAAGCCGCCGAGCATCTCGTTGGGCAGCCACCCGACGCTGATGAACAGCGCCGTGATCAGTCCCCAGGCCAGGAAGGCGGGGAGGTTCGGCATGATCATGCCGGTGAGGAAGGCACCGAAGCGCTGGAGGCGGACCTGGGCGGTCCGGCCTCGGCTCAGGGTCGGTGCGGCCGATGCGGTGGTCGTCATGGCCAGTTCACACTCCGCTGGTGATCGTCGTTGATCCGCTGCGTCCGCCGTGCGGCCGCGGGTCGTGCTGGGGTGGTGGTGCGGGTCGTGCGTGGTGGTCGCGGGCCCGGGAGGGGGCCGGTCCCGCCGTGCACCCGCACCGGCGTCGACGTCGGTGCGGGTGCCCCGGGGCGCGGGGCCCCGGAGGTCAGGGCTCGATCGTGACCTTGATGCCCGTGCCCTGCCGCACGACGTCGATGCCGTCGAGCACCTGGTCGAGCGGGAGGCGGTGGGTGATGAGGTCGTTCACGGGCACCGAGCCGTCGGCGATCATGCCGAGGGCCTGCTTGTTGTGCTGCGGGCTCGAGCCGTTCGCGCCGACGATGGTCAGCTCGCGGTAGTGCACGACGTTCGAGTCCAGCGTGATCGTCGGGCGGTCCTTGGGCAGCCCGCCGAAGAAGCTGATCCGGCCGCGCGGGGCGACCATCTTCAGCGCCTGCTCCTGCGCCGCGCCCGAGGCCGCCGCGGTGATCACGACGTCCGCACCGCGCCCGCCGGTGAGCTCGAGCACCGCCTCGACGGGGTCGACGTCCGCCGCGCAGATCGCCGCGTCGGGCTTGACCGCCTCGGCGGCCATGTCGAGCCGCTCGCGGCTGAGCTCGACGAGGTAGACCGTCGACGCCCCGCGGGCGCGGGCCAGCCGCACGTGCAGGCAGCCGATGGGGCCGGAGCCGACGACCACGACGGTGTCGCCGTCGTGCACGTCGGCCAGCTCCTGGGCGTTGATGGCGCAGGCGAAGGGCTCGGCCACGGACGCCTCGGCGTACGAGACGCCCTCGGGGATCCGGTTGAGGCCGTCGACCGCGAGGACCTCCTTCGGGACGACCATGTGGGAGGCGAAGCCGCCGTCGAAGTCGTAGCCCATGGAGACCTGGTTCGGGCAGATCGTCATGATGCCGGCGCGGCACCAGTCGCAGGTGCCGCACGGGATGGCGGCGATGACCTGGACACGGTCGCCGGCGGCCCAGCCCTCGACGCCGTCGCCGACGTCGACGATCTCGCCGGCGATCTCGTGGCCCATGACGCGGGGCGGCACGATGCGCAGGTGGCCGGCGGTCGAGATCTTGACGTCCGTGCCGCACATCGAGCAGGCGCGGACGCGGATCTTCACCTCTCCCGGGCCCGCCTCCGGCTCGGGGGCGTCCTCGAGCCGGACGTCACCGGGGGCGTAGAAACGGAAGACCTTCATCGCTCTCCTCGCAGGGGTGTCGCGGGGCGTCCGTGGCCCGCCGGCGCACGGGGTGCGCTGCCGGGGACCTCGGTGTCCCTCGGTGCGGAGGCAGGGTCGCTCCCCGCATCCGTCGTCAGGATGGCCCCGGGCTCACAGCAGTGTCAACCCATTCCCACACGCTCGGCGGCAAACGGACCTCCGGAATGTGAGAACGGGCAGATCAGACGATCGAGGACGGCTGGACAACGGTCCAGGGTCCCGGGTGAGACGCCACGACCGGGTGGACCCGGTGCGACCTCCCGGCACCCGGTCGGGGCGTCCGGCGGCACCCGACGAGGGCGGGAACGACGACGGGCCGGCCCGCGGAGGGGCCGGCCCGTGCGGGTCCGGTGCGCCGACGAGGGTCGGCGGGTGCTCAGAAGGGCTGGTAGGGCGAGACGACGACCTCGATGCGCTGGAACTCCTTGAGGTCCGAGTAGCCGGTCGTCGCCATCGCACGACGCAGGGCACCGATGAGGTTCAGGGTGCCGTCCGCGGTGCGGCCCGGGCCGAAGAGGATCTGCTCGAGCGTGCCCGCGGTGCCCACGTGCACGCGCTCGCCGCGGGGCAGGTGCGGGTGGTGCGCCTCCGGGCCCCAGTGGAACCCGCGCCCGGGGGCCTCGGACGCCCGGGCCAGCGCGGCACCGAGCATGACCGCGTCCGCGCCGCACGCGATCGCCTTCACCAGGTCGCCCGAGCGGCCCACGCCACCGTCGGCGATGACGTGGACGTACCGGCCGCCCGACTCGTCGAGGTAGTCGCGGCGCGCGGCGGCGACGTCCGCCACCGCGGTCGCCATGGGCGCGTGGATGCCGAGCGAGACACGCGTGGTGTGGGCCGCGCCGCCGCCGAAGCCGACGAGCACGCCCGCCGCCCCGGTGCGCATGAGGTGCAGGGCCGCCGTGTACGTCGACGCGCCGCCCACGATCACCGGCACGTCGAGCTCGTAGATGAACCGCTTGAGGTTGAGCGGCTCGGCGCGGCCCGACACGTGCTCGGCCGAGACGGTCGTGCCGCGGATGACGAACAGGTCGACGCCCGCGTCGACGACGGTGCGCCAGTGCTCCTGCGTGCGCTGCGGGCTCAGCGCCCCGGCCACCGTCACGCCCGAGTCCCGCACCTCCTGGATGCGCGCACGGATCAGCTCGGGCTGGATCGGGCGCGAGTAGATCTCCTGCATGCGCGCCGTCGCGCGCGCGGCGTCGAGCCCGGCGATCTCCTCCAGCAGCGGCGCCGGGTCCTCGTACCGCGTCCACAGACCCTCGAGGTCGAGCACCCCGATGCCGCCCGCGCGCCCCAGGGCGACGGCGGTGGCCGGGCTCATCACCGAGTCCATCGGCGCGGCCAGCACGGGCAGGTCGACGTGGTACGCGTCGATCTGCCAGCCGACCGAGACCTCCTCGGGGTCACGCGTGCGGCGCGAGGGCACCACCGCGATGTCGTCGAAGGAGTACGCCCGGCGCCCACGCTTGCCGCGCCCGATCTCGATGTCGCTGGTCACCGTCCCAGGTTACCGGCGTCCCGCAGCACGACGGGGCACGGGCCCGCGCGGCGGCGACGTGCCACCGCGCGGCCCGGCGCGTCAGCGACCCGTGTAGTTCGGCGCCTCGACCGTCATCTGGATGTCGTGGGGGTGGGACTCCTTGAGGCCCGCCGGCGTGATCCGGATGAACTTCCCGCGTGCCTGGAGCTCGGGGACGGTGTGCGCACCGACGTAGAACATCGACTGGTGCAGCCCGCCGACGAGCTGGTGGGCGACCGCCGAGAGCGGGCCCCGGTAGGGCACCTGGCCCTCGATGCCCTCGGGGACGATCTTCTCGTCCGACGCGACGTCGGCCTGGAAGTAGCGGTCCTTGGAGTACGAGACGCGCCCGCGCGAGGCCATGGCGCCGAGCGAGCCCATGCCGCGGTAGTGCTTGTACTGCTTGCCGTTGACGAAGACGAGGTCGCCGGGCGACTCGTCGCAGCCGGCCAGCAGCGAGCCCAGCATCACGGTGTCCGCACCGGCCACGAGCGCCTTGGCGATGTCGCCCGAGTACTGCAGCCCGCCGTCGCCGATGACGGGCACGCCCGCCGGGCGGCACACCTGGGCCGCGTCGTAGATGGCCGTGACCTGCGGGACACCGACACCGGCCACGACCCGCGTCGTGCAGATCGAGCCCGGGCCCACGCCGACCTTGACGGCGTCGGCTCCCGCGTCGACGAGCGCCTTCGCGCCCTCGCGGGTGGCGACGTTCCCGCCGATGACCTGCACGTGCGCCGTGCCCGGGTCGGACTTCAGGCGGCTGACCATCTCCAGCATGAGACGGGCGTGACCGTTCGCGGTGTCGACGACGAGCACGTCGACCCCCGCCTCGACCAGCGCGGACGCCCGCTCCCACGCGTCGCCGAAGAAGCCGATCGCCGCGCCGACGACCAGGCGCCCGTCGGCGTCCTTGGTGGCGTCGGGGTACTGCTCGGACTTCACGAAGTCCTTGACGGTGATCAGCCCGCGCAGCACGCCCGCGTCGTCGACCAGCGGCAGCTTCTCGACCTTGTGCTTGGCGAGCAGCGCGGCCGCGTCGGCCCGGCCGATGCCCTCGGGCGCGGTGACGAGCGGCATCGACGTCATCTCGTCGCGCACGAGCCGCGTCTCGAACTCGCCGGGCGGCACGAAGCGCAGGTCGCGGTTCGTGATGATGCCCAGCAGCCGACGCTGGTCGTCCACGACCGGCAGCCCGGACACGCGGTACGTCCCGCACAGGGCGTCGAGCTCGGCGAGCGTCGCGTCCGGCGAGACGGTCACGGGGTCGGACACCATGCCCGACTCGCTGCGCTTGACCCGGTCCACCTGGTGCGCCTGGTCGGCGATCGACAGGTTGCGGTGGAGGATGCCCACGCCACCCTGGCGCGCCATGGCGATGGCCATGCGCGCCTCGGTGACGGTGTCCATCGCGGCCGACACGAGCGGCACGCGCACGGAGATCTCGCGGGTGAGGCGCGAGGTGGTGTCGACCTCGCTCGGGATGACGTCGGTCTCCCCGGGCAGGAGGAGGACGTCGTCGTAGGTGAGCCCGACCCGCGCGAACGGGTCGGCCGGGGCGCCGTGTGCCTGCTCCGTCATCGTCCCAGGATACGTGCCGCCCGGGCCGCCCCGTGGCCGACGGCGGTGCCGACGACGGGGCCCGCGGGCGCGAGGCCCGTCACGGCTGCGGCCGCGGTCAGTCGATGATGCCGCGCCGCAGCCCGATCGCCACGGCCTGCGCCCGGTCGGACGCCCCCAGCTTGCGGAACAGCCGTCGCGCGTGGGTCTTGACCGTGTCCTCGGACAGGTACAGCTCCTGGCCGATCTGGGCGTTCGACCGCCCGTGGCTCATGCCGACGAGCACCTCGATCTCCCGCTTGGTCAGCTGCGCCGGCACGTCACCGGGGCGCAGCGCCGTCGCCTGCCGGCCCTCGTACGGGGCGGCGGGCGCCGGCCCCACGGGCTGCGGCACGAGCGGCGCCGACGTCACGGGGCTGGCCTGGACGTGCGCCGCGACGGCGGCGAGCTCGGCCCGGCCCACGTCGGGCGCGAGGAACCCCCGCGCACCGAGGGCGAGCGCACGGTCCAGCGCCTCGCCGTCGTCGGGCCCGGCGAGCACGACCACGGCGGCCGACGGCGCGACGGTCCGCAGGCGACGGATCGCCTCCGCCGGGCCGGGGGCCGGCAGGTGCGCGTCGAGCAGCACCACGGTCGGAGGGATGCGGCGGGCCAGGGCCAGCAGCTCGTCAGCACTCGCCGCAGCACGCACCGGGGCCAGGGAGGGGACGCCGATCGACGTCACCACCAGCCGCTCTCGCACGCTCGACGAGCCGTGGCACACCACGACGCCAGCCATCAGTTCCTCCTCGAAAGGCCTTGCACGGATCTGAGGCCCCATCGGCGTTACCGGTGGGTCACGTTAGCCCTGGAGAGGGACGGCGGTGAATTCCCCCGCACCGTTTCCTCCCGGTTGAGGGCTCGCACGTGATATGTCGTCACGCGTTCGGGTGCGTCCGGGCCGGCACGGTCCCGGGCAGGCGTCCGGGTCGGCTCCCCGGACGGCCCAGCGGGCGGACGGGGCTGCAGCACGGCGGTGCAGCAGCCGGACGGTCCGCCGCGAGGACGCCGCCCGCGCCGTCGCGACGTGCGCGGCGCGGTCAGGCGTGCGCCGACGGCGCCACGGCGGCGACGCACTCGTGCAGGAGCCCCCGGAACGACCGCGAGCGGTGCACCGTCCGGTCGAGCGGCACGCGCTCGACCGCGGCGTCGGGGACCATGACGAACTGCGCGAGCCCGGGGTGCTCGCGCGCGAGCCACGCGACGACGCCGAGGTCCGGCTCGTCGCGGCTCGTGACCGTGACCAGCGCGCCCGGGCGCGTCATGACGACCAGCTCCCCCGCGTGGCGGGACGAGACCGGCCCGCCGACGGTGCGGGCGTCCACGCCCGCGACCGCGAGCGCGGCGGCCAGCGCGTGGGCGAGCAGGGGCCGCGGCTCGCCCGGTGTGGTGAGCACGAGGACGACGGGGGCCCCGGGGCGGGGAGGTCGCACGGTCCGGGCCCGCAGGGCGCCCAGGGCGGCGGCGGTCACGGTGGCCCCGGCGTCGACGCCGGGGCGGTCGACGACGGTGCGCAGCGCGAGCGCGGCGAGCACGGGCTCGACGAGCGTGGTCCACCAGGTCGCGACGTCGTCCGTCTCCGCGACCGCGAGCAGCCCGGCGCACCGGTCGTGCTGGCCGGCGAGAGCGGCGTCGACGACGGCGTCCACGCCGCCGCCCCCGGGCAGGCCCGCGGGCCGGGGCGAGGGCAGGGCCGGGGCGGGCGACGGTGCGCTGACGTCCGCGGTGAGCGCCCGCCGCGCGGCCTCGGCCGGGGCGACGCCCTCGATCGTGAGCCGTCGCATGACGAGGAGACGCTCGACGTCGCGCGCGCTGTACCGGCGGTGCGCGCCGGCGCTGTGGGCCGACGGGCCGAGACCGTACCGGCGGTCCCAGGTGCGCAGCGTGGCGGGCGCGACGCCGAGGCGCCGGGCGACGGCGGCGACGGCCAGCGCGGGTGCGTCGGCGTCGTCGGACGGGTCGGCCGGCGCGGGGTGGGCGTCGGGGAGGTCGACGGAACCTGCGGCGTCGGGGAGGTCGTCCGGCAGGCCCGGGTGCGCCGGGCCGTCCGTCGGACGGACCGACGGTCGCGACTCGGTCATGGCGCGATTGTGCCAGCCGGGGCCGTCCTGCGCGGGGGACGATCCGCCACCTGGGGACGGACCGACGTGACGCAGCGCACGTCACCCGGGTGAATCAGATCGCGACCGGGTCTTGAACAACTTCTGAAACGGTTGCTAACGTGACGACACATCGCCACCGCATCGCTTCGATCGGGCGGCGAGACCGACCCCACCCGGCGATCCCGCCGGGGTGCGACCTGCAGGACCCCAGGAGGAACCCATGGCGGAGATCTCGCGACTGCCCGGACCGGTGATGGACCTGTGGGAGTGGCAGTTCGACGGCGCCTGCCGCGACGCGGACCAGGACCTCTTCTTCCACCCCGAGGGCGAGCGCGGCGCCGCGCGTCGCCGCCGCGCGGAGGCCGCCAAGGCCATCTGCGCCACGTGCCCGGTGCTCAACGAGTGCCGGGAGCAGTCCCTGGCCGTCCGTGAGCCCTACGGCGTGTGGGGCGGCCTGTCCGAGGACGAGCGGGCCGCCGTCCTCGCCGAGCGCGCCGGACGCCGCGCCGCCGTCTGACGAGCAGCCCCTCGGCCGGCCCGGGCGCCGACGGCGCCGCCCGGGCCGGCGGGGCGCTCCGGGTCCCGGGCAGGCGGGGCCGAGACGGCCACGACGCACGAGAGGCCCCCTCCCGTCGGGAGGGGGCCTCTCGTCACGTCAGGCGCCAGGGCGCCCAGCGGGTGTCAGCCGATGACGGCGAGCACGTCGCGCGCGGAGAGGATGAGGTACTCCTCGCCCGCGTACTTGACCTCGGTGCCGCCGTACTTGGAGTAGATGACCTTGTCGCCGACGGCGACGTCGAGCGGCACACGGTTGCCCTTGTCGTCGATCCGACCCGGGCCGACCGCCAGGACCTCGCCCTCCTGGGGCTTCTCCTTGGCGCTGTCGGGGATGACGAGACCGGACGCGGTCGTCGTCTCTGCCTCGAGGGTCTTGACGAGGATCTTGTCCTCGAGGGGCTTGATGGAGACCGACACAGCGGACCTCCCCTTCGCATCTGAGTTGGTGAGCCACATGTCTGCGCCGCACCGCCGGTCGCCGTCGTCGCGGGTGCCGGGACCACGGGCACGGTTGGCACACTCACGAGGAGAGTGCCAGCTCCTCACTCTAGGAACGCGTTAGCACTCGGTCAACCCGAGTGCCAGTACGGGTTCGGTCCCGCGCGCCGGGCCGACCAGCGGCGGGCCCCGCGACGGGCCCCGCGGCCGTGCCCGTCCGGCACGCCGGGGCCCGGTGCGGCGCGTCCCCGGGTGCGGCCGTGGCAGGCTGGGCGGATGGACGACGCGGGCCTGGCCCAGGTGCTGAGCCCGCAGGGGTGGGCTCTGCTCGGGGCGCTGCCGCCCTACGACGAGAAGCACGCCCTCGTGCTGGCCGAGCGCCTGCAGCGCGACGGGTTCGACCGGTCGCTCGTGGCGGCGGCGCTCACGCAGTCGCGCCTGCGGGCCAAGGCCCGCGGCAAGCTCGGCGACTTCGCGGACGGCATGCTGTTCACCCCGGCGGGGCTGGAGCAGGCCAGCCGGCTCGAGGTCGCCGCCCACCACGCGCGGCGCTACCTCGACGCCGGCTGCACGTACGTCGCCGACCTCACCTGCGGGCTGGGCGCCGACGCCCTGGCGCTCGGCGGCGTCGGCCTGCGCGTCGTCGCCACCGACGTCGACGAGACCACGGCGGCGCTGGCGACCGTCAACCTGCGCGCGCTGCCCGAGGTCGAGGTGCGCCACGGCGACGGGCTCGCGCTCGACCTCACCGGCGTCGACGGCGTGTTCGCCGACCCGGCGCGGCGCACCGGCACCGGGCGGCGGGTGTTCGACCCGAGCGCCTACGCGCCGCCGCTCGACGCGCTCCTCGCGCTGCGGGACGCCGTCCCCGCGCTGGGCCTCAAGCTCGGGCCCGGCCTGGCGCACCGGGACCTGCCCGCGGACGGCGAGGCCCAGTGGGTCTCCGTGGACGGCGACGTCGTCGAGGTCGGCCTCTGGTTCGGCCCGCTCGCCCCGCAGGGTCCGGGGCGCAGCGCGCTGGTGCTGCGCGGCGGGACGCCGCACACCCTGCGGGCCGAGGACGCCGCCGCCAACGACGCACCGCCCGTCGGGGCGCTCGGCGCCTACCTCTACGAGCCCGACGGCGCCGTCATCCGCGCCGGTCTCGTCGGCACGGTCGCCCAGCGGGTGCGCGGACGGCTCGTGGACAGCACGATCGCCTACGTGACCGCCGACGACCTCACGCCCGACCCGACCGCCACCGCGTACCGGGTCCTCGACGACATGCCGTTCGGCCTCAAGCGGCTGCGCGCGTACCTGCGCGAGCGCGGCGTCGGCCGTCTGACCATCAAGAAGCGCGGCACGGCCGTGGTGCCCGAGCAGCTGCGCAAGCAGCTCGACCTGCGCGGCCCCGCGGAGGGCACGGTCGTCCTCACACGGGTCGCCGGGCAGCAGCGCGTGCTGGTCGTGGAGCCCGTCTGATGGCCGCGCCGGTCCCCCTGCCGTTCGCGCGGTCGGAGCGCTCGACGGTCGGCATCGAGTGGGAGGTCGCGCTCGTCGACGCCGACTCCGGCGACCTGCGCCAGGCCGCCCAGGCGATCTTCGAGGCCGTGCGTCCCGCCGACGGCGCCGACCACCCGCACATCACGTCCGAGCTGCTGCTCAACACCGTCGAGGTGTCGTCGGGCAAGTGCCGCACGGTCGGCGAGGCCGGGGCGGACCTGCAGCGGGCCCTCGACGAGGTCGCCGCCGCCGCCGAGCCGCTGCGCATCCAGCTCATGGGCGGCGGCACGCACCCGTTCGCCAGCTGGGCCACGCAGCGCGTGACCGACAAGCAGCGGTACGCCACGCTCATCGACCGCACGCAGTGGTGGGGCCGCCAGATGCTCATCTACGGCGTGCACGTGCACGTCGGCATCGAGGACCGCGCGAAGGTCCTGCCGCTGTCGCGCGCCATGCTCACGGTCTTCGGGCACATCCAGTCGCTGTCGGCGTCCTCGCCGTTCTGGGGCGGCAAGGACACCGGCTACGCCTCCAACCGCGCCCTGCTCTTCCAGCAGCTGCCGACCGCCGGGCTGCCGCCGCAGCTCGAGCGCTGGGAGGAGCTCGAGCAGTACGTGGGCGACATGCGGCACACCGGCGTGATCGAGCAGGTCGACGAGGTCCGGTGGGACATCCGCCCCGCGCCGCGGTTCGGCACGCTCGAGATGCGCATCGCCGACGGCGCGCCCTCGCTGCTCGAGGTCACCGCCATCAGCGCGCTGACGCACTGCTTCGTCGAGCACTTCTCCACGATGCTCGACGCGGGCGAGCCGGTGCCCACGATGCCGCCGTGGTTCGTGCAGGAGAACAAGTGGCGCTCGGCGCGCTACGGCATGGACGCGATCCTCATCACCGACGCCGCCGGCGAGGAGGAGCTCGTGACCGACGCCGTGGGTCGCTGGCTCGTCGAGCTCGCGCCGGTGGCCGAGCGCCTGGGGTGCAGCGCCGAGCTGGAGCAGGTCCGCACGATCCTGCGCCGCGGGGCCTCCTACCAGCGGCAGCGGGCCGTCGCCCGGCGCAACGCCGGCGAGCTCGAGCCCGTCGTGCGCGCCCTCGTCGCCGAGATGGCCGCGGGCCGCCCGCTCTGATCCCGGCCCGTCGGGGCCCCGGTCGGACCGGGGCCGCTGGTCAGACGAGGACCTGCGTCAGCGGCATCGACGAGTCGACGGGCAGGTCCAGCGGGGACGGGCGCATGCCCCGGCGGACGACCGCCGAGCCCAGCGCGGCGATCATCGCGCCGTTGTCGGTGCAGTAGCGGATCGGCGGGATCCGCAGCTCGATGCCCGCCGCGGCGCAGCGCTCGGCGGCCATCTCCCGCAGCTGGGAGTTCGCCGAGAACCCGCCGCCGACGACGAGGGTGGACACGCCCTCACGCCGGCACGCCGCGATCGTCTTGGCGGTCAGCACGTCGGCCACGGCGGCCGCGAACGAGGCGGCGACGTCCTCGAGCGGCACGGGCTCGCCGGCGTCCTGCCGGGCCTCGACCCAGCGGGCCACGGCCGTCTTCAGGCCCGAGAACGAGAAGTCCGTGGCGTGCTTCGCCTGGTCCTTGGGCGCCGTCAGTCCGCGCGGGAAGCGGATCGCGTCGGGGTCGCCGGTGCGCGCGAGCCGGTCGATGTGCGGACCGCCGGGGTACGGCAGGCCGAGCAGCCGGCCGACCTTGTCGAAGGCCTCCCCCGCGGCGTCGTCGAGGGTCGAGCCGAGCTCGGTCACGTGCACCGTGCCGTCGATGCGCAGCAGGGACGAGTGCCCCCCGGAGACGACGAGCGCGAGCACCCGCTCGGGGAACGGACCGTCGACGAGCTCGTCGACGACCGCGTGGCCGATGACGTGGTTCACGCCGTACAGGGGCCGGTCGAGCCCGATGGCGAGGGCCTTGGCCGCGGCCGCACCGATGGTCAGCGGTCCGACGAGCCCGGGACCGGCGGTGACGGCGACCGCGTCGACGTCGCCGAGCGTGACGCCCGCCGTCGTGAGCGCCCGCTCGATCGTGGGGACCATGGCCTCCAGGTGCGCCCGCGAGGCGATCTCGGGGATGATGCCGCCGAACCGTGCGTGCTCGTCGACGGAGCTGGCCACGGCGTCGACGAGCAGCTCGTGACCGCGCACGAGCGCGACCCCCGTCTCGTCGCACGACGTCTCGATGCCCAGGACGAGGGGTGCGCTCACGGCGCCCAGGATAGGTCGCCGACGCCGCTGCCGGCGCACCGGGACGACGCCACCGACGCCCGGGTGTGGGCCACCTCACGTCGCTGCGGGGCATGCCCTCCGGGTGGTTGAACGTTCACCGAGCATGACGACGCAGACCCTGCCCCTGCCCGACGGCGCCCTGCTCGACGAGGCGGCCGTGCACTCGCTGTTCCTCGACGCGCGCACCGTCCAGACGTTCACGTCGCAGGAGGTCACGGACGCGCAGGTCGCCGCCGCGTACGACCTCGCCCGGTGGGCGCCCACCGCCATGAACACCTCGCCGCTGCGCGTCGCGCTGGTCCGCTCGGCCGCCGCGCGCGAGCGTCTCGTCCAGCACATGGCGCCCGGCAACCGCGACCGCGTCCTGGCCGCTCCCCTGGCCCTCGTCGTGGCCGCGGACCCCGCGTTCCACCGGCACGCCGCGACGCTGGTCCCGCACGCGCCCGACTTCGAGGCGTCCTTCGAGCCCCAGGTCGAGGCGCGCGAGCGGATGTCCCGCGACAACGCCTGGCTGCAGGCCGGCTACCTCCTGCTCGCCCTGCGCGGCGTCGGCCTGGGCGTCGGTGCGATGGGCGGCATGGACGCCGCCGGCGTCGACGCCGACCTGTTCGCCGACCAGGGCTGGCGCACCCTCCTGGTCCTGACCGTCGGCCACCCGGAGGGCGAGGGCACCACGCGCCCCCGCGCCCCGCGCCTGACGTTCCCGCAGGCCTCGACGACGCTCTGAGCCGCTCCGGGCGGGGTCGGCCTGCGGGCCGGTCCCGCCTCCGGGCGCCGGAGGCGGGGTCAGCGCCCCACGGCGAGCGGGCGGGACGCGTCGTGCGACCACTGCGACCACGAGCCCGGGTAGAGCGCCGCGTCCACGCCGAGCGACGCGAGCGCCGCCACCTCGTGGGCCGCGGTGACCCCTGACCCGCAGTACACGCCGACGGCGTCCCCGCCGCGCCGCACCCCCAGGGACGCGAACCGCGCGCGCAGGTCCTCGGCCGGCAGGAAACGGCCGTCCGCCCCGAGGTTGTCCGTCGTCGGGGCGCTGCGCGCACCGGGCACGTGCCCGGCCCGCGGGTCGACGGGCTCGACCTCGCCCGCGTAGCGCTCGACCGCCCGGGCGTCGAGCAGCACGCCGCGCGCCGCGAGGTCCGCCGCACCGTCGGCGTCGACCGTCGGCAGCGCCCCGCCCGTGAGCACGACGTCGCCCGGCTCCACGGGCACCGCCCCCGCCTCGACGGGGTGGCCGGCCGCCACCCACGCCGCCAGCCCTCCGTCGAGCAGACGCACGTCCCGCACGCCGGCCCAGCGCAGCAGCCACCACGCGCGCGCCGCCGACGTGCCGCCGCCCGCGTCGGCGACGACCACCGCGGCGCCCTCCCGCAGCCCCCAGCCGCGCGCGCAGCGCTCCAGGTCGGCGACGGCGGGCAGCGGGTGCCGCCCGGCGGCCGACGAGGGCGGGGCCGCGAGCTCGGTGTCGAGGTCCACGTAGACCGCCCCCGGCACGTGCGCCGCCAGGTGCTGCTCGTGCCCGTCGATGCGGCCCAGCGCCCACCGCACGTCCAGCACGAGGGGCGGGTCGTCGTCCGCGAGCCGGGCGGCGAGCTCGTCGACGTCGACGAGCACGCCCCGCCGCAGCGTCTGCTCGTCCGCCGGTCCGGCCGTCGTGGTCCCCGTCATCGTCGCCTCCGTCGTCGCCTGGTCGTGGCAGCCCTGCCCTCGCGTCCCTGCCGTCGCGTCCCTGCCGCCGCGGCCGGGTCGCCGTCGTGCCGTCGCCGCCCGGTCACGCCTGCGCGGTCCTCACCCCGGGGTCGTCGCGGGCGCCGGCGCCCGCAGGTCGAGGCGCATCGTCCACGCGTCGACGTCACCCGGCTGGTAGTAGGCCCGACGACGGCCCAGCCGCACGAAGCCGAGGGTGTCGTACAGGTGCATCGCGGGATCGTTGTCGACGCGGACCTCGAGCAGCACCGCGTCCGCGCCGACCGTCCGGGCGTGGTCGAGCAGCACCGTGAGCATCCGCCGGGCGATCCCGCGACCCTGGTAGGCGCTGTCCGTGCCGACCGTCATGACCTGCGCGTCGTACCCGTCGAACCACAGCCCCGCGTAGCCGACGAGGCGACCGTCACCGACCGCGGCGCCGACGTACGTGCGCCCCGGTCCGACGATCTCGTCGGCGAGCGACTGCGTCGACCACGCCGCCGGCCCGAACAGCTCCGCCTCCATGCGCTCGAGGTCCGGGAGGTCGGCGGCGGTCAGCGGCCGGACCTCGACCTCCGCGGGCGCACGACCGGACCCCGGGACGGGCGGCGCCGGGACGGGCGGGGACTGGCTCACGCGAGGGCCCGCTTGCGCGCGGTAGGTGGCTGCGCGTCGGGCCGGCGCAGGTACAGCGGGTCGACGGGCTGGGCCACGCCCGCGTCGCGGCGCGCCAGCGCGAGCCCCACCAGCCGCGCGGGGTCGACCACGAGACCGCCGAGCCCCTCGGGCAGCGGGCCGGTGCCGAGCACGTCGGGGTAGCCGTCCCGACCGGCGCCGACCACGACCTCGCCGTCCGTGCGCGGCACGTCGGCGGGTGCCGCCACGTCGGGCCCCGCGACGAGGTCCACGCCGCCGTCGCGCACGACGTACCGGGCCCAGTAGACCTCGTGGCGGCGCGCGTCGGTCACGACGAGCAGCGGCGTGCCGGTAGGCAGCGCCGCTGCCGCGGTCGCGGCGAGCGCGTCCAGGCTGGGCACGCCCCACACGGGGACGCCGCGCGCGAGGCCCAGCACGCGGGCCGTCACCAGCCCGACGCGCAGTCCCGTGAACGGCGCGGGGCCGGTGCCGACGGCGACGCCGCGCAGCTCGGCGGCGCTGGTGCCGGCCTCGGCGAGCGCCCGCTCCACGAGCGGCGCCAGGTGCTCGACGTGCCGGCGCGGCGTGGCGTCGACCAGCGTCCGGGTGGTGCCGTCGGCGGCGACCACGGCCACGGCGACCGCGGCCGAGGTGTCGATGCCCAGGTAGCTCATGCGTCCTCCGTCGTCGTCGGGACCGGCGCGCCGGGCAGTGCGACGCCCGCCCACCGTGCGCCCACGCCCTGCACCGTCAGCGTGCGCTCGCCCGCCGCGGCGTCCTGCACGTCCGCGTCGGGGGCGAGCCCGCCGTGGGGCCGCTGCAGCCGCAGCTCGAGCCGGTCGTCCGTCAGCCCCTCGACCCACCCCTCGCCCCACTCGACGACGGTCACGGCCTCGTCGAGCGACGACTCCAGGTCGAGCGCCTCGACCTCGTCGAGCGAGCCCAGCCGGTACGCGTCGACGTGCACGAGCGCCGGTCCGCGGGTGCCGTCGGTGCGCGGCAGCGCCGGGTGCTCGCGCGCGATGACGAACGTCGGCGACGCGACCTGCCCGCGCACGCCGAGGCCCGCACCGAGGCCCTGGGTGAGCGTGGTCTTGCCGGCGCCCAGGTCGCCGGTGAGCACCAGCAGGTCGCCGGCGCGCAGCAGCGGGGCCAGCGCGCGGCCCCACGCCCGGGTGGCGTCGGCGTCGGGCAGGCGCACGACGAGCGGCTCCGCGGCGGCGCTCACCGGCCACCGCCGACGCTCGCGGCGACGACGGACGGGACGTCCCGGGCGCGACCGTGGGCGGCGTCGGTGTCGACGTACTCGCGCGGCACCCGGGCGCCGACCCGCGTGACGAGCTCGTACGCGATCGTCCCCGCGACGTCGGCCCAGTCCTGCGCGGTCGGGCCACCGTCCGTGCCGGGGCCCCAGAGCACGACGCGGTCGCCCGCGACCTCCCGCGCACCGGCGCCGAGGTCGACGACGACCTGGTCCATGCACACGCGCCCGGCGACCCCCAGACGCCGCCCCCCGACCTGCAGCGGACCGCCGAGGGCGCCGGACCGGCCCGACGCGTGCCGCGGCACCCCGTCCGCGTAGCCCACGGGGACGACGCCCAGCACCGTGTCGGCCGGGGTCGTGTACTCGTGCCCGTAGCTGACGCCCGCGCCGGCGGGCACCGGCTTGACCGTCGCGAGCCGCGCCTCGAACGTCATCGCCGGCACGAGGCCGAAGCGCTCGGGGCCGCCGACCTGCGGCACGGGCGAGATCCCGTAGGCCGCGATGCCCGGGCGCACGAGGTCCCAGTGCAGGTCCGGGGCCGTGAGGGTCGCGGCGGAGTTGGCCAGGTGCCGGACCTCCAGGCGCGCCCCGGCGCGCTCGACGGCCGCGACGGCGTCGGTGAACACCGCGGCCTGCGCGCGCACCGACGGGTGGCCGGGGTCGTCGGCGTACGCGAGGTGCGACCACACCCCCACGACCTCCAGCACGCCCTCGGCCTGGGCCGCGAGCGCGGCGGCGAGCACGCCGTCGAGCTGTGCGGGGACCAGTCCGTTGCGGGACAGGCCCGTGTCGACCTTGAGGTGCACGCGCGCCGGCCGCCCGGCGGCACGCGCCGCCGCGACGAGCTCGTCGAGCGCCCAGGGCGCAGCGACGGAGACGTCGACGTCGGCCTCGACGGCCTCGCGCAGGGGCGCGCCGGGGGCGTACAGCCACGTCAGCACGCGCGCGCCGGTGACGCCGGCGCGGCGCAGGTGCAGGGCCTCGGAGACCTGGGCCGTGCCGAGCCAGGTGGCCCCGCCCTCGAGGGCCGCGAGCGCGCACGGCACGAGGCCGTGCCCGTACGCGTCGGCCTTGACGACGGTCATGACCTGGGCGGTCGGGGCGTGCGCGGCCAACGACCTGACGTTCTGACGGACGGCGCCGAGGTCGACGACCACGCGCGCGGGGAAGTCGTTCACGCGCGCCAGTCTCTCACCGCCCGGGCGTGGGCCCACCCGGGCGCCCGGCGTCGGGGTCGTCCGGGTCGACCACGACGTCCGCGCGGGCCGCACCCGCGGCCACGAGCCTGGCGTTCGCCTCGTCCGGGCCCGTCGACCACGCCCGTGCCGCGTCGGGGGTCTTGCCGAACGCCTCGTGGCGCGCCACGAGGCGGGCCAGGCGCACACCGTCGTCCGGGGCGACGAACCAGCTCTCGTCGAGCAGGTCGGCGACGGGGCCGAACCCGTGCGCGTCGAGCAGCAGGTAGTTGCCCTCGACCACGACGAGCGGCACGTCCGCCGGGACCCCGATCGCCCCGGCGACCGGGTTGCGCAGGTCGCGGCGGTACTCCGGCGCCCACCCGGTGGCGCCGGGCCGCGGGTCGCGCAGGCGGCGCAGGAGCGCGACGAACCCGTCGGCGTCGAACGTGTCGGGGGCGCCCTTGCGGTCGGCGCGCCCGAGCGCCTCGAGCGTCCGCTGCGCGAGGTGGAAGCCGTCCATCGGCACGACGACGGCACGACCGGGGTGGGCGGCGGCGACGCGGGCCGCGAGGGTGGACTTGCCGGCACCGGGGGCGCCGGCGATCCCGAGCAGCCGCCGTCCGCCCCGGGCCAGCAGCGCGTCCACCCGGGCGGCGAGCGGCGCGGGCAGCGGGGTCGTCACCGTGCCGTCCCGCCGAGCAGCGCGGCGACGGTCGCCGGGACCGCGTCGGCGACGGCGGACGCCGTGACGGGCCCGCCGGGGTTGGCCGCGTGCGCCGCCCGCCCGTGCACGAGCGCGGCCAGGGCGGCGAGCGCCGCGGGCAGCGTCGGGTCGGCCGCGACGTCGGCCGCACGGCCCGCGAGGACGGCGCCCAGCACGCCGGCGAGGACGTCGCCGGCCCCGGCCGTGGCCAGCCACGGCGGGCCGTCGGCCTGGGCGTAGGCCGCGCCGTGCGGGCCGACGACGACCGTCACGGGCCCCTTGAGCAGCACGGTGGCGCCCGTGGCCTCGTGGGCGCGCCGGGCGTGCTCCCAGGGCGACGCCTCCACGTCGGCGCGGGAGACCGCGGCGCCCCGGGCGGTGAGGAGCGTGGCGAGCTCGCCGGCGTGCGGGGTCAGCACCACGTGCGGCGGGACGTGCGGGGGCAGCAGGTCGAGGGCGCCGGCGTCGACCACGACCGGCTCGCCGTGCGACCCGGCGCGGGCCACGGCGTCCCGCGCCCGGGAACGCTGCACGTCGTCGTCCGGGCCCACGCCCGGGCCCACCACCCACGCCTGGACGCGCCCGGGGCCGGCGACGACCTCGGGGTGCGCGGCCACGACGGGCGCGTCGCCGAGGTACCGGACCATCCCGACGCCTGCCCGCAGCGCGCCCGACGTCGCGAGCACCGCGGCCCCGGGGTACGCGGCCGAGCCGGCGACGACGCCGACGACGCCGCGCACGTACTTGTGCCCGGACGCCGACGGGACCGGCCACAGGTCGACGACGTCGGCGGCCTCCAGCCGGGCGACGGCGGGCGGCCCGGCCAGGTCGAGACCGATGTCGACGACGACGAGGTCGCCGACCGCCCCGGCCGCCGGCGGCAGCACGTGCGCGGGCTGCGGCGCCCCGAACGTCACCGTCACGTCGGCGACGGGCACCGGTCCCGCGCACGTCCCGTCGTCCACGCCGACGCCCGAGGGGAGGTCCACGGCGACGACGAGCGGGCCGGCGCCCGCGCGGCCCCGCAGGTCGGCGAGCGGGGCCACGAGCCCCGCCCCGGGCCCGCGCACGCCCCCGCGGCGGGCCCCCAGCCCGAGGAGCCCGTCGAGCACGACGTCGGCGCCGTCGAGCGCGTCGCGCACGGGCGCGGGGAGGTCGCCGTCCGGCACCGGCAGCACGCGGCCGCCGGCGGTCCGCAGCGCGGCGAGCCCCTCGGCGTGGGGGTGCGCGACGGTCGTCAGCGCCGTGACGCGCACCCCGCGGCGCGCGAGCAGCGCCCCGGCGTGCAACGTGTCACCGCCGTTGTTCCCCCCGCCGACGAGCAGCACCGCGTGCGCACCGCGCACGGCGCCGCGCGCGCCGCGCAGCAGGCGCGCCACGTGGTGCGCGAGCCCCGTCGCGGCGCGTGCCATCAGCGGCGCGCCGTCGCGCAGCAGCGGCTCCTCGGCGGCGCGCACGGCCGCGGCGTCCCAGGTCAGCAGCACCCGCCCATCCTGGCCCGTCCGGGGCGCCGGTGCGAGGCGCGGCCGCGCGGCGCGGGCCGGGGCCCGCCGGTAGCGTGCGACCCATGCGCTTCGGACTCTTCATCCCCCAGGGCTGGCGGCAGGACCTCACCGGCATCGAGACCCGCGAGCACTGGCCGGTCATGCGTGACCTCGCCACGTGGGCCGACGACGGCGACGCCTTCGAGTCGGTCTGGGTCTACGACCACTTCCACGCCGTGCCCGAGCCCAACGGCGAGGCGACGCACGAGGCGTGGAGCCTGATCAGCGCGTTCGCCGCGGCGACGTCGCGGGTGCGGCTCGGCCAGATGTGCACGTGCATGGCGTACCGCAACCCGGCGTACCTGGCCAAGGTCGCCACCACCGCGGACGTCATCTCCGGCGGCCGCGTCGAGATGGGCATCGGCGCCGGCTGGTACGAGCACGAGTGGCGGGCCTACGGGTACGGCTTCCCGACGGCCGGCACCCGGATCGCGATGCTCGACGAGGGCGTGCAGATCTTCGAGCAGCTGTGGACGACGGGCACCGCCACGCTCCACGGCGAGCACTACCAGGTGGACGGTGCCCAGCTGTCGCCGCTGCCCCTGCAGGCGGGCGGCCCGCCGCTGTGGATCGCCGGCGGCGGCGAGAAGAAGACCCTGCGCATCGCCGCGAAGCACGCCCGCTACACGAACTTCGACGGGGCCCCCGAGGGGTTCGCGCACAAGTCCGAGGTGCTGCGCGGGCACTGCGCGGACGTCGGTCGCGACTTCGACGAGATCACGCGCTCGGCCAACTACAACGTGGTCGTCGGCGCCACGCAGGCCGAGGTCGACGACCGCCTGGCGTGGATCGAGCAGCACTACGCCGCGACCGTGCCCTCGAAGGCCGCCGAGGTCGCGGGGCAGTTCCGCGACGGTCCGCTGGTCGGGACGCCCGAGCAGCTCGTCGAGCAGCTGCGGGCCCTGCAGGACCTCGGCATGACGTACGCGATCACGTACTTCGCGGAGGCCGCGTACGACCGTTCCGGCATCGAGCTGTTCGCGCGCGAGGTCGTGCCGCACCTGCGCTGAGGCACGGACGCCTCGCGCCGACGCCTGACGCCACCGAGCCCCGGGGGCGTCAGGTGTCGCGCTCGGCGACGACCACCGCCGACGCGATGCCCGCGTCGTGGGAGATCGACAGGTGGAACCGGTCCACCCCCAGCGCGTCGGCGCGCGCCAGCACGGTGCCGGTGACCTCGACGACCGGCTGCGCGCCCGCGACCCGGCGGACGGTCGCGTCCTGCCAGCTCATGCCGGGCGGTGCGCCGAGCGCCTTGGCGATCGCCTCCTTGGCCGCGAACCGGGCGGCGAGCGACGTCGCGGGCATGTCCCGCTCGGCGGGCGTGAACAGGCGCTCGCGCAGCCCCGGGGCCCGCTCCAGCGTCGCGACGAACCGGGCGACGTCGACGACGTCGATGCCGACCCCGACGATCACTCGACCGTGACGGACTTCGCCAGGTTGCGCGGCTGGTCGACGTCCAGGCCCTTCGCGGTCGCCAGCTCGGCCGCGAACACCTGCAGCGGGACCACGGTGAGCAGCGGCGCGAGCAGCGTCGAGGACTGCGGCACCGAGAAGACCTCGTCGGCGTACGGCACGACCGCCTCGTCGCCGTCCTCGGCGATGACGAGCGTGCGAGCACCGCGGGCCCGGATCTCCTGGATGTTCGAGACGATCTTCGAGTGCAGCGAGTCCCGCCCGCGCGGGGACGGCACCACGACGAACACCGGCTGGCCGGGCTCGATGAGCGCGATCGGCCCGTGCTTGAGCTCGCCCGCCGCGAAGCCCTCGGCGTGGATGTACGCCAGCTCCTTGAGCTTGAGCGCGCCCTCCATGGCCACCGGGTACCCGACGTGCCGGCCGAGGAACAGCACCGACTGCGTGTCGGCCATCCACCGGGCGATCTCGCGCACCCGGTCCGCACGGTCGAGCACCTGCTGGATCTTCTCCGGCATCTGCCGCAGCTCGGCCATGATCGCGCTGATCTCGTCGGGGAACTTGTTGCCCCGCAGCTGCGCCAGGTACAGGCCCAGCAGGTAGGCGGCCGTGATCTGGGCGAGGAACGCCTTCGTCGACGCGACGGCGATCTCCGGCCCCGCGTGCGTGTACAGCGCGGCGTCGGACTCGCGCGGGATCGTCGACCCGTGGGTGTTGACGATCGCGAGGGTCGTGGCGCCCTGCTCCTTGGCGTGGCGCACCGCCATGAGGGTGTCCATCGTCTCCCCCGACTGGGAGACCGCGACGACGAGCGTGCGGTCGTCGACGACCGGGTCGCGGTAGCGGAACTCGTGCGCGAGCTCGACCTCGACGGGGATGCGGCACCAGTGCTCGATGGCGTACTTCGCGACGTGCCCGGCGTAGGCGGCCGTGCCGCACGCGACCACGACGATCTTGTCGACGGAGCGCAGCACCGACTCGTCGATGCGCATCTCGTCGAGCACGAGGCGGCCCGTGGTGTCGGTGCGGCCCAGCAGGGTGTCCGCGACCGCCTGCGGCTGGTCGTGGATCTCCTTGTCCATGAACGAGCGGAAGCCGCCCTTCTCGGCGGCCTTCGCGTCCCAGTCCACCGTGAAGCGGCGCGCCTGCGCCGGCTCGCCGTCGAAGCCCGTCACGGACACCGAGGTCGGCGTGATCGTCACGACCTGGTCCTGGCCGAGCTCGAGGGCCTCGCGCGTCGAGGCGATGAACGCCGACACGTCCGAGCCGAGGAAGTTCTCGCCCTCGCCGAGCCCGACGACGAGCGGGGAGTCGTGCCGGGCCCCCACGACCGTGTCGGGCAGCGCCGCGTGCACGGCCAGCAGCGTGAAGGTGCCCTCGAGACGCCTCGCGACCTGGGTGAGCGCGTCCGTGAGGTCCTTCGACGCGTCGTACGCGCGGGCGACGAGGTGCGCGACGACCTCGGTGTCGGTCTCGGACGCGAACGTCACGCCGTCGGCGACGAGCTCGGCCTTGAGCAGCGCGAAGTTCTCGACGATGCCGTTGTGGATGATCGCCACGTCGCCCGACACGTGCGGGTGCGCGTTGGCGTCGGTGGGCCCGCCGTGCGTCGCCCACCGGGTGTGCCCGATCGCCGCCGTCGCCGCGGGCAGCGGCCGGGCGTCGAGCTCGTCGACGAGGTTGACGAGCTTGCCGGCCTTCTTGGCGGTCGCGAGCTCGCTGCCGGGGGCGACGAGCGCCACGCCTGCCGAGTCGTAACCGCGGTACTCGAGGCGCCGCAGCCCTTCGAGCACGACCTCGAGCGGGCGAGCGCTGGGCAGCTGGTCCCCGACGTATCCGACGATCCCACACATGGCGCCGATCCTAGCGGCCGGTCGGGACGCCCGGCCCCGCCCTGCCCCTGCCCTGCCCCTGCCCTGCCCCGCGTGCGGCGCCCCGCCGCGGACGCCGGTCCGCGCAGGCCCGCGCGATGGTCCACAATCGACGGGTGCCGACGTCGACCCCCACCGTCGCCCCCTCGACGCCCTACGTCGACCTCGACAGGGAGGCCTGGACCCGGTTGTCGGCGTCCACCCCCCTGCCGCTGACCGACGCCGACGTCGAGCACCTGCGCGGGCTCGGCGACCCGATCGACCTGGCCGAGGTGGACGCGATCTACCGGCCGCTGTCGCGCCTGCTGAACCTCTACATCGGGGCGACGCAGGGACTGCACCAGGCGTCGAGCACGTTCCTGCGCGAGGACGTGGGCCGCACGCCCTTCGTCATCGGCGTCGCAGGGTCCGTCGCGGTCGGCAAGTCCACGACGGCACGCCTGCTGCGCGAGCTCATCGCCCGCTGGCCGGCCACGCCCCGGGTCGAGCTCGTCACCACGGACGGCTTCCTGCACCCCAACGCCGAGCTGGAGCGGCGCGGCCTGCTCCAGCGCAAGGGGTTCCCCGAGTCCTACGACCGGCGCGCGCTGCTGCGGTTCGTGTCCAAGGTCAAGGCCGGTCGCCCGGAGGTCGCGGTCCCGGTGTACGACCACCTCACGTACGACATCGTCCCGGACGCCCAGGTGGTGGTCCGCCAGCCCGACGTCCTCATCGTCGAAGGTCTGAACGTGCTGCAGCCGGCCCGCCCGACGCCCGAGGGCACGTCGAACCTGGCGGTCAGCGACTTCTTCGACTTCTCCATCTACGTCGACGCGCGCACGCCCGACGTGAAGCAGTGGTACGTCGACCGGTTCCTGTCGCTGCGCGCGACGGCCTTCGCCCAGCCCACGTCGTACTTCCACCGGTACGCCGCGCTGAGCGACGACGAGGCGGTCGCCCGGGCCGAGAGCATCTGGGACTCGATCAACGCGCCCAACCTCGAGCAGAACATCCTGCCGACCCGCAGCCGGGCCACGCTCGTGCTGCGCAAGGGGCCGGACCACGCCGTGCAGCGCGTGCGCCTGCGCAAGCTCTGAGCCGGGGTCAGCCCGCGACGGACCCGGGGCCCGCGTCCGTCACGAGCGCGACCGGGTGCTCGGTGACGGCCACGACGTCGAGGTCGTCGAGCGCAGCCGCCACGCCGTCGGCGCCGCACACCGCCCACGGCTCCAGCAGGACCGCGTCCTCCAGCGCGTCCAGCAGCCACACCTGCGGGCCCGGACCACCGGTGCAGACGGTCGACGCACGGTCGACACCCGCCAGGAGCGGGGTCAGGTCACCCTCGAGGCGGGTCGCCCGCACCGAGCGCCACTCCCCCGCCGAGTCCCGCAGCGTCGCACCGCGCTCGCAGACGAGCACGGTGTCGGCGACGAACCCCTCCGGCGGCGCCCCGCGCGCCGTCTCGACACCCGCCGTGACCGCCGGCGAGGGTGCGAGCGACGGGTCCAGGCTCAGGCCCAGGACGTCGAGCACGGGCGCGGCCAGGCACGAGGCACCGGCGTGGACCTCGGCGGTCGCCGCACCGGCGTCCTGCCCCGCGCTCGCCGCGTCGGCGCACCCGGCCAGCGCGAGCACGAGCGCCACGGCGCCGGTCACCCGCCCTGCACGTGCCACGTCGCCGCCTCCTCGTCCCGCCCGGAAGCGCACCACGGGTCGGCCCCGGAGGGCTCGCGGTGCGCGCAGGACGGCGTCGGCGGCGCCCTGCCCCCGAGACTAGGCGGGCGGACGTGTCACCCGTCCGGTCGATACCGGATCGTTGCCCGGCCGTGCCCGATCGTGAGGTCCCTGTGACCTGGACACCGGTCCGGCACGGACGTGCGCCGGCGGTTCCAGGAGGCGGTCTCAGGCGGCGGTCGTGTCCCGCTCGGCGCCGACCGTGGCGGCACCCCGGGGCCCGGCGACGACGACGGCGTCGCCGCGCCCGACCAGCGCCTGCGGCGGCAGCCCGAGGAGGCGGCGCAGCACCCAGTCGACCACCACGCCGAGCAGGAGCCCGCCGACCACGCCGACCACGACGCCGAGCAGCGGGCGCTCCTCCAGCACGTGCCCGGCGCCGATGCCGATCGCGGTCGAGTAGAGCGCCCACGTGACGGCGGCGATGCCCGTGAGCAGCACGAACCGGCGCCGTCGGAAGCCGAGCGACCCGGCGGTCATGTTCACCGCGACGCGCCCGATCGGGATGTACCGCGCGGCGATGATGAAGGACGCGCCCCGGTGCGTCAGCGCGTGCTCGGCCCAGTCCAGCACCCGGCGGCCGCGACGCCCGCGGAACAGGCGCAGGCGCCGCAGGTCCACGGCTGACCCGATCTGGTACGCCACCTGGTCGCCGAGGAACGCGCCCACCGCGGCCACCGCCACGACCGGCCACAGGGCGGGAGCGCCCGTCGAGACGGACAGCGAGGCGAGCGCGATCACGACGGACTCGCTGGGGACCGGCGGGAAGAACCCGTCGATCGTCGTGAGCGCGAGCAGCACCACGAGCACCCAGGGCGACCCGGCCAGCTGCAGTGCCCAGTCCTCGACCATGCGTCCCCGTCTCCCCGACCCCCCGACCCGAGCAGGTCGACAGGACCCACGCTAGAGCCCGACGGGCCCGGCGAACACCCGGGGACACCCCGATTCAGCCCTGAGCCGTGCGCAGATCCCCCCGAGGTCGCCCTCCGTCCACGGTGCGGTCGTCCTGCAGGCGGAGGGCCATGTCGACGAACGCCCGCAGGACCGGCGGGGCCTGCACCGTCGCGGCGGCCCGGGCCCGGGCGACGACGTCCTCGAGCTCCTGCGGCGCGAAGTACCCCTCGTGCCGGTACGCCTGCACGCGGGTGACGAGCCCGTCCGTGTCGAGCTCGGGGTGGAACTGCGTCGCGTACACGTGGCGCCCGACGCGGAATGCCTGCACGGGCGCGCCCGGCGACCGGGCCAGCAGCGTCGCTCCCGGCGGTGCCGCCCGCAGCGCCTCCTTGTGCCCGCCGAACGCCTCGAAGATCGCCGGCCCGACACCGATCACCGGGTCGGACCGACCTTCGGGCGTCAGCTCCACCCGCACCGCGCCGACGGGCTCGCCGTACGTGCGGTCGACCCGCCCGCCCTGGTGCCGGCCGAGCGTGCCGATGCCGTAGCAGGCGCCGAGGAACGGCAGGTCGGCCGCGACGACGACGTCGAGGAGCCGGGCCAGGTCGGACTCGACGCGGCGCTGCACCGCCGACTTCGTGCGTTCGGGGTCGCTGACCTGGAACGGCCCGCCCCCCAGCACGACCCCGGCGACCTCACGCGGGTCGACGGGGGCGAGCGGCGCCGCCTCGACGCGCACCCGGCGCAGGTCCCGCTCGTCGAGGCCCGTGCAGCGCAGCATCGCGGCGTACTCGTCGTCGGCCGGCCCGTCCTCGGGCCGCACCCCCAGGAAGAGGAACGGGCGCACGAGCACCTCCCGTCAGCGCGGCGCGGCCCCGCCAGGTCCGGCGGGCGTCGGCAGCGCGAAGCCCAGCGCCCGAGACGCCTCGAGCGGCACGGGCTGCGACGCCCAGTGCGCTCCCAGCCTGTCGGTCGCGGACAGCGACCGCATCTCGGCGCGGTCCAGGTAGAGCGTGCCGCGCAGGTGGTCCATCTCGTGCTGCACGATCCGCGCCGCCCAGCCGGTGACGACCTCGTCGACCACGGCGCCCGACGCGTCGTGGGCCCGCAGCCGCACCGACCGCGGGCGGGCGACGACGGCCTGGTAGCCGACCACGCTCAGGCACCCCTCGTAGAACCCGACGCGGTCCTCGCCGACGGGCTCGTACGCGGGGTTGACGAGCACCCGGAAGGGCAGCCGGTCGCGCTCCCGGACGCGGGCGACCTCGGCGTCGTCGACGCCCGGGTCCTCCACGACCGCCAGCGCGAGCGGGATCCCGATCTGCGGTGCGGCCAGGCCCACACCCGGTGCCGCGCGCATCGTGCGCTGCATGAGGGCGACCAGCTGCGCGAGGTCCGCGTCGTCGAGCTGACCGTCGCAGGGGAACGCCGCGGCGCGCAGCACCGGGTGCCCGACCTGGACGATCGGCGCCGTCCCCGCGCCGTCCGCGTCGTCGAGCAGCCGGCGCACGAGGTCGCGGACGACCGTCGCCCGCCGGTCGCTCACAGCGCGAGCCGCTCGCGCACGACCTCCGCGAGCTCGTGGGCGACCCGGTCGGCCTCCGCCTGCGTCGCGGCCTCGACCATGACCCGCACGAGCGGCTCCGTGCCGGAGGGGCGCAGCAGCACCCGCCCGGTCTCCCCGAGCTCCTTCTCCGCCGAGCGCACCGCATCGAGCAGGACGTCGTCGTCGGTGCGCCCCCGGTCGACGCCGGGGACGTTGACCAGCGTCTGCGGCAGGCGCCGCACGACGGCCGCGAGCTCGCCGAGGGGACGCCCGGTGGCCGCCACGCGCGACGCCAGCTGCAGCGCGGTCAGCACCCCGTCCCCGGTCGTGGCGTGCTCGGCGAGGATGATGTGGCCGGACTGCTCGCCGCCGAGCCCGTACCCGCCGGCCCGCATGGCCTCGAGGACGTACCGGTCGCCGACCGCCGTCTCGACGGTCGCGATGCCCGCGGCCTGCATGGCCAGGCGCAGCCCCAGGTTGCTCATGACCGTCGTGACGAGCGTGCCGTGCGCGAGCCCGTCCCGCTCCGCGAGGGCGATCGCGAGCACGCCCATGATCTGGTCGCCGTCCACGACCCGACCGTCCGCGTCGACCGCCAGGCAGCGGTCGGCGTCGCCGTCGAACGCCACGCCGAGGTCCGCGTGCGCCGCGAGGACGGCCGCCTGGAGCGGCTCCGGGTGCGTCGACCCGGACTCCTCGTTGATGTTGCGCCCGTCCGGGGACGCGTTGATGACGACGACGTCCGCACCGGCGGCCCGCAGCGCCGCGGGGCCGACCTCGGACGCGGCGCCGTTCGCGCAGTCGGCGACGATCCGCAGCCCGTCGAGCGGGTGCTGCACGGTGCCCACGAGGTGCTGGACGTACTGCTCGCCCGCGAGCCCGACGTCGATCCGGATGCGGCCGACACCGGCACCGACGGGGCGCTCCCAGTGCTCGCCCATGCGCGCCTCGATGGCCTTCTCCAGCTCGTCGTCGAGCTTGTGGCCGCCGCGCGCGAGGAACTTGATGCCGTTGTCGGGCATCGGGTTGTGCGACGCCGAGATGACGACGCCCAGGTCCACGCCGCGCGACGCCGTCAGGTGCGCGACGGCCGGCGTCGGCAGCACGCCGACCATGTCGACGTCGACGCCCGCCGACGCGAGCCCCGCGGCGACCGCGGCGGCCAGGAACTCGCCCGACGCGCGGGGGTCCCTGCCGACGATGGCGCGGGGGCGGTGGCCCTCGAACGCCCCGATGCTCCCGAGCACGTGGGCGGCGGCGACCGACAGGTCGAGCGCCACCTCCGCCGTCACGTCCCGGTTGGCCAGCCCGCGCACGCCGTCCGTGCCGAACAGTCGACCCATCACACGACTCCCTCGTCCCGGCGGCCGCCCTCACGGTACGCCCGCCGTCCTGGCACCTGCCTGCTCCCCCACCGCCGGCGCGGCGCGCCGACCCCGAGCACGCCGACGGCCCCGGGGTTCTGGTGAACCGCCGGGGCCGTCGAGCGGGAACGCTGCGTCAGCGCTTCGAGTACTGCGGCGCCTTGCGGGCCTTCTTCAGACCGGCCTTCTTGCGCTCCACCACACGGGCGTCACGCGTGAGGAAGCCGGCCTTCTTCAGCGCCGGGCGGTTGTTCTCGGCGTCGATGGCGTTCAGCGCACGGGCGATGCCCAGGCGCAGCGCACCGGCCTGGCCCGACACGCCGCCGCCGTTGATGCGGGCGACGACGTCGAACCGGCCCTCGACGTCCACGAGCTTCAGCGGGTCGTTGACCAGCTGCTGGTGGACCTTGTTGGGGAAGTAGTCCTCGAGCGTGCGGCCGTTGATGGTCCACTGGCCGGTGCCAGGGACCAGACGGACGCGGGCGACGGCCTCCTTGCGGCGACCCAGCGCCTGGCCCGGAGCCGTGAGGCTCTGGCCACGGCCGGTCGGCGCGGACGACTCGCTCGTGTAGGTGCTGGGCGTCTCGCCCTCGAACTCGTTCTCGACGGTGGTCTCGGCCACGGGATCCTCGCGTTCTGTGTTCGTCACTGCCGCAGCAGCCCGAGGCTTACTGCGCCACCTGGGTCAGCTCGAACGGCTTCGGCTGCTGGGCTGCGTGCGGGTGCTCGGAGCCGGCGTACACCTTCAGCTTGCTCAGCTGCTGGCGGCCGAGGGTCGTCCGGGGGAGCATCCCACGGACGGCCTTCTCGATGGCGCGCTCGGGGTGCTTCTCGAGCAGCTCCGAGTACGGGGTCGCCCGGAGTCCGCCCGGGTAGCCCGAGTGACGGTAGGCGAGCTTGGTCTCGCGCTTGTTGCCGGTGAGGGCGATCTTCGCGGCGTTGATGACGATGACGAAGTCACCGCCGTCCACGTGGGGCGCGAAGGTGGGCTTGTGCTTGCCGCGCAGCAGCGTGGCCACATGGGTGGCCAGGCGGCCGAGGACGACATCGCTCGCGTCGATGACGTACCAGGTCCGCTCGACGTCGCCGGGCTTCGGGGTGTACGTGCGCACGGGTGTGGGCCTCTGTCTCGTGTTGCGTGTCAAGGCCGGTCCCGCACGAGCGGGGCGGCCGAGGATGGCTGTCGGAGCATCCCGCCCCAGCGAGTGGGATCGCACCAGGACGGCCATCGGCACACGGTGGTGAGAAGCCACCGGTGCGCGACAGGGGACGCACAACGACACAACAGAGTACGGCACCGTTCAGCGTCGGCAAAACCCGGTCCCGGGTGACGTGGGCGACGCCGCCGACGCGCAGGCCAGGGCCGGTCGGCGGGCGGTCCGTGGGTGGTCAGCGGGCGGTCAGCGGGCGCGGTCGACGCGCGCCACGTCCCACACGGGTTCGGGCGTCTCCACGACCGTCCCGTCCGCACCCACCACGAGGAAGCGGTCGAACGTGCGCGTGAACCACCGGTCGTGCGTGACCGCGAGGACCGTGCCCTCGAACGCGGCGAGCCCCGTCTCCAGCGCCTCCGCCGAGTGCAGGTCGAGGTTGTCCGTGGGCTCGTCGAGCAGCAGGAGCGTGGCCCCGCCGAGCTCGAGCAGCAGGATCTGGAGCCGCGCCTGCTGACCGCCCGAGAGCGTCTCGTAGCGCTGCTCGGCGGCGGCCACCAGCTCGTAGCGGTCCAGCGCGCGGCTGGCCGCGTCCCGGGCCAGGCCGGCCCGGCGGCCGTCGCCCCGGTGCAGCACGTCGAGCAGCGTGCGGCCCACCAGGTCGGGACGCGGGTGGTTCTGCGCGAACCAGCCCGGACGGACCCGGGAGCCGAGCACGACCGAGCCGGTGTGCGGCACCGCGTCGGGGACGAGGTCGCCGGCGGGCTCCTGGTCCGGGCCCGGGTCGGAGCCGCCCGCCGCGAGCAGGCGCAGCAGGTGCGACTTGCCCGAGCCGTTGGACCCCAGCACGGCCACGCGCTCGCCGTACCAGACCTCCAGGTCGAACGGCTGCAGCAGGCGCGTGAGGGCCAGCTCCCGGGCCACCACGGCCCGCTTCGCCGTCCGCCCCCCGCGCAGCCGGACCGTGACCCGCTGCTCGGGCACCACGACGGTCGGCGGCCCGGCCTCCTCGAAGCGGCGCAGCCGCGTCTGCGCCGCCTGGTAGCGCGAGGCCAGGCCGTCGTTGAACGCGGCCTTCTGCCGCAGCGTCAGCACCAGCTCGCGCAGCTGCGCGTGCTCCTCCTCCCAGCGGCGCAGGAGCTCGGCCAGCCGCGACCGGCGGTCCTCGCGCGCCTGCCCGTAGCCGGCGAACCCTCCCCCGTGCACCCAGACCTGGGCGCCGACCTCGGTGGGCTCGAGCGTCGCCACGTGCGTGGCCACCCGCGAGAGCGTCTCCCGGTCGTGGCTGACGAGCAGCACGCTGCGGCCCGACTCCACGAGCCGGTCCTCCAGCCAGCGCTTGGTCGGCACGTCGAGGGCGTTGTCGGGCTCGTCGAGCAGCAGCACCTGGTCGGGCCCCCGCAGCAGCGCCTCCAGCACCAGGCGCTTCTGCTCGCCCCCCGACAGGGTGCGGACCTCACGGTGCTGCGCCCGCTCGAACGGCACCGACAGCACCGCGTCCGTCACCCGGTCCCAGGTGACCTCGGCCTCGTAGCCACCGACGTCCGCCCAGTCGGCGAGCGCCTGCGCGTACCGCATCTGCGCCGGCTCGTCGTCGACCTCCATCATCAGCAGCTCGGCCGCCGTGAGCTCGGCCGCCGCCGCACGCAGCGACGCCGGCGCCAGCGAGGCGAGCAGGTCCCGGACCGACCGGTCGTCGCGCACCCGTCCGACGTCCTGGCGCATGACGCCCAGCCCCCCGCTGCCGGTCACCGAGCCCGCGTGCGCCGCGAGCTCACCGGCGACGATCCGCAGGAGCGTGGACTTGCCGACGCCGTTGGGCCCGACCAGGGCGACCCGCGCCCCGTCGGCGACCCGGAACGACACGTCGTGCAGCAGCGGCCGCCCGTCGGGCAGGACGTACCCGACCCCGGCGACGTCGAGATGACCCATGCCCCCAGTGTCCGTGCCGCGGACCGCCGACGGGAAGCGCATTGCCCCTCACCGCCCGTCCGGGGCGCTGGTGTGGCGCCCCGCCGTGCACGGTGCTTGGCTCGGGGCATGACCGAGGACACCCCCGCCACGAGCACCGACCCCGCGCTGGGCGCCGAGGGCGACACCGACCAGCTGCCCAAGGAGGACACCCTCGTCGAGCGCGGCGTGGACGACCTCCTCGACGAGGGGTGGTCGCCTCCCGAGCGGGCACGCACGTCCACGTGGGGCGAGACCGCGTGGGAGGAGGCGCACGGCGAGAGCCTCGACCAGCGGGTGCTCCAGGAGGAGCCCGAGGTCTGGGAGCGCACGCCGCGTCCCACCGGCGACCGGGAGGAGCTGCGCGCCGGGCGCCTGGTCGCCGACCCCGACGCCGTCGACGCGGGCGGCACCGACGAGTTCGCGGTCGACGCGGGCGTCGCGGGCGGGGCCGCCTCGGCCGAGGAGGCCGCCGTGCACCTCGTCGAGGAGGAGTACGTCGACACCGACGACGACGAGGACCTCTGACAGGTCCTCAGCCGCAGCAGTCCCCGGGCCCGCCCGACCCGGCGGGCCCGGGGCCGGCGGGGGCGGCGGTCTGGGCCTCGTGGGCCTGCCGCCGCGCCCGCGTCCGGTCCGCACGCACCGCCAGCTCGGCGTCGGGCGGGTAGGTCACCTCCTCCAGCGTCAGGCCGTGCGCGGCGACGACGGTGGCCCCGCCCTCGCGGCGGCGCGAGCGCAGCAGCTCGGAGGGCCACCCCACGGGCCGGCGCCCCTCCCCGACCGCGAGGCTCGCCCCGACCAGCGCGCGCACCATCGAGTGGCAGAACGCGTCGGCCTGCACGTGGGCGACGACGAGCCCCGCGTCGGGGCCGTCGGCCACCCGCGACCACCCGAACGCCTCCAGCGTGCGGATCGTCGTCGCGTCCGGGCGCGGCTTGCAGTACGCCGCGAAGTCGTGCCGGCCGACCAGGGTGGACGCGGCGGCGTCCATCGCCGCCACGTCGAGGGGCTGCCGGTGCTGCAGCACGTGCGCCCGCCGCAGCGGGTCGCGCAGCGACGGGTCGTCCCCCACCCGGTAGGCGTACCGACGCCGCAGCGCCGAGAAGCGCGCGTCGAAGCCCGCGGGAGCGGGCGTCACGTCCCGGACCACCACGTCGTCGTCGAGGACGCCCGTCAGGCGCGTGCGGAGCACGTCGAGCACCGGGCGGTCGCTGCGCCCCCGCACGGCCTCCAGCGCGGCCGGCACGACGTCGACGTGGGCCACCTGCCCGCGCGCGTGCACACCGGAGTCCGTCCGGCCCGCGACCGTCAGCCGCGGCGGTGCCTCGCCGCGCGGCCCGCTGCGCAGCACCAGGGCGAGCGCGTCCTCGAGCACCCCCTGGACCGTGCGGAGCGTCGGCTGGCGGGCCCACCCGGCGAAGGCCGTCCCGTCGTACGCGAGGTCGAGACGCAGCCGCACCGGCACGTCCTGCACGGCCGCTCCGACGGTCGCACCCGTGCCGTGCCCGTCCGTGCTGCCCGCGCGGCCCCTGCCGTCCTCGTCCACCGCGTCCACGCGGCACACGGTAGCGCCCGGGCCCGGCCGTCCCGCACCCGGGCGCCGGTCGCGCGCTAGCGTGGTCGGGTGCCGCGCGACCACGACCCCTTCACGCTCGCCGTCGACTGCGGCGGCAGCGGCATCAAGGCGTCCGTGCTGGACGCGTCGGGCACCCTGCACGTCCCACCGGTGCGCGTCCCCACCCCCTACCCGCTGCCGCCCGAGCGGCTCGTCGAGACCGTCGCGACGATCGCCGCCGGTCTGCCGCCCGCCGCACGGGCCACGGTCGGCGTCCCGGGGATGATCCGGCACGGCGTGGTCGTCGCGACACCCCACTACGTCACGCGGTCGGGTCCACGGACGGCCGTCGTCCCCGAGCTCGCGGCGGCGTGGGCGGGCTGCGACGTGCGGGCGATGCTCGAGGAGCGGCTCGGCGTCCCGACGCTCGTGCTCAACGACGCCGAGGTGCACGGGGCCGGTGTCGTGTCCGGTACCGGGCTCGAGCTCGTCCTCACGCTCGGCACCGGGCTGGGGTCGGCCGTCTTCGACGGCGGGCGCCTGGCCCCGCACCTGGAGCTGTCGCACGCCCCCGTGCGGTGGGGCACGACGTACGACGCGTACGTCGGCGAGCACGAGCGCGCCCGTCTCGGCGACGGGCTCTGGTCACGACGGGTCCGCCGGGTCGTCGAGGGGTTCCGGCCCGTCTTCCACTGGGACCGCCTCTACCTCGGCGGCGGGAACAGCCGGCGGATCACCTCGGCGACGCTCGCACGGCTCGGCGACGACGTCGTGGTCGTGCCGAACCAGGCAGGCATCGTCGGCGGCGTCCGCGCGTGGGACCTGTCGGCCTGAGCGACCGTCTCAGCCACCGGCCCGGCGGTCGACCTCGTCGGCCGCCTCGAGGACGACCCGCGTGAACCGCGCCGGCGCGACGAGGCTGACCAGGTGCGTCGCCCCGGGCACCACCACGAGGCGGGCGTCCTGCGCTGCCGCGACGAACCGACGCTCCTGCGTGCGGAAGTGGTCGAGGCGACCGTTGACGAACCAGACGGGTGCCTCGATGCGCCCGAGGTCGGCCAGCGGATCCGCGCCGCCGACCTCGCGCAGCACGTCCTCCACCACGTCGAGCGCGAACCCGCCGGCCCCGACGTCCTGCACGCCCGCCGGCGGCAGGACCCGCCGCACGAGGAACCCGTTGACGGCCGCACCGCGGTCGGGCATGCGCGCGAAGCCCCGCGCGGCCACGGCCCAGCCGTCCACCAGCGCGCGGTACGGCTGCGTGCAGCACCCCGCGGCCACCACGCCCGCAGCCTGCTCCGGGTGACGCGCGGCGTGGGCGATCGCCGTGTAGCCGCCGAGCGACAGCCCGACGACGAGCGCCCGTCCGCCGAGGCCGTCGACCGCGTCGCGCACCGCGTCGACCGCGCCCGCGAGCGTGAACCGCGTGCCGCGGCGCGCCCCGTGCCCGGGCAGGTCCACCGCGACGACCCGGCGCCCGTACGCCTCGAGCGCGTCGGCCTGCGCCCGCCACATCGTGCGCGACGTGCGCAGACCGTGCACGAGCACCACCGGGACGCCGTCCACCGAGGTGCTCACCCCGGCGACGCTAGCCCCGGACCCCGGCACCGGCACGCCGTCGAGCCCGGCGGAGCGTGCGGGTGCGGGACCGCCCGACCGGGTTGGGCCGCACGGGTGGCACCCCGGCCCGCGCCAGGGTGAATCCGATCGGGACGGACCGGGCGAACGTCCCGGCAATCGGCGCATGCCGCGTCAATCGCCGACGACCCGTGCTTGCCGTCCCCGGTACGTGCCCTGACCATTCGATGCGGCGCCCCTGCGCCCGAACGCACGTCCCGACGCCGTGAGACCCCCGAGCGGCCGCCCGAACGAAGGACCCGACATGGCCACTCCCGACGCCGCCCTCAAGAAGATCCTCGAGCAGGAGGGTGCCCTCGCCGTCGCGCTCGTCGACTTCGCGAGCGGCATGGCGCTCGCGCAGCAGTCCACGGTCCCGTTCGACCTCGAGCTCGCGGCCGCCGTCAACACCGAGGTCGTCCGGGCCAAGCTGCGCGCGATCGACGCGCTCGGCCTCGGCGACACGATCGAGGACATCCTCATCACCCTCGGCACGCAGTTCCACGTGATCCGGATCTCGGCGCGCCCCGACCTCGCGGGCATCTTCTCCTACCTCGTGCTGGACCGCGCCAAGGGCAACCTCGCGCTCGCGCGCCGCGGCCTGCGTACGCTCGAGGACGAGCTCGAGATCTGATCCGTCACGCCACCCCCGAGGACCCCATGGACGACCCCGCACGTGACGTCGTCGACCGCCTGCACCGCGCGCTCGACGAGGTCACGCACGTCCTCGTGCTCGACCCAGGCGACCGGGTCGTGCTCGCCGACGACGGGTCCCCCGAGGAGGTGGTCGTGGCGGCACGGGCCGTCGCGACGACGCTCATGCTCGTCGACGGCGCCGGAGAGGGCGGGATCCGGGCGGTCGTGGAGACGCCCGGGGCCACCGTGTACGCCACTCTCGTCCCGGGCGGCACCGCGTTCGTGCTGCTCGGCCCGCCGGGCTGGAACGTGGTGCTGGCCCGCCGGACGCTGGACCCGGTCGTCGCCGACCTGCTCGCGACGGGCGCCGTCGACCGCCTGCGTGACGGGCGCCGCACGTTCCTCCCCGCAGCCGCCGGACCCGCCGTGACGGGCCCCGCGACCGTCACGGCCGTCCCCGAGGGCGACCGGGGGGTCGTGCCGACGCCGGGCCGCGGCGGGACGCTCGCCCAGGCCGCCCGGGCGGAGGCCGTCCGCCGGCGTACCCGCGCGGTCTGACGGGGCAGCCCTCCCCGCACGACGACGGCCCCGGTCCCCTCGCGGGGGCCGGGGCCGTCGTCGTGGTACGTCAGGCCTTGGCGGTGTCCTCGCCAGCCGCGTCCTCGGCGACGGGGGCGTCCTCGACGGGCGCGTCCTCGACCGGGGCGGGAGCGGGGGCGGCCTTCGCGGCGGCCTTCGTGGCCTCCTTGACGACGGCCTGCTTCGGCGAGAGCGGCTCGAGGACGAGCTCGATCACGGCCATGGGCGCGTTGTCGCCCTTGCGGGGACCGATCTTCGTGACGCGCGTGTAGCCGCCCTGGCGCTCGGCGACCGCGGGGGCGATCTCGGTGAACAGGACGTGCACGACGCCCTTGTCCTTGACGACCGTCATGACGCGACGACGCGAGTGCAGGTCACCGCGCTTGGCGAGCGTGACGAGACGCTCGGCGAGGGGGCGCAGGCGCTTGGCCTTGGTCTCCGTGGTGGTGATCCGCTTGTGCTCGAACAGCTGCGTCGCGAGGTTCGCGAGGATCAGCCGCTCGTGCGCCGGGCTGCCACCGAGCCGGGGACCCTTGGTGGGCGTGGGCATGGTCTCTACTCCTTGAAGTTCCAGTGATGGGCGTCGCGCCCGGTCCGTCGCTCAGCGGCGGCCCGGCACGCTCCCCGGCGTCAGTACTGCTCGTCCTCGACGAAGTCGCCCTCGTCCTCGGTGTAGTACCCGCTGGCGTGAGGGTCGAAGTCGAGCGGGCTGTCCTTGAGGGTCAGGCCCAGCTCGGCGAGCTTCTCCTTGACCTCGGTGATCGACTTCGCGCCGAAGTTGCGGATGTCGAGCAGGTCCGCCTCGGACCGCGCGACCAGCTCGCCGACGGAGTGGATGCCCTCGCGCTTGAGGCAGTTGTACGACCGGATCGTCAGCTGCAGGTCCTCGATCGGCAGCGCCAGGTCCGCGGCCAGGGCCGCGTCCGTCGGCGAGGGGCCGATCTCGATGCCCTCGGCCTCGACGTTGAGCTCGCGCGCCAGGCCGAAGAGCTCGACCAGCGTCTTGCCCGCGGACGCGAGGGCGTCACGAGGGCTGATCGCCGGCTTCGTCTCGACGTCGACGATGAGCTTGTCGAAGTCCGTGCGCTGCTCGACACGCGTCGCCTCGACCTTGTAGGTCACCTTGAGGACGGGCGAGTAGATCGAGTCGACCGGGATGCGGCCGATCTCGGCGTCGAACGACTTGTTCTGCGCCGCGGAGACGTAGCCGCGGCCGCGCTCGACGGTGAGCTCGATCTCGAGCTTGCCCTTCTCGTTGAGCGTCGCCAGGTGCAGCTCGGGGTTGTGCACCTCGACACCCGCCGGCGGGACGATGTCCGCGCCCGAGACCTCGCCCGCACCCTGCTTGCGCAGGTACATCACGACGGGCTCGTCGTTCTCCGAGGAGACGACGAGGTTCTTGATGTTGAGGATGATCTCGGTGACGTCCTCCTTGACCCCCGGGACGGTCGAGAACTCGTGCAGCACGCCGTCGATGCGGATCGACGTGACCGCCGCGCCCGGGATCGACGAGAGCAGGGTGCGGCGCAGGGAGTTGCCGAGCGTGTAGCCGAAGCCGGGCTCGAGGGGCTCGATGGAGAACCGCGAGCGGTGCTCCGAGATGACCTCTTCGGTCAGGGTGGGGCGCTGTGCGATGAGCACGGTGGGGTTCCTCTCCGCGGGCGTCCGCCATATGACGCTCCGCGAGTGCTGCTGGGCTGGCCGGGCCTCGGTCCGCGCGGCCAACGGAGGTGCGGGTGTCGAACCCGGGTCCCGCGCGCCCGACGGACGGACGCGCGAGGGCCGGGACCGGTGCTTCCGCTACCGGTCCCGGCCGTCGGGGTCAGACGCGGCGACGCTTCGGGGGGCGGCAGCCGTTGTGCGCCTGGGGCGTGACGTCCTGGATCGAGCCGACCTCGAGGCCGGTCGCCTGCAGGGAGCGGATGGCGGTCTCACGACCGGAGCCCGGGCCCTTGACGAAGACGTCGACCTTGCGCATGCCGTGCTCCTGCGCACGACGCGCTGCGGCCTCGGCGGCGAGCTGCGCGGCGAACGGGGTCGACTTGCGCGAGCCCTTGAAGCCGACCTGGCCGGAGGACGCCCACGCGATGACGGCGCCCGACGGGTCGGTGATGGACACGATGGTGTTGTTGAACGTGCTCTTGATGTGCGCCTGGCCGTGGGAGACGTTCTTCTTCTCCTTGCGACGCGGCTTGCGCACGGAGGTGCGGGACTTGGGAGGCATCTCTTCTTCTCTCGGGGTCTGCGGGTCGTGAGGGCGACGGACGGGCGGTCAGCGGCAGGCGCGACCGGCCCGGGACGTCACTTGCGCCCGGCCTTCTTCTTGCCGGCGACGGTGCGCTTGGGACCCTTGCGGGTACGCGCGTTGGTCTTGGTGCGCTGACCGCGCACCGGCAGGCCGCGGCGGTGACGCAGGCCCTCGTAGCTGCCGATCTCGACCTTGCGGCGGATGTCGGCGGCGACCTCGCGGCGCAGGTCGCCCTCGAGCTTGAAGCTGCCCTCGAGGTGGTCGCGCAGCGCGACCAGCTCGGCGTCGCCCAGGTCCTTGACCCGGACGTCGGGGCTGATGCCCGTGGCGGCGAGGGTCTGCTGCGCACGCGTGCGTCCGACCCCGTAGATGTAGGTGAGAGCGACCTCGACCCGCTTGTCGCGGGGCAGGTCCACACCGATGAGACGTGCCATGTGCCTGACGGCTCCTGTACTGCGTTCGGAGGTCTGCCGCACCACCATCCCGCTGTGCCGCGGGCCCCGGCCTCCGAGCCGGGGGTTCACCGGGCGGGTCGGACGACCCGCGCCGAAGTGACGGTGCGCTTGCTGCCCTGACGGGCGGGTGCTGCAGGTGTGCTGCTCAGCCCTGGCGCTGCTTGTGGCGCAGGTTCTCGCAGATCACCTGGACGCGACCGTGCCGGCGGATCACCTTGCACTTGTCGCAGATCTTCTTGACGCTCGGCTTGACCTTCATCGCGTGTTCCTCCGCCGCCGTGCCACCGGCTCTCCCGGTGCGACGGCGTGTCGAGTGGTGGTTACTTGTAGCGGTAGACGATGCGCCCGCGGGACAGGTCGTACGGGCTGAGCTCCACCACGACACGGTCCTCGGGGAGGATCCGGATGTAGTGCTGGCGCATCTTCCCCGAGATGTGGGCCAGCACCTTGTGGCCGTTCGCGAGCTCCACGCGGAACATCGCGTTGGGGAGTGCCTCGACGACACTTCCCTCGATCTCGATGACGCCGTCCTTCTTGGCCATGTCCTCCGCTAACTGTCGATCTTCTGCTGCCGTGCACCCCGCGGCGGCATCGGGCGCGCAGGTCCGCGCTCGTGCCGTCGTGGGGAGTCGTACGCGGCGCCGGGCGCCACCGCCGCCGGTCCACGGGGGACACGAGGGCAGGCAGATGCTCGGTGCACACAACCAACGCACCATCATACGTCATGCGGCCGCATGCTCGACGACAGCGGTCCGTGCCGGCGTGCGACGGCGGCGGTCGGAGACCTGTCAGGAGAGCGGTGCGACCTGGACGCCCAGGCGGGCCAGGCGTTCCGCTCCCCCGTCACGTGCGGTGAGCACCCACAGCCCGCCCTCGTGGACCGCCACGGTGTGCTCCCAGTGCGCGGCGCGCGAGCCGTCGTCGGTGACGACCGTCCAGTCGTCCGCGAGGACGTGGTTGGGCTCGGCGCCCCGCACCAGCATCGGCTCGACGGCCACGCACAGGCCGGGGCGGACCTTCGCCCCGCGGTCGCGGGTCCGGAAGTTCGGGACGTCCGGCGGCTGGTGCATCGCCGTGCCGATGCCGTGGCCGACGTAGTCCTCGACGATCCCGTACGGCGTGCCACCGTTGGCGCCGCGGGCGGCGGCGAGCTCGACGACCTCCTCGACCGCCTCACCGACGGCACCGAGACGGTCGGCGGACGCGATCGCCGCGATGCCTGCCCACAGGGCGTCCTCGGTGGTCGTCGTCAGCTCGACGTCGAGCGGGTCCGCCTCACCCAGCACCACGGTGACGGCGGAGTCACCGTGCCACCCGTCGACGATGGCACCGCAGTCGACCGAGACGACGTCCCCCTCCTGCAGCACGCGCGGCCCGGGGATGCCGTGGACGACCTCCTCGTTGACGGACACGCACAGCGACGCCGGGTATCCGTGGTAGCCCAGGAACGACGGCGTCGCCCCCGCGCCGAGGATGACCTCCTCCGCGACCGCGTCGAGGTCGGCCGTCGTCATCCCCGGGGCGATGCGCGCCCGCACGGCGTCGAGCGCGTCGGCCACGACGAGGCCCGCACGGCGCATGAGCAGGATCTGCTCGTGCGACTTGTGCTCGATCTTCTCCCTGCCGAACATGCGGCGGGGTCAGGCGACGACGGGCGCGAGCGCGGCCAGCAGGCGGCCGGTGACCTCGTCGACGTCCCCGAGCCCGTCGACCTGCACCAGGAGCCCCCGCGCGGCGTACACCTGCGAGATCGGCGCGGTCTGCTCGGCGTACACGTCGAGGCGGTGCCGGATCACGTCCTCCGTGTCGTCGGCACGTCCCTCGATCTGCGCGCGTCGGGTGAGCCGGTCCACCACGACCTGGGGGTCGACGGTCAGCTCGACCGCCGCGCCGAGGCTCAGGCCGGCGGCGGAGAGCATCTCGTCGAGGGCGGCGACCTGCGCGACGTTGCGGGGGTAGCCGTCGAGCAGGAAGCCGTCCGCGGCGTCCGCCTGGGCGAGCCTGTCGCGCACGAGCTCGTTGGTCAGGTCGTCCGGGACCAGCGCACCCGAGGCGGTGATGTCCTGGACCTTGCGCCCCAGCTCCGTGCCGTTCGTGATGTTGGCCCGGAAGATGTCGCCGGTCGAGATCGCCGGGACCCCCAGGCGCTCCGAGATCCGGACGGCCTGGGTGCCCTTGCCGGCACCGGGCGGACCGAGCAGGACGAGACGTGCGCTCAACGCAGGAACCCTTCGTAGTGACGCTGCTGCAGCTGGGACTCGATCTGCTTGACGGTCTCCAGGCCCACGCCGACCACGATGAGGATCGACGCCCCGCCGAACGGGATGTTCGTCCCCACGTCCATGACGATGAACGCGATGGTCGGGATGAGCGCGACCAGGGCCAGGTAGATCGATCCCGGCGCGGTGATGCGCGTGATGACGTAGTCGAGGTACTCGGCGGTGGGGCGGCCCGCACGGATGCCGGGGATGAAGCCGCCGTACTTCTTCATGTTGTCCGCGACCTCGTCCGGGTTGAACGTGATCGCCGTGTAGAAGTAGCAGAAGAAGATGATGAGGACCACGTAGATCGCGATGTGCAGCGGAGCGCCCGGGTCGGCGAGGTGGATGCTGATCCACTGCACCCAGCCCTCGGTCGGGTCGCCGAACTGCGCGAGCAGCGTGGGCACCGCCAGCAGGGACGACGCGAAGATCACCGGGATGATGCCGGCCATGTTGATCTTGATCGGGATGTAGGTGCTGGAGCCGCCGTACATGCGTCGACCGACCATGCGCTTGGCGTACTGCACCGGGATCCGCCGCTGGGACTGCTCGACGAAGACGACGAGCCCGATCACCAGGATGATGATGGCGAAGACCACGAGGAACTTCGTGACGCCGTCGTTCGCGCCGATGATCGACCACATCGCACCGGGGAAGCTCGCGGCGATCGACGTGAAGATGAGCAGCGACATGCCGTTGCCGACGCCGCGCTCCGTGATGAGCTCGCCCAGCCACATGATCAGGCCCGTGCCGGCGGTCATGGTGATGACCATGACCAGGCGCGTCGACCACGAGTCGTCGGGGATGACCTCGACCGTGCAGCCGGCGAACAGGTTGCCGCTGCGCGCGAAGGTGATGACGGTCGTCGACTGCAGGATCGCCAGGCCGATCGTCAGGTACCGCGTGTACTGCGTGAGCTTCGCGGTGCCGGACTGGCCCTCCTTGTGCAGCTCCTCGAACTTGGGGATGACCACACGCAGGAGCTGGATGATGATGCTCGCCGTGATGTACGGCATGATCCCGAGCGCGAACACCGACAGCTGCAAGAGCGCTCCCCCGCTGAAGAGGTTCACGAGGCCCAGCAGGTTGTTGCCGTCGGCCGTCTGCTCGATGCAGACCTGGACGTTCGGGTAGCTCACCCCAGGGGTGGGCAGGAACGACCCGACGCGGAACACCACCATGATGCCGATGGTGAAGAGCAGCTTGCGCCGCAGGTCGGGCGTCCGGAACGCCCGGACGAATGCGCTGAGCACCTGGTCCTCCTGAGCCGCCGCGGCGGCGATGTCGACGGCCGGACCGTCCCGGCCACGTGGTCCTGGTGTGCCGGCGGACCCCGGGGAACCCTAACGGATGGTGTCGGACAGACGAAACGGGGCCGGCGGGCATACGCCCACCGGCCCCGTCGAGACGTCAGTCCTGGACGCTGCCGCCGGCGGCCACGATCTTCTCCTTGGCGGACGCGGAGTACGCGTCGACCGCCACGGAGACCTTGACCGTGATGTCGCCGGTGCCGAGCACCTTGACCGGCTGGCCCTTACGGACCGCGCCCTTGGCCACCAGGTCGGCGACGGTGACGTCGCCGCCCTGCGGGTACAGCGCCGAGAGCTTGTCCAGGTTCACGACCTGGTACTCGACGCGGAACGGGTTCTTGAAGCCGCGGAGCTTCGGCAGACGCATGTGCAGCGGCATCTGCCCACCCTCGAACCGGTCCGGCACCTGGTAGCGGGCCTTGGTGCCCTTGGTGCCACGACCGGCGGTCTTGCCCTTCGACGCCTCACCACGACCCACGCGGGTCTTGGCGGTCTTGGCGCCGGGCGCGGGACGGAGGTGGTGCACGCGCAGCGTGCCGCCCGCGCTCTCCGTCGTCTTGCCCGAGGGCTTGTCCGCTGCCTTCGCCGCGGCCGGCTTGCGCGCGGCCTTGGGCTTCTCCGTCGCGGCGGCCTCCGTGGAGGCCTCCTTCGCCGGAGCCTTCTTCGCGGGCGCCTTCTTGGCGGCGGCCTTGGGGGCCTCCTCCGTGCTGGCGACCGTCTCGTCGGCCTTCTTGTCGTCGGCCATGGTCACTCGACCTCCTCGACCGCGACGAGGTGCGTCACCGTCTTGACCATGCCGCGGATCTCAGGACGGTCCTCCTTGACGACGACGTCGCCGATCCGCTTGAGGCCCAGGGTGCGCAGCGTGTCGCGCTGGTTCTGCTTGCCGCCGATGGCGGACCGGGTCTGGGTCACCTTGAGGCGGGCCATCACGCACCCACCTTCGCGGCTGCCGCCGCCCGGCCCTCGGCCTGCGCGCGCAGGAGCGAGGCGGGTGCGACGTGGTCGAGCGGCAGCCCACGACGGGCGGCCACGGCCTCGGGCTCCTCGAGGGAGCGCAGGGCCTCGACCGTGGCGTGCACGATGTTGATCGAGTTCGACGACCCGAGCGACTTGCTGAGCACGTCGTGGATGCCGGCGCACTCGAGCACGGCGCGCACCGGACCACCGGCGATCACACCGGTACCCGGGGAGGCCGGGCGCAGGAACACCACGCCGGCCGCCTTCTCGCCCTGCACGGGGTGCGGGATGGTGCCCTGGATGCGGGGGACGCGGAAGAAGTTCTTCTTCGCCTCCTCGACGCCCTTGGCGATCGCCGCGGGCACCTCCTTGGCCTTCCCGTAGCCGACGCCGACCGTGCCGTCGCCGTCACCCACCACGACGAGCGCGGTGAAGCTGAAGCGACGGCCGCCCTTGACGACCTTCGCGACACGGTTGATCGTCACGACGCGCTCGACGAAAGCGCTCTTCTCGGCGGCGTCGCCGCGCCGCCCGCCGTCACGACGCCCGCCCTCGCGGCGGTCGCCGCCGGTGCCGCCGGCACCGGTGTTGCTGCGCTGAGGAGCAGCCATCAGAAAGTCCTCTTCTTCGATGCGGAGTTCGTCGTCACAGGGCCAGGCCACCCTCGCGGGCGCCGTCGGCGACCGCGGCCACGCGGCCGTGGTACTTGTTGCCGCCACGGTCGAACACGACCGACTCGACGCCGGCCGCCTTCGCACGCTCGGCCACGAGCTCGCCGACCTTGCGCGCCTTCGCGGTCTTGTCGCCCTCGGCGGCACGCAGGTCCGCCTCGAGGGTCGACGCGGAGGCGACGGTCTGGCCGATCGCGTCGTCCACGACCTGCGCCGTGATGTGCCGCGCGGAGCGGGTCACGACGAGACGGGGACGCACGGCAGTGCCGACGACCTTCTTGCGCAGACGGACGTGACGGCGGCGCCGGGCGATCGTCTTGCCCTTGCCCTTGATGCTGATCGCCATGGCTACTTCCCAGCCTTTCCGACCTTGCGGCGCACGTTCTCGCCCGCGTACCGCACACCCTTGCCCTTGTAGGGCTCGGGCTTGCGGATCTTACGGATGTTCGCGGCGACCTCGCCCACCTGCTGCTTGTCGATGCCCTGCACCGAGAACTTCGTCGGCGTCTCGACGGCGAAGGTGATGCCCTCCGGCGCCTCGACGACGACGGGGTGGCTGAAGCCGAGCGCGAACTCGAGGTTCGAGCCCTTCGCCGTGACGCGGTAACCCGTGCCGACGATCTCGAGCTTCTTCGTGTAGCCGTCGGTCACGCCGACGACCATGTTGGCCAGGAGCGTGCGGGTCAGGCCGTGCAGCGAGCGCGACGCGCGCTCGTCGTCGGGACGCTGCACCACGAGGGCGCCGGCGTCGTCACGCTCGACCTGGATGGGGGCGGCGATCGTGTGGGTGAGAGCGCCCTTGGGGCCCTTCACCGTGACGAGTGCGCCGTCGATGGTGACGTCGACTCCGGTCGGCACCGGGACGGGGATCCTGCCGATACGGGACATGGCTGTGTCTCCTCTCCGTCTCGGATTACCAGACGTAGGCGAGGACTTCTCCGCCCACGCCCTTCTTGGCGGCCTGCTTGTCGGTCAGCAGCCCGGACGACGTGGACAGGATCGCCACGCCCAGGCCGCCGAGCACCTTCGGCAGGTTGGTCGACTTGGCGTACACGCGCAGGCCCGGCTTGGACACGCGCTTGACGCCGGCGAGCGCACGCTCGCGGTTGGGGCCGTACTTGAGGGTGATCGTGAGGTTCTTCCCCACGGTCGCGTCCTCGACGGTCCAGCCCGAGATGTAGCCCTCCGCCTGGAGGATCTCGGCGATGTGGCTCTTGAGCTTCGAGAACGGGATCGTCACCGTGTCGTGGTGCGCCGAATTCGCGTTCCGCAGACGCGTCAGCAGGTCTGCGATCGGGTCGGTCATGGTCATCGGGCGTCAGCCCTTTCTCGCCGGGGTATCCGTGCCCCCTCGCGGGGGCACGGACCTACCGACGTCCGGTGGTTCTTACCAGCTGCTCTTGGTCACGCCGGGGAGCTCGCCGCGGTGGGCCATCTCCCGCACGCAGATCCGGCACAGGCCGAACTTGCGGTACACCGAGTGCGGACGACCGCACCGCTGGCAGCGCGTGTAGCCACGGACCGCGAACTTGGGCTTCGCGGCCGCCTTGTTGATGAGGGCGGTCTTCGCCATGTCAGTTCTCCTTGAACGGGAAGCCGAGGAGCTTGAGGAAGGCCCGCCCCTCGTCGTCCGTGGTGGCGGTCGTGACGACGGTGATGTCCATGCCGCGGACACGGTCGATCTTGTCCTGGTCGATCTCGTGGAACACGGACTGCTCCACGAGGCCGAAGGTGTAGTTCCCGTGGCCGTCGAACTGCTGCGGCGACAGGCCGCGGAAGTCACGGATGCGCGGCAGCGCGACCGACAGCAGACGGTCCAGGAACTCCCAGGAGCGGTCGCCACGCAGCGTGACGTGGGCACCGATCGGCATGCCCTCGCGGAGCTTGAACTGCGCGATGGACTTGCGGGCCTTGGTGACCTGGGGCTTCTGGCCCGTGATCTGCGTGAGGTCGCGGATCGCGCCCTCGATCAGCTTGGAGTCGCGAGCGGCCTCGCCGACACCCATGTTCACGACGACCTTGACCAGGCGCGCGACCTGGTTGATGTTCTCGTGACCGAACTGCTCGAACAGCGCGGTCCGGATCTCGTCGTTGTAGCGCGTCTTGAGGCGCGGCTGGGCCGGGGCCTCGATGGTGGTCTCGGTCATCAGATGTCCTTACCGGAGCGCTTCGCGACACGGACGCGCACGGTGCGCGTGCGCCCGTCGCGCTCGACCTGCTCGGTGCGGTAGCCGACCCGGGTGCCCTTCTTGGTCTCCGGGTCCACGAGCATCACGTTGCTGATGTGGATGGGGGCCTCGACCGTCTCGATGCCACCCGTGCGGGTGCCGCGCGACGTCTGGCCGGCCTTCGTGTGCTTCTGCACACGCTGGACGCCCTCGACCACGACACGCTGCGACTCGGCGAGCACCTCGAGCACACGGCCCTGCTGCCCCTTGTCGCGGCCCGAGATGACGACGACCAGGTCGCCCTTCTTGATCTTCGCCATGGTCAGAGCACCTCCGGAGCCAGCGAGATGATCTTCATGAACTTCTTGTCGCGCAGCTCGCGGCCCACGGGGCCGAAGATGCGGGTGCCGCGCGGCTCGCCGTCGTTCTTGAGGATCACCGCGGCATTCTCGTCGAACTTGATGTACGAGCCGTCGGGACGCCGGCGCTCCTTGCGGGTGCGCACGACGACCGCCTTGACGACGTCGCCCTTCTTGACGTTGCCGCCGGGGATGGCGTCCTTGACGGTGGCGACGATGACGTCACCGATACCGGCGTAGCGGCGGCCGGAGCCGCCGAGCACACGGATGCAGAGGATCTCCTTCGCACCCGTGTTGTCGGCGACACGCAGTCGCGACTCCTGCTGGATCATCTACCTACTCCTGTCGTCTGGCGGGTTCTCGGTGCCACCGGGGCGGCGCCCGAGCCTGGCCGAACGGATGGTTGCCGTGGTGCACACGTCGCGCGGGTGACCGGCCTGCTCGTGGAGCGAGCCGGCCACCCACGCCCGTGGGCAACTGTTGGTGCTGCGTGCAGCCGGGGCTGCGTGCAGGCCGAGGTGGTTACTTGGCCTTCTCGAGGATCTCGACGATCCGCCAGCGCTTGGTGGCGGACAGCGGCCGCGTCTCCATGATCGAGACGAGGTCGCCGATGCCGGCCGCGTTGGCCTCGTCGTGCGCCTTGACCTTGCTCGTCCGGCGGATGACCTTGCCGTAGAGCGGGTGCTTGACGCGGTCCTCGACCTCGACGACGACCGTCTTGTCCATCTTGTCGCTGACGACGTAGCCGCGGCGCGTCTTGCGGTACGCGCGGTGGTCGGACGTCGCCGTCGTGTGCTCGTGCTTGCTCATCAGGACCTCACTCCGCGCTCGGGGCGGTACGGATGCCGAGCTCACGCTCGCGCAGGATCGTGTAGATGCGCGCGATGTCGCGGCGGACGGCCTTGAGGCGCCCGTGGCTCTCGAGCTGGCCGGTCGCGGACTGGAAGCGGAGGTTGAACAGCTCCTCCTTGGCCTTCTTCAGCTCGGCGACCAGCTTCTCGTCGTCGAAGGTGTCCAGCTCGCTGGGAGCCAGATCCTTGGTTCCGATAGCCATCAGTTACCACCCTCGCGCACGATGAAACGTGTCTTCATCGGGAGCTTGTGCTGCGCGCGACGCATGGCCTCGCGTGCGAGCGGCTCCGGGACACCGGCGAGCTCGAAGAGAACTCGGCCCGGCTTGACGTTGGCGATCCACCACTCGGGCGAGCCCTTGCCGGAACCCATGCGGGTCTCGGCGGGCTTCTTCGTGAGGGGGCGGTCCGGGTAGATGTTGATCCAGACCTTCCCTCCACGCTTGATGTGGCGGGTCATGGCGATACGAGCAGCCTCGATCTGCCGGTTGGTGACGTAGGCGGGCTCGAGAGCCTGGATGCCGTACTCACCGAAGGAGATCGTGGTGCCACCCGTGGCGGCGCCGGAGCGCTTGGGGTGGTGCTGCTTGCGGTGCTTCAGCCGGCGGGGGATCAGCACGGCTCAGGCCTCCGTTCCGGTCTCGGTCGGCGCCGGCGCCTCGGCAGCCGCGGCGGGCTGCTCGGCGGCCGGGGCCGGTGCGTCCTGACGCTCGGGACGACGCGCGCCACCACGACCACCACGGTCGGGACGGTCGCCGCCACGGTCGCCACGGGGGCCGCCGCGCGAGGGACGCGGAGCCTGCGAGGCCTGCTCGCGCGCCCACTCCTTCTCCGTGACGTCGCCCTTGTAGACCCACACCTTGACGCCGATGCGTCCGAAGGTCGTGCGAGCCTCGAAGAACCCGTAGTCGATGTTCGCGCGCAGCGTGTGCAGCGGGACACGACCCTCGCGGTAGAACTCCGTGCGGCTCATCTCCGCGCCGCCGAGGCGGCCGGAGACCTGCACGCGGATGCCCTTGGCACCCGCGCGCTGGGCCGACTGGATGCCCTTGCGCATGGCACGACGGAACGACACGCGGCTCGCGAGCTGCTCGGCGATGCCCTGGGCGACCAGCTGAGCCTCGATCTCGGCGTTCTTGACCTCGAGGATGTTCAGCTGGACCTGCTTGCCCGTGAGCTTCTCGAGCTCGCCGCGGATGCGGTCGGCCTCCGCACCACGACGCCCGATGACGATGCCCGGGCGGGCGGTGTGGATGTCGACGCGGACGCGGTCGCGGGTGCGCTCGATCTCGACCTTGGCGATCCCCGCACGCTCCAGGCCGGTGCCCATGAGCTTGCGGATCTGCACGTCCTCACGGACGTAGTCGCGGTAGCGCTGACCCGGCTTGGTCGAGTCCGCGAACCAGCGCGAGCGGTGGTCCGTCGTGATGCCCAGGCGGTACCCGAGCGGGTTGACCTTCTGTCCCACTAGCGGGTCCCTCCCTTGGTGGAGGCCGTCTCGCGCGCTGCGACGACGACCGTGATGTGGCTCGTGCGCTTGAGGATCCGACCGGCGCGACCCTGCGCGCGCGGGCGGAACCGCTTGAGCGTCGGGCCCTCGTCGACGAAGACCTCGGTGATGAAGAGGTCTGCCTCGTCGAGCCGCTCGCTGTTGCGCTTGGCCCCCTCGACCGCATTCGCGACCGCGGACTGCACCGTCTTGAGGACGGGCTCTGCCGCGGCCTGCGGCGCGAACTTCAGCACCGCCACGGCCTCGGCCGCCTGCTTGCCACGGATGAGGTCCACGACGCGGCGGGCCTTCTGGGGCGTGACACGGACGAACCGCGCCTTCGCCTTGGCTTCCATCGCTGTCCTGCTCTCTGTTCTCTGCCGGTCAGGGCGTCACCTGGCTGACCCGGGGGTCAGCGGCGACGGCCCTTCCGGTCGTCCTTCTCGTGGCCGCGGAACGTCCGCGTCGGGGCGAACTCGCCGAGCTTGTGCCCGACCATCGACTCCGTGACGAACACCGGGGTGTGCTTGCGGCCGTCGTGCACCGCGAAGGTGTGACCGAGGAAGTCGGGCGTGATCATCGAGCGACGAGACCACGTCTTGATGACGTTCTTCGTGCCGGCCTCGTTCTGAGCGTCGACCTTCTTCTGGAGGTGGTCGTCGACGAACGGGCCCTTCTTGAGGCTGCGAGGCATTCTCTCGGGCTCCTATCAGCGCTTCTTGCCGGTGCGCCGACGGCGCACGATGAGCTTGTCGCTCGGCTTGTTCGGACGACGGGTGCGACCCTCGGGCTGACCCCACGGGCTCACCGGGTGACGACCACCGGACGTCTTGCCCTCACCACCACCGTGCGGGTGGTCGATCGGGTTCATCGCGACACCGCGGACGGTCGGGCGCTTGCCCTTCCAGCGCATGCGGCCGGCCTTGCCCCAGTTGATGTTCGACTGCTCGGCGTTGCCCACCTCGCCGACCGTGGCGCGGCAGCGCAGGTCGACGTTGCGGATCTCGCCGGACGGCATGCGCAGCTGCGCGTACGGCCCGTCCTTGGCGACGAGCTGCACGGACGCACCAGCCGAGCGGGCGATCTTCGCACCGCCGCCGGGCCGCAGCTCGATGGCGTGGATGACCGTACCGGTCGGGATGTTGCGCAGCGGCAGGTTGTTGCCCGGCTTGATGTCCGAGCCCGGACCTGCCTCGACGACGTCGCCCTGCCCCAGCTTGTTCGGCGCGATGATGTAGCGCTTCTCGCCGTCCGCGTAGTGCAGCAGCGCGATGCGCGCGGTGCGGTTGGGGTCGTACTCGATGTGCGCGACCTTGGCCGGCACACCGTCCTTGTCGTGGCGACGGAAGTCGATGACGCGGTAGGCGCGCTTGTGCCCCCCACCCTGGTGGCGGGTCGTGACGCGACCGGTCGAGTTGCGGCCACCCGTCTTGTGCAGCGGGCGGACCAGCGACTTCTCGGGAGTCGAGCGCGTGATCTCGACGAAGTCGGCGACCGACGAGCCACGGCGGCCCGGCGTCGTCGGCTTGTACTTACGGATTCCCATGGAGATTCGTCCTCACTGGCTCTCGGTCAGCCGACCGGTCCGCCGAAGATGTCGATCGAACCCTCGCGGAGGGTGACGATCGCACGCTTCGTGTTCTTGCGGCGGCCGATGCCGAAGCGGGTCCGGCGGGCCTTGCCCTGACGGTTCGCGGTGTTGACCGACTCGACCTTGACGCCGAAGACCTGCTCGACGGCGATCTTGATCTCGGTCTTGTTCGCCCGCGGGTCGACGAGGAAGGTGTACTTCCCCTCGTCGAGCAGGCCGTAGCTCTTCTCCGAGACGACCGGCGCGATCAGGATGTCGCGCGGGTCCTTGCCGACGGCGGTCACTTCGTCTCCTCGTTGGCCTCGGACTCGGTCGCGACAGCCTTCGCACCCTTGACCGGGCCCGCGAGGAACGCGTCGAGCGCACCCTGCGTGAAGACCACGTCGTCCGAGATGAGGACGTCGTAGGTGTTGAGCTGGTCCGCGACGAGCAGGTGGACCCGCTCGACGTTGCGCAGCGACTTCCAGGTGATCTCGTCCTGACGCTCGACGACCACGAGGACGTTCTTGCGTCCGGACAGGTTGTCGAGCACCGCGAGAGCGGCCTTCGTCGACGGGACCTCACCCGGGTTGAAGCCGGTCACGACGTGCACACGGCCGGCGCGCGCGCGGTCCGAGAGAGCACCGCGGAGCGCCGCGGCCTTCATCTTCTTCGGGGTCCGCTGCGAGTAGTCGCGCGGGGTGGGGCCGTGGACGACGCCACCACCGGCGAACTGCGGCGCACGGGTCGAGCCCTGACGGGCGCGGCCGGTGCCCTTCTGCTTGTACGGCTTGCGGCCGCCACCGCGGACCTCACCACGCGACTTGGTGTCGTGGGTGCCCTGGCGCGCCGCAGCGAGCTGCGCGACGACGACCTGGTGGATCAGCGGGACGTTCGTCTGGACGTCGAAGACGTCGGCGGGCAGGTCGGCGGTGCCGGCCTTCTTGCCCTTCCCGTCGAGCACGTCGACGGTCAGCGTGTCGCTCATGGAGGTCACGCACCCTTCACAGCGGTACGCACGAGCACGACGCCACCCTTGGGGCCCGGGACCGCGCCCTTGACGAGCAGCAGACCCTTCTCGACGTCGACCGCGTGCACGGTCAGGTTCTGGGTGGTCTGACGGGCGTGGCCCATCCGACCGGCCATGCGCAGGCCCTTGAACACGCGCGACGGCGTCGATGCGCCACCGATCGAGCCGGGCTTGCGGTGGTTGCGGTGCGCACCGTGGGAGGCGCCGACGCCGGAGAAGCCGTGACGCTTCATGACACCGGCCGTGCCCTTGCCCTTGGTGGTGCCGACGACGTCGACCAGCTGGCCGGCCTCGAAGACGGCGGCCGTGATCTCCTGGCCGAGCGTGTACTCGGCCGCGTCCGACGTGCGGACCTCGGTCACGTGACGACGGGGGGTGACCCCCGCCTTCTCGAAGTGACCGGTGAGCGGCTTGGTGACCTTGCGCGGGTCGATCTGGCCCGCGGCGAGCTGGACGGCGGCGTAGCCGTCCGTGTCAGCGGAGCGCACCTGCGTGACGACGTTCGGCCCGACGGCGACGACCGTGACCGGGACGAGGCGACCTGCCTCGTCCCAGAGCTGGGTCATGCCGAGCTTCGTGCCGAGCAGCGCCGTGACGGGGCGCGCGTTCTGCTGGGTAGCCATGAGGATCAGTCCTTCCCAGCGATCAGAGCTTGATCTCGATGTTCACGTCCGCGGGCAGGTCGAGACGCATGAGCGAGTCGACGGCCTTCGGCGTGGGGTCGATGATGTCGATGAGCCGCTTGTGCGTGCGCATCTCGAAGTGCTCGCGGCTGTCCTTGTACTTGTGGGGCGACCGGATGACGCAGAAGACGTTCTTCTCCGTCGGCAGCGGCACCGGACCCACGACCGACGCACCAGCGCGAGTCACCGTGTCGACGATCTTGCGCGCCGAGCTGTCGATGACCTCGTGGTCGTAGGACTTGAGCCGGATGCGGATCTTCTGTCCCGCCATGGCGTCGTCTACTTCTCTCTCTCGAAACCGGTCTGTCCGACCCCCGCACTCGGGCGTGTCGCGTTGCGCGACGCACCTGGGTGCTGCGTACCGTTCGACGGAACAGGGGTCGTGGTGTCGTCGAGCGCCGCCACCGGGTGACCCCGGGGTCCGGACGCTCTCCACGTCTGTTCGCCCGTCGGTGGTCGGATCGACCTGACGCGTGGCCGCGAGCCGCCGGCGCGGAGCACGCGCCGTCAAGATCTCGCCGACCCCGCTCGCGGCGCGCGCGAACGCGCCACCTCCAGCGGGCAACCCCGACAGTCTGCCAGACGTGGCACCGATAAGCCAATCGTGCCGTCGGTCACGCCGCGCGCAGCCGACGGGTGACGACGCAGGGCCCGGGAGCCGAGGCTCCCGGGCCCTGCGTGTGGATCAGCCCCGAGGGGCGGTGATCACTTGATGATCTTGGTGACCCGGCCCGAGCCGACGGTGCGGCCACCCTCGCGGATGGCGAAGCCGAGGCCCTCCTCCATGGCGATGGGCTGGATCAGCGTCACCGAGATCTCGGTGTTGTCGCCGGGCATGACCATCTCGGTGCCCTCGGGCAGCGTGATGACACCGGTGACGTCCGTCGTCCGGAAGTAGAACTGGGGACGGTAGTTGCCGTAGAACGGGTTGTGACGCCCGCCCTCGTCCTTGGCCAGGATGTAGACCTGGCCCTCGAACTCGGTGTGCGGCGTGATCGAGCCCGGCTTCACGACGACCTGGCCGCGCTCGACCTCCTCACGCTTCGTGCCGCGCAGGAGCAGACCGACGTTCTCGCCGGCCTCGGCGTAGTCGAGCAGCTTGCGGAACATCTCGACACCGGTGACGGTGGTCTTGATCGCCTTCTCCTTGATGCCGACGATCTCCACCTCCTCGTTCACCTTGAGCTGACCGCGCTCGACACGACCGGTGACGACCGTGCCACGGCCCGTGATGGTGAAGACGTCCTCGATCGGCATGAGGAACGGCTTGTCGATCTCGCGCACCGGGTCCGGCACGTTCTCGTCGACCGCGTCCAGCAGGTCCTCGACGGACTTGACCCACTCGGGGTCGCCCTCGAGGGCCTTCAGGCCGGAGACGCGCACGACGGGCGCGTTGTCGCCGTCGAAGCCCTGCGACGACAGCAGCTCGCGGACCTCCATCTCGACGAGCTCGAGGATCTCCTCGTCGTCGACCATGTCGGACTTGTTGAGCGCGACGAGCAGGTAGGGCACGCCGACCTGGCGGGCGAGCAGCACGTGCTCACGCGTCTGGGCCATCGGGCCGTCGGTCGCCGCGACCACGAGGATGGCGCCGTCCATCTGCGCCGCACCCGTGATCATGTTCTTGATGTAGTCGGCGTGACCAGGAGCGTCGACGTGCGCGTAGTGGCGCTTCTCCGTCTGGTACTCGACGTGCGCGATGTTGATCGTGATGCCGCGCTGCTTCTCCTCCGGCGCCTTGTCGATCTCGTCGAACGGCGTGAAGGGGTTCAGGTCGGGGTACTTGTCGTGCAGCACCTTCGAGATCGCGGCCGTCAGCGTCGTCTTGCCGTGGTCGACGTGACCGATGGTCCCGATGTTGACGTGCGGCTTGGTCCGCTCGAACTTCGCCTTGCCCACTGGGTGTCCTCCTCAGGACTTGGTAGAGATTGCCCGACGGCAGCCACCTGACGGTACCTGCGCGGCGTGCGGTCCTACGGGTCGGATGTGTAGCTGGAACTGCAGGGTTCGACCTGTGGGACTACTCGCCCCGGGTCTTCTTGATGATCTCGTCGGCAACGTTCCGAGGCACCTCGGCGTAGCTGTCGAACTGCATCGAGTACACCGCACGACCCTGGGTCTTGGACCGCAGGTCGCCGACGTACCCGAACATCTCGGAGAGCGGCACCTGGGCGCGGATGACCTTCACGCCCGTCGCGTCCTCCATGGACTGGATCATGCCGCGGCGCGAGTTGATGTCGCCGATGACGTCGCCCATGTAGTCCTCGGGCGTGCGCACCTCGACGGCCATGATCGGCTCGAGGAGGGCCGGGTCCGCCTTGCGCACCGCCTCCTTGAGGATCATCGAGCCGGCGATCTTGAACGCCATCTCCGAGGAGTCGACGTCGTGCGCCGCGCCGTCGAGCAGGATCGCCTTGACGCCCACGAGCGGGTAGCCCGCGAGCACGCCCAGCTGCATCGCGCTCTGGATGCCGGCGTCCACCGAGGGGATGTACTCGCGCGGGATCCGGCCACCGGTGACCTTGTTCTCGAACTCGTACAGCTCGCCCTCGGCGGGGTCCAGCGGCTGGAAGGTCATCTGCACCTTCGCGTACTGGCCCGATCCACCGGTCTGCTTCTTGTGCGTGTAGTCGATCTTCTCGACCGCACGACGGATGGTCTCGCGGTAGGCCACCTGCGGCTTGCCGACGTTGGCCTCGACCTTGAACTCGCGGCGCATGCGGTCCACGAGGATGTCGAGGTGGAGCTCGCCCATGCCGCCGATGACGGTCTGGCCGGTCTCCTCGTCGAGCTTGACCCGGAAGGTCGGGTCCTCCTCGGCGAGCTTCTGGATGGCCGTCGACAGCTTCTCCTGGTCGGCCTTCGTCTTCGGCTCGATCGCCACGTCGATGACGGGCTCCGGGAAGGTCATCGACTCCAGGATCACGGGCGCCGACGGGTCGCACAGGGTGTCACCGGTGGTGACGTCCTTGAGACCGATGAAGGCGTAGATGTGACCGGCCTGCGCCTCGGGGACGGGGTTCTCCTTGTTGGAGTGCATCTGGAAGAGCTTCCCGATGCGCTCCTTCTTCCCCTTCGTCGAGTTGAGCACCGCGGCGCCCGACTCGACACGGCCCGAGTACACGCGGACGTAGGTGAGCTTGCCGAAGAACGGGTGCGAGGCGACCTTGAACGCCAGGGCCGAGAACGGCTCCGTCGCGTCGGGGTGGCGCTCGACCACGAGCTCGGCGTCCTTGACGTCGTGACCCTCGACCGCCGCGACGTCCAGGGGCGTCGGCAGGTAGTCGATGACGGCGTCGAGCATGGGCTGGACGCCCTTGTTCTTGAACGCCGAGCCGCACAGGACCGGGTACGCCGTCGAGGAGACCGTGAGCTGGCGGATGCCGGCCTTGATCTCCGCGACGGTCAGCTCCTCGCCGCCGAGGAACTTCTCGAGCAGCTCGTCGCTGGTCTCGGCGACGGCCTCGAGGAGCTCGGAGCGGTACTGCTCCGCCTTCTCCTGCAGGTCGGCCGGGATGTCCTCGATCTCGTACTTCTCGCCGAGGGCGGTCTCGCCGCGCCACACGAGCGCGCGCATCTCGACCAGGTCGACGACGCCGATGAAGTCGTTCTCGGAGCCGATCGGCAGCTGAATGACCAGCGGCTTGGCCTTGAGACGGTTCACGATGGTGTCGACGGTGAAGTAGAAGTCGGCGCCCAGCTTGTCCATCTTGTTGACGAAGCAGATGCGGGGGACGTCGTACTTGTCCGCCTGCCGCCACACCGTCTCGGACTGGGGCTCGACGCCCTCCTTGCCGTCGAACACCGCGACCGCGCCGTCGAGGACGCGCAGCGAACGCTCGACCTCGACCGTGAAGTCCACGTGGCCCGGGGTGTCGATGATGTTGATCTGGTTGTTCTTCCAGTAGCAGGTCGTCGCGGCGGACGTGATCGTGATGCCGCGCTCCTGCTCCTGCTCCATCCAGTCCATCGTCGACGCGCCGTCGTGCGTCTCACCGATCTTGTAGTTGACCCCGGTGTAGAACAGGATCCGCTCGGTGGTCGTCGTCTTGCCGGCATCGATGTGCGCCATGATGCCGATGTTGCGGACCTTCTTGAGGTCCGTCAGCACATCCAGTGCCACGTGTGAGCCCCTTGTCGGTTGGCTGGAGGTCGGTGACCGACCGGTGACGGCCCCGGCACCGCGTGCGCACCCTCGTGGGGTGCACGGACGGCGCCGGGGCGGACGATCACCAGCGGTAGTGCGCGAACGCCCGGTTGGACTCGGCCATCTTGTGCATGTCCTCACGGCGCTTGACCGCCGCCCCGAGCCCGTTGGAGGCGTCGAGGATCTCGTTCATGAGGCGCTCGGTCATGGTCTTCTCGCGGCGTGCGCGCGAGAAGTCCGTGAGCCAGCGCAGCGCCAGGGTCGTGGAGCGCACGGGGCGCACCTCGATCGGCACCTGATAGGTCGCACCACCGACGCGGCGGGACTTGACCTCGATGGCGGGCCGCACGTTGTCGAGCGCGCGCTTGAGCACGACGACCGGGTCGGACTGCGTCTTCTCGCGGACGCCCTCGAGGGCGCCGTAGACGATCGACTCCGCGACGGTCTTCTTGCCGTCGAGGAGGACCTTGTTGATGAGCTGCGTGACGACCGGCGAGCCGTAGACGGGGTCGACGACGAGCGGACGACGAGGGGCGGGACCCTTACGAGGCATCGGTTCAGCCCTTCTTCGCGCCGTAGCGGCTGCGCGCCTGCTTGCGGTTCTTCACGCCCTGCGTGTCGAGAGCGCCGCGCACGATCTTGTAGCGGACACCGGGCAGGTCCTTCACACGACCGCCGCGGACGAGCACGATCGAGTGCTCCTGGAGGTTGTGGCCGACGCCCGGGATGTAGGCCGTGACCTCGATGCCCGAGGACAGGCGCACGCGCGCGACCTTGCGCAGCGCGGAGTTCGGCTTCTTGGGGGTGGTGGTGTACACGCGGGTGCACACGCCACGGCGCTGCGGGGAGCCCTTGAGGGCAGGCGTCTTCGACTTGTTCGTCTTCGCCTGCCGGCCCTTGCGGACCAGCTGCTGGATCGTAGGCACTACGTCTCCGTCTGTCGGTGTTCTCTGGTCTGACCGGCACCCGTCACCCTGGACGGCCGGCTCGTCCCGGATCGTCGCCCGTCGCGCGACTACCCCGGAGGTCTGACGTCCCGCTCCGACCCCCGCGCCCGGGCGTGTCGCCCTGGTCCTCCCCGCCGCGACACGAGGTCGGTGGACGGAGAAGGGGCTCCTGCCCGGCGCCGCTCCCCCACCGCCGAGGCGGTCTGGCGAGTGCACGCACAAGGGCCCGACGGCGCGGGCACGGTCTCCTACGCTACCCGCCCCGGCAGGGGCCGTCAAAGCAGGACGGCACCCGCACGCGCAGGAGCACCGCGCGCCCGAGGGGCCCGCCGGTACGACCGACGGGCCCCTCGGGACGGAGCGGGTGAGGCGTCGACGTCAGCGGTAGTCGCCGAAGTCGATGTCCTCCAGCGGGATCGCCTCGCCGGTGCCCAGACCGAGCGCCGGGAAGTCGATCTCGTCGTAGCCGAACGCCGGGTACAGCTCGGCCTTCGCCGCCTCGGTCGGCTCCACGCTCACCTGGCGGTAGCGGGGCAGACCCGTGCCCGCCGGGATGAGCTTGCCGAGGATGACGTTCTCCTTCAGACCCAGCAGCGGGTCCGAACGGCTGGACATCGCGGCCTCGGTGAGCACCTTGGTGGTCTCCTGGAAGGAGGCCGCCGACAGCCACGAGTCCGTCGCGAGCGACGCCTTCGTGATGCCCATGAGCTCCGGACGACCCGCCGCGGGCTGCGCGCCCTCGGAGACCGCCTTGCGGTTGAAGTCCTCGAAGCGGCCACGCTCGGCGAGCTCGCCGGGCAGCAGGCCCGTCTCGCCCGAGTCGAGCACGGTCACGCGACGCAGCATCTGCCGCACGATGACCTCGATGTGCTTGTCGTGGATGTCCACGCCCTGGGAGCGGTAGACCTCCTGCACCTCGTCGACCAGGTGCTTCTGCGTCGCACGCGGGCCGAGGATGCGCAGCACCTTCTTGGGGTCGACCGCACCCTGGACGAGCTGCATCCCGACCGACACGTGGTCGCCGTCCTGCACCAGCAGGCGCGACCGCTTCGTGATCGGGTAGCGGATCTCCTCCGAGCCGTCGTCCGGCGTGAGCACGATCGCCCGGGAGCGGTCGCCCTCCTCGATCGCCACCCGGCCCGAGAACTCCGCGATGGGCGCCTCACCCTTGGGGGTGCGGGCCTCGAAGAGCTCCTGGACACGCGGCAGACCCTGCGTGATGTCGTCGGCCGACGCCACACCACCGGTGTGGAAGGTACGCATCGTCAGCTGCGTGCCGGGCTCACCGATGGACTGGGCCGCGATGATGCCGACGGCCTCGCCGATGTCGACGAGCTTGCCCGTCGCCAGCGACCGCCCGTAGCACTTCGCGCAGGTGCCGACGCGCGACTCGCACGTGAGCACGGAACGGATCTTCAGCTCCGTCACGCCCGCCTCGAGCAGCCGGTCGAGCAGGACGTCGCCGACGTCGTCGCCCGAGCGGCCCACGACCTCGTCGCCCACCGAGACCTCGGTGGCGAGCGTCCGCGAGAACACGGACGTCTCGACCTTGTCGTGGCGGCGCAGCGTGCCGTCCGCCGCCGCCACGCCGATCGGCATGGTCAGGCCGCGCTCGGTCCCGCAGTCGTCCTCACGGACGATGACGTCCTGCGAGACGTCCACCAGACGACGCGTGAGGTACCCGGAGTCGGCGGTCCGCAGCGCGGTGTCCGCCAGACCCTTGCGGGCACCGTGCGTGGCGATGAAGTACTCGAGGACCGACAGGCCCTCGCGGTAGTTCGACTTGATCGGGCGCGGGATGATCTCGCCCTTCGGGTTGGCGACGAGACCACGCATGCCGGCGATCTGACGCACCTGCATCCAGTTGCCTCGGGCGCCCGAGCCGACCATCCGGTACACCGTGTTGCGCGCAGGGAAGTTCTCCTGCATCGCCTTGGCGACCTTGTCCGTGGCCTGCGTCCAGATCTCGATGAGCTCCTGGCGACGCTCGTCGTCGGTGATCAGGCCCTTCTCGTACTGGCCCTGCACCTTCGCCGCGCGCGCCTCGTGCTCGTCGAGGATCGTCTGCTTGACCGCCGGCGTCGCGACGTCGGAGATCGCGATCGTGACGCCCGAGCGGGTGGCCCAGCGGAAGCCGGCCTCCTTCAGCGCGTCCAGCGAGGCGGCGACCTCGACCTTCGGGTACCGCTCGGCGAGGTCGTTGACGATCACCGACAGGCGCTTCTTGTCGACGACGCCGTTCTCGTACGGGTAGTCGACCGGCAGCAGCTCGTTGAAGAGCGCACGGCCGAGCGTCGTCTCGAACAGCAGCGTCTGACCGGGCTCCCAGCCCTCGGGCGCGCGCTCCTCGTCCAGGACGAGGTCGTCCATGAGGATGCGCACGACCGCGTTGAGGTCGAGCGACCCCTGGTCGAACGCCATGATCGCCTCGGAGACCGAGCTGAACGCCCGGCCCGTGCCGAGCGCGTCGGGGCGGTCCGACGTCAGGTGGTACAGGCCGATGATCATGTCCTGCGAGGGCATGGTCACCGGACGACCGTCCGACGGCTTGAGGATGTTGTTGCTCGAGAGCATGAGGATGCGGGCCTCGGCCTGCGCCTCCGCGCTCAGGGGCAGGTGGACGGCCATCTGGTCACCGTCGAAGTCCGCGTTGAACGCGGCGCAGACGAGCGGGTGCAGGTGGATCGCCTTGCCCTCGACCAGCTGGGGCTCGAACGCCTGGATGCCCAGACGGTGCAGCGTCGGTGCGCGGTTGAGCAGCACCGGGTGCTCCGTGATGACCTCCTCGAGCACGTCCCACACGACCGGGCGGGCACGCTCGACCATGCGCTTGGCCGACTTGATGTTCTGCGCGTGGTTGAGGTCCACGAGGCGCTTCATCACGAACGGCTTGAACAGCTCGAGCGCCATCTGCTTGGGCAGGCCGCACTGGTGCAGCTTGAGCTGCGGGCCGACGACGATGACCGAACGGCCCGAGTAGTCGACGCGCTTGCCGAGCAGGTTCTGGCGGAACCGGCCCTGCTTGCCCTTGAGCATGTCGGAGATCGACTTCAGCGGACGGTTGCCGGGGCCCGTGACCGGGCGGCCGCGGCGGCCGTTGTCGAACAGCGAGTCGACGGCCTCCTGGAGCATCCGCTTCTCGTTGTTGACGATGATCTCCGGCGCGCCCAGGTCCAGGAGCCGCTTGAGGCGGTTGTTCCGGTTGATGACGCGGCGGTACAGGTCGTTCAGGTCCGACGTGGCGAAGCGGCCACCGTCGAGCTGGACCATCGGGCGCAGGTCCGGCGGGATCACCGGGACAGCGTCGAGGACCATGCCCGTGGGCGAGTTCGTCGTCGTGAGGAACGCGTTGACGACCTTGAGGCGCTTGAGGGCACGGGTCTTGCGCTGACCCTTGCCGCTGCGGATGGTCTCGCGCAGCGACGCGGCCTCCGCGTCCAGGTCGAACGCCTCGAGGCGCTTCTGGATCGCCGCGGCGCCCATCGAGCCCTCGAAGTAGTTGCCGTACCGGTCCTGCAGCTGGCGGTACAGCATCTCGTCGCCCTCGAGGTCGGCGACCTTGAGGTTCTTGAAGCGGTCCCAGACCTGCTCGAGCCGGTCGAGCTCGGCGTCGGCACGCTTGCGCAGCGACGCCATCTCGCGCTCGGCGGAGTCGCGCACCTTGCGGCGCGCGTCGGCCTTGGCACCCTCGGCCTCGAGCTCGGCCAGGTCGGCCTCGAGCTTCTGGGCGCGGGCGTTGATGTCGTTGTCGCGGCGGTCCGCGATCTCCTTCTTCTCCAGGTCGATCTCGTTCTGGAGGTTCGGGAGGTCCTCCTGGCGACCGTCCACGTCGACCCACGTGATCATGTAGGCCGCGAAGTAGATGACCTTCTCGAGGTCCTTCGGCGCCAGGTCGAGCAGGTAGCCCAGGCGCGACGGGACGCCCTTGAAGAACCAGATGTGGGTCACGGGGGCGGCGAGCTCGATGTGGCCCATCCGCTCACGGCGGACCTTCGAGCGGGTCACCTCGACGCCGCAGCGCTCGCAGATGATGCCCTTGAAGCGCACGCGCTTGTACTTGCCGCAGTAGCACTCCCAGTCCCGGGTGGGGCCGAAGATCTTCTCGCAGAAGAGCCCGTCCTTCTCCGGCTTGAGGGTGCGGTAGTTGATGGTCTCGGGCTTCTTCACCTCGCCGTGCGACCAGGCACGGATGTCGTCGGCCGTGGCCAGGCCGATGCGCAGCTCGTCGAAGACGTTGACGTCGAGCAAGGGGGTCCTACTTCCTTCGCTTGCCGGGGGCGGCGAACCCGCCGGCGGGATGGACTCTCACAGGGGTGTCGGCTGCCGGTGCGGCCCTCGTGGCGAGGGCCGCACCGGCGCTCGGCGTCAGATCTCTTCGACGCTGCTGGCGTTGGGGCGACGGCTCAGGTCGATGCCGAGCTCCTCCGCGGCGCGGTAGACCTCGTCGTCGTTCTCCTTCATGTCGATGGACACGCCGTCCGCGGACAGCACCTCGACGTTCAGGCAGAGCGACTGCATCTCCTTGAGCAGGACCTTGAACGACTCCGGGATGCCCGAGTCGGGGATGTTCTCGCCCTTGACGATGGCCTCGTACACCTTGACGCGCCCGGGGACGTCGTCGGACTTGATGGTGAGGAGCTCCTGGAGGGTGTAGGCCGCGCCGTACGCCTCGAGGGCCCACACCTCCATCTCGCCGAACCGCTGCCCGCCGAACTGCGCCTTACCACCCAGCGGCTGCTGCGTGATCATCGAGTACGGGCCCGTCGAGCGCGCGTGGATCTTGTCGTCGACGAGGTGGTGCAGCTTGAGGATGTACATGTAGCCGACGGACACGGCCTCGGGGAACGGCTCGCCGGAGCGCCCGTCGAAGAGGCGCGCCTTGCCGTCGGGCTGGACCATGCGGTCCCCGTCCCGGTTCGGCAGCGTCGACTCCAGCAGCCCGGACAGCGCGTCCTCCTGCAGGCCGTCGAACACCGGCGTGGCGACCGGGTTGCGGGGGGTGCTCGTGGCGGCGACGGCCGGCACGTGCTCCTTCCACGACAGGTCGCCCTCCGTCGCGAGCTGGATGTCCCAGCCCTGCGACGCGATCCACCCGAGGTGGACCTCGAGGACCTGCCCGACGTTCATGCGCCCGGGGACGCCCATCGGGTTGAGGATGATGTCGACCGGCGTGCCGTCCGCGAGGAACGGCATGTCCTCGACGGGCAGGATCGTCGAGATGACGCCCTTGTTGCCGTGACGCCCGGCGAGCTTGTCGCCCGCCGTGATCTTGCGGCGCTGGGCGATGTAGACGCGGACCAGCTCGTTGACGCCGGCGGGCAGCTCGTCGCCGTCCTCGCGGCTGAACGTGCGCACCTCGATGACCGTGCCGGACTCGCCGTGGGGCACCTTGAGCGACGTGTCGCGGACCTCGCGCGCCTTCTCGCCGAAGATCGCACGGAGCAGGCGCTCCTCCGGGGTCAGCTCGGTCTCACCCTTGGGCGTGACCTTGCCGACGAGGATGTCGCCGGCCGCGACCTCGGCGCCGATGCGGATGATCCCGCGCTCGTCGAGGTCGGCGAGGACCTCCTCGGAGACGTTCGGGATGTCCCGCGTGATCTCCTCGGGGCCCAGCTTGGTGTCGCGCGCGTCGACCTCGTGCTCCTCGATGTGGATCGAGGACAGCACGTCGTCCTGCACGAGGCGCTGCGACAGGATGATCGCGTCCTCGTAGTTGTGGCCCTCCCACGACATGAACGCGACCAGCAGGTTGCGGCCGAGCGCGAGCTCGCCCTCGTCCGTGGCCGGACCGTCGGCGAGCACCGAGTTGACCTCGACGCGGGCGCCCTGGTCGACCAGCACGCGCTGGTTGTAGCTCGTGCCCTGGTTGGAGCGGCGGAACTTCGCGACGCGGTACGTCGACGTGGTGGCGTCGTCGTTCGCGACCGTGATCAGGTCGGCCGACACCTCGGTGACGACACCCGGCTTGGTCGCGACGATGACGTCGCCCGCGTCGACCGCGGCACGACGCTCCATGCCGGTGCCGACGAGCGGCGCCTCGGACCGCACCAGCGGCACGGCCTGGCGCTGCATGTTGGCGCCCATGAGCGCGCGGTTCGCGTCGTCGTGCTCGAGGAACGGGATCAGCGCGGTCGCGACCGACACCATCTGGCGCGGCGAGACGTCCATGTAGTCGACGGAGGTGCCGGGCACGAAGTCGACCTCGCCGCCCTTGGTCCGCACGAGCACGCGCTCCTCGGCGAACACGTTGTCGCCGTCGAGCGGCGCGTTCGCCTGGGCGATGACGTAGCGGTCCTCGTCGTCGGCGGTGAGGTAGTCCACCTCGTCGCTGACGCGACCCTCGACGACCTTGCGGTACGGGGTCTCGACGAAGCCGAACGGGTTGATCCGCCCGTACGTCGCGAGCGAGCCGATGAGGCCGATGTTCGGGCCCTCAGGGGTCTCGATCGGGCACATGCGGCCGTAGTGCGACGTGTGGACGTCACGGACCTCCATGCCGGCACGGTCGCGGGACAGCCCGCCCGGGCCCAGGGCCGACAGGCGTCGCTTGTGGGTCAGGCCCGCGAGCGGGTTGTTCTGGTCCATGAACTGCGACAGCTGGCTCGTCCCGAAGAACTCCTTGATGGAGGCCACGACGGGGCGGATGTTGATCAGCGTCTGCGGGGTGATCGCCTCGACGTCCTGCGTCGTCATGCGCTCGCGCACGACGCGCTCCATCCGCGACAGGCCCGTGCGGACCTGGTTCTGGATGAGCTCGCCGACCGCGCGGATGCGACGGTTGCCGAAGTGGTCGATGTCGTCCGTCTCGACGCGCACGTCGATCTGCTCGCCGCCGCGCGAGCCCGGCAGCGTGTCCTTGTCGACGTGCAGCGCGGCGAGGTACTTGATCGTCGCGACGACGTCGGACAGCGAGAGCACGGAGTCCGTGAGGGCGGCGTCCTGGCCGAGCTTCTTGTTCACCTTGTAGCGACCGACCTTGGCCAGGTCGTAGCGCTTGGGGTTGAAGTAGAAGTTCTCGATGAGCGCGCGGCCGGCCTCGACGGTCGGCGGCTCGCCCGGACGGATCTTGCGGTACAGGTCGAGCAGCGCCTCGTCCTGCGTCTGGACGTGGTCCTTCTCGAGCGTGTCGATGACCGCGGGGAACTCGGCGAACTCCTCGCGGATCTCACCCTCGGTCATGCCGAGCGCCTTGAGCAGCACGGTGGCGTTCTGCTTGCGCTTGCGGTCGACGCGGACGCCGACGTTGTCGCGCTTGTCGATCTCGAACTCGAGCCAGGCACCGCGGCTGGGGATGACCTTGGCCGTGAAGATGTCCTTGTCGGACGTCTTGTCGGCGACGCGCTCGAAGTAGACGCCGGGCGAGCGCACGAGCTGCGAGACGACGACGCGCTCGGTGCCGTTGATGATGAACGTGCCGCGCTCGGTCATGAGCGGGAAGTCGCCCATGAAGACCGTCTGCGACTTGATCTCACCGGTCGTGTAGTTGACGAACTCCGCGGTGACGAACAGCGGCGCGGCGAACGTGAAGTCCTTCTCCTTGCACTCCTCGGCCGTGTACTTCGGCGGCTCGAAGCGGTGCTCGCGGAACGACAGCGACATGGAGCCGCCGAAGTCCTCGATCGGGGAGATCTCCTCGAAGATCTCCTCGAGACCGGCCGTCTGCGGCACGTCCTGGCGACCGTTCTCGACCGCCGCGGCCACGCGGGCCTGCCACCGGGAGTTCCCGAGCAGCCAGTCGAAGCTCTCGGTCTGCAGGCCGAGAAGGTCGGGCACCTCGAGGGGCTCGTAGATCTGGGCGAAGGAGATGCGGCGGGAGGCGGTGCGGTTCGCGATGGCGTCGGCAGACGGAGCAGAAGGGGTGCGCGAGGCAGCCAAGAGGGGTCCTTCCCTGCGGATCGGAGTGCACGCTGCGCAGGCCCTGCGGGCACGATCCCCCGGCCGTGCGAGCCGGCAGGACGTCGCGCACGAACGGCGTCTGGGGGCTCGGGTTATACGGGATCGCGGGCACAGGCCAGCGCAAAGCGTTAGCATACTCGCCGAGGCGCGCCCAGTCCACCCACGCTCCGACGACCCGTGCGGTCGCGGCCCCGCGGGGCTCCGATGCCCTCGCGTCGCGTGGTGCTGGTGCCCCACCGCCGAACCGTCCGACGATGACGCCGTCGCGCCCGGCGACCTCGTCGTCGCCTCGCACATGGTGGCACACGGACGCCCGCCCGGGAAGTTGTCGCCCACAACCCGCGCGGCCCGCCCCCTCACCGCGCCCGGCACGTACCTCCACCGGCACCCCCGGACGACGACGAGGCCCGCACCCCGGGAAGGGGGTGCGGGCCTCGTGCGGCTCGGGCGGGGCGGTCGCGGTCAGCCGCGCACGCCCGCCCGGGAGGTCACTTGAGGGTGACGGTGGCGCCGGCGCCCTCGAGGGCAGCCTTGGCCTTCTCCGCGGCCTCCTTGTTGACACCCTCGAGCACGGGCTTAGGAGCGCCGTCCACGAGGTCCTTGGCCTCCTTGAGGCCGAGCGACGTGAGCGCGCGCACCTCCTTGATGACCTGGATCTTCTTGTCGCCGGCGGCCTCGAGGACGACGTCGAACGAGTCCTTCTCCTCCTCGACGGGGGCGTCCGCGCCGCCACCGGCGGGGGCGGCGACCGCGACGGCGGCGGGAGCAGCGGCGGTGACCTCGAAGGTCTCCTCGAAGGCCTTCACGAACTCGGACAGCTCGATGAGCGTGAGGTCCTTGAACGCGTCGATGAGCTCGTCGGTGGTGAGCTTCGCCATGATGGCGGTTCCTTCCGTTCGGACCGCGCACCGGGACGGGTGCGACGGCGGTCTGGGGTCGTGCAGGGGGCTTGCTGGCTTGCAGCGTGCGGCCGGAGCGTGGGCTCAGGCTGCGGCGTCGGACTCCTCGCGCTTGGCGCGCAGGGCCTCGACGGTGCGCACGGCCTGCGAGGCAGGAGCCGTGAACAGGTACGCGGCCTGGTACAGCTTGGCCTTCATCGCGCCGGCCGCCTTGGCCAGCAGGACCTCACGGGACTCGAGGTCCGCGAGCTTGGTGATCTCCTCCGCGGTCAGCGGGCGCCCGTCGAGGACACCTGCCTTGATGACCAGCGCAGGGTTCGCCTTGGCGAAGTCACGCAGACCCTTGGCCGCCTCGACCGGGTCGCCGTGCACGAAGGCGATCGCCGACGGGCCCTGGAGCCCGGCGTCGAGGCCCTCGAGGCCGGCGTCCTTGGCCGCGATCGCGGTCAGCGTGTTCTTCACCACGGCGTAGTGAGCATTGCCGCGCAGCGCCTTGCGCAGCTGCTTCAGCTGCGCGACGGTGAGCCCGCGGTACTCGGTCAGCACGGCCGCGTTCGACGCACGGAACCGGTCCGTGATCTCCGCGACGGCGGCTGCCTTGTCCGGCCTCGCCATGGCATTCCTTCCGATGGTGGTGCCGCCGTGCTCGACCCCGAGAACAGAAAAGAGCCCCGCGCAGGCGCGGGGCTCGACATCACGACGGGCGCACGTGCGCAGGGCACATGACGGACGTCGGTCCGGTGAACTCTCGCCTGCGCTGGTCCCCGCTGCTGCGGAGCTTCGGCCGGTCCGACGAGCGGACCGACGACCGGCGGTCTTGGGCCGCAGCAGCATATGCCAGATCACCGGCCCGGCCAAATCTGCGCCGCACCCCTGGCCGCGACCACCGCCGATCGCATCGCCCGGCCACTCGACCGACCGCGCTCAGCCGGCACCGTGGGCGCTGAAGGTGCACCAGTTGACGAAGCCCGCCGGCGTGCTGCGGTCGATCTCCCCCCGGGCCCCGTGCAGGGCGCGCGCCATCGTCTCCCCCGCCGCCAGCCGACGGTGCAGCCCGAGCATGAGGTCCACCACCTCGACGTCCGGCACCGCGGCGATCGACGCGACCACCCCCGCCGTGCCCCGCGACAGCATCGCGGCGACCAGCCCGAGCAGCTCGTTGCCCGCGTAGGACACGTCCGCGCCCGAGTGGCAGGACGCCAGCACCAGCCGCCGCGGTGCGACACCCGCCCGGTGCAGCTCCTGGACCGTCAACGGCCCGTCGGCCAGGACCACGGCCGAGAACATCGGGTTGTCCGACCTCAGCACGCCGTGGCACGCGAGGTGCGCCAGGTCGGCACCGGCGACGGCGTCCACGACCCGCTCGGCACTGCTCTCTGCAGCCCCGAGGAGCAAGGCATCAGGATGAACCCGCTGAAGCGCCTCGACCTCCTCTCCCGCTCCGACAAGGCCCGGCCCAGCGACGAGAACCGGGGCTCCGTGGCCGATCGGTTCCTCGGCCGTCCGCACCCAGGCCGTCGCCGACGGCGCCAGGGAGACAGGACCGCGGTGGAGGCCAGACCAGGGGACTCCGTGCAGGCGCCCGACCGGGGTGATGACGAGCTCGTCGTCTGGCGCCAGGCGAAGGGGATCAAGGAGAGCGGCCCGCATCAGATCCAGCCGACGCATCGCACTCACGCGAGCCGCCTCCGCGGCTGCCGCGCTTCGCGGATCAGCAAGGCGACGCAGCGCGAAGACGAGAGCTCTCAGGTGCTCGTCGATCTCCGCCACGTCACACACTTCGGCCACGCGGACGTCCCTCGATGTGACGACCACAGCCACGTAACGGCCGTCGTGCTGCCCGAGCTCGACGAGAACCCGACCTGCCAGCGCGTCACGGATCCTCCCCAGTCCCGGAACCTCATGACTGCCGGTCCCGGGCCGGACGACCTCCCTCGTCCAGGACGACCGCCGAAGCCGGTCGACGCCGTCGTCGTCGTTGATCACGGCAGGTCGGGTTTCTCTCGCACTGCCGACGAGATCGTGAGAGTACGACGGACGCGCATTGCGCTCCGGAGCCATCGGCTCGACAGGGAGGCGTCCAAGCATCGCGGCGGCTCGGGTGCGCTCCATCCACCGAAGGACGGCGGCGGGAGATCCCTGCCGGAGAAGGGCTCCGAGACCAATGTCGCCCAGATCGGCGCCGTGCCCGGACGCGAGCGCCCGGAGCTCCATCGTGGGCAGGGCGGCGCGATGTCGCGCGAGGTCCCGCAGGCCCGCACGGCACTCCGCAAGCACCAGCCTCGGCTCGTCTCGGAGCGTGCCGATGAGCGCAGCAGCCACACGCCCGCGGACACGTGACAGGAGCGGACCACCCGCCGACAACCTCGCCGCGGAACCGAGGTCCGCCTCCGCGGTCCGGCGCTGACCGATAGCCAGGGCAGAGCGCCCCACCTGGAGGTACGCCTCTGCGGCCGATTCGAGCGAACCACGGACCTCGAGCGCGCGGGCCGCTGCGCGCGCCTCCCGCACGCCCGCCGGCGTGACCTCGCCACGCTTGAAACGGGCACCAAGAGCAACGATCGACGCGCGGAGACGCCACTCGGTCCTCTTCTGCCGGCGAGCGACCTCGATCGCCGTCAGCGCGGCCTCCTCCGCCCCGCGGAGGTCGCCGGCCAGGAGACGGGTCTCCGCGAGCCTCACCCGGGTCTCGACCTCCATGAGCCCAGCACCAGCACTGACGAACTCATCCAGCGCGTGGAGCGACGCCTGCTCTGCCTCCGCGAAGAGACGGAGCTCACGCATCGCGTCGGCGTAGTCGGTGTACTGCTCGCCGCGCGGGAGTCCTGCGCGCTCGCAGACGAGCGCGGCCTCCTCGAAGTCGCGGAGACTGCGAGTCAGCTGTCCGGCTCGGGCCTCGACCCATGCCCGCGTCTGGAGCACCTGACCGTGCAGAGCCTCCCCTGCACGTGCGGATCGGACGACCGCGAGGTCCGCCCACCGGAGCGCCTCGGCGAAAGCCCCGCGTTGGGACAGCAGGAAGGCGACGTTGTTCATGGCGCGTGCCGCGAGGTCGTCAGAGGCGCCCGGATGGCGGGCGACGGCGCGGTGTCCCTCCTCCGCGCGCTGAAGGTGACCCGCATGATGGTCCAGGACCGTGATCTGCGACAGCAGTAGTGCGTCGAGGTGCTCGACGTCGCTGACTTCTCCGACCTTCGCGCCGGCGAGCGCACGGAGCGCTCCGTTGACGTCGTGCCTCGCTGCAGACGCCCTTCCGACCTCCAGGCGCGTCATGGCGCGACTCGACCGGGCCCAGATCTCCAGCTCGACCAGACCGTGGGCACGCGCGAGCCGAACCGCCTCGTCGAGGTGATCGAGCGCCTCCCCGTGCAGCATGAGAAGACGACGCGCTGTTCCGGAAGCCCTCAGTGCGTAACCCAGGACCTCAGGATCGCCCAGCTCACGGGCCTTGCCGACAAGACTGTCCGCGGTGCCGATGTACTGGGCGGGACTGGCGGTGACCTTGCCATGAAGCCCACGGGCACGGCGAAGAAGGTCGGCACGAGTCTCGTCAGTACCGATCCGCTCAACGGGGGAACGCCGTACAGGCACACAAGGATCGTAGGGGCGGGCCAGTAGTTCTCCTGATCCCGATGTATCAGGACGGCACCCGGTCTCTCCACGTGGGTGGGCACGTCCGTGCCCACCCACGACCCGGCTCTGTCCGGACCCCCTCGGAGGCCCCACGTGACGCGCTACCCCAGAGACACCGACGCCCTGGGCCGCCCCTTCGGCGACGACTACCGTCGCTCTCCGCTCCACGCCAGCACGAGCACCGGCGGCGCCGTCCCGGTCAGCGCCGCCCGGCTCGCACGCACCCCTGCCGGGCGCAGCGATCGTCGGCAGCGCGCCGCGATGCTGGAGCGGATGCGGACGGGATGGGACGCGACGCACAGCCAGCGCCTGGACATCGCCGTGAACAAGCACGACGCCGACACCCTCGTCGTCAACGGGGAGATCCTCGTCCGGGCGAGCTCGTGGCCGGAGGTGTCCGAGGAGCTCGAGGAGGCCGGCTTCTCGCGGGTCCCCCTGGGCTACCCCGACCTCGAGAGCCGACTGGTGCGCGTCGAGGCGTCGAAGGGGACGCCGATGCGCCGGGTGGAGCAGGTCGTGCGCGACCTCCGCGAGGAGGGGCACGCACTCTCCGTGTCCTACGTGACGCCCCTGGGTGCCCGCCCCGTCCTCAAGCCGACCGCCGGCGGGATCCTTCCCACGCCGGTGACCTTCGCGTCCTACGCGGACGAGCTGTCCGCGCACGGCGCCGGCGTGACGGTCGCGGTCATCGACACGGGCATCGCCGCCGAGGTGCGCACCGACGGGTGGCTCGACGCCGTGGCGCGCCACCCGACGGGTCCCGACGACAACATCGACGCTCTCGACGCGGCGCCCCCGGACGGGTACCTCGACCTCTACGCGGGGCATGGCACCTTCGTCGCCGGCGCCGTCGCGCAGGTCGCGCCCGCCGCGACGATCGTCGCCTACCGCGCGGTCGGGCCCGGCGGCGCCGGGTCCGAGCTGGACGTCGCCGCGACGCTTGTCCGGGCCGTCCGCGACGGGGCGCAGGTGGTGAACCTGTCGCTCGGCACCCAGACCCTGTTCGACGAGCCGTCGATCGCGCTGGGGGCAGCGCTCGAGGTCGTCGCCGAGATCGAGGCGGACCGCGGCTGGGAGACCGTCGTGGTCGCCGCCGCCGGGAACTTCGGCGACGAGACACCGACGTGGCCCGCTGCGTTCAACCGCGTGGTGGCCGTCGGCGCCCTGACCGCCGCCCTGACGCCGACCACTTGGTCGAGCCGCGGCTCGTGGGTGGACATCTCGACCGTCGGCGAGGGGGTCCTGTCGACGTACGTGCAGGGCTCCCAGTCGCCGGAGTTCACCGACGCGCCGCAGACGTTCGGCACGGACGCGTTCGCGCGCTGGATGGGCACGTCGTTCGCCGCCCCCCAGGTGGCCGGCGCCGTCGCGCGCGCGATGACCGAGCTCGGCATCTCCGGCCCCGCAGCCGTGAACGCGCTGCTCGCCGCCGGCAAGCCGGTCGCGGGCTTCGGCCGGGCGCTGCAGATCCTTCCAGGGGCCTGACGTGCTGGGCACATGCCTCGTGGCACGCCATGATGGCCTTCGGGACAAACCCGACAGGCGAAGGAGTCGTGCCGTGAGCAGCCTGGTACCCCTCGACGAGCCGTACGCGGAACGCACCGCGTCGCACCTCGTCGCCGGCGCGCTCGCCGGTGACGAGCGGGCGTGGGCCGAGATCGTGCGGCGGCACACCAAGCTGGTGATGGCGCGGGTGCGGCAGTTCCGGCTCTCGCCGTCGCAGGCCGAGGACGTGGCGCAGACCGTCTGGCTGAACCTGCTCGAGCACCTCGGCGACCTCCGCGACCCGGAGGCCCTGCCGGGGTGGATCTCGACGGCCACCCGCCACGAGTGCATCCGCATGACCAACCTCTCGCGGCGCAGCGTGCCGGTCGACCCGCAGGCCGGCCGCTTCGACGTGCAGGACGACGCGGAGCTGGACGGCGACCTGCTGCGCACCGAGCGCCATGCCGCGCTGCGTGCGGCGCTGGCCGAGCTGCCCGACCACCAGCGCCGGCTGCTCCTGCTGCTCAGCACGGACCCGCCGCCGACCTACCAGGAGGTGTCCGCGCAGCTGGGCATCCCCGTCGGGTCGATCGGCCCCACCCGCCAGCGTGGGCTGGCACGGCTGCGGCAGACCGCCGCGATCAGGAGCTACCTCGGGGCGCCCACCGGCGCTGCACCCGGCGAAGGAGGCCGCGATGTCCTGGCACTCGGATGACCCCACGGGCGGTGCCGCCCTGCGCTGGGAGGACGTGTGGGCCGACGACGACGCCCTGGCGGCGGAGCTGGTCGACGCGCTCGCCGACGCCGACCTCTACGAGCGGGTGTCGTCGAGCGCGCACCGGGCGTTCACGGCGCACCGCGGCATGCTCGCGGCCCGGGACGACCTCGCGGTCGACCTGATGCTCCTGGAGCTGGTGCACGACTCCCACCTGGCGGAGGCCTCGACGGCGGTGCGTGACCGGTCCGGGCAGCCGTCCCGCACCCTCGTCTTCGAGGGCGAGGGGGTCGGCGTGGAGGTCGAGATCGACGACGACGGCGTCGAGGGGCAGCTGATCCCGGCCCGACCGGGCCAGGTGACGCTCCGCACCCCCGACGGGGACGTCGCGAGCGTGGAGACCGACGACGTCGGCTACTTCCGCCTCGACACGCGGCCCGAGGGGCCCGTCCGGCTGGTGTGCACCGGCGCGTCGGGCACGTGCGTGACCACATGGCTCCCCTGGTGAGCCGGCGCTGACACGGGCGTCGGCGGGCCGGACGCAGGGGGACCGGCCCACGGGGCCCGAGCAGGATGCAGCAGGGCCCGGCGACCGTGAGGTCGCCGGGCCCTGCTGCCGTGGTGGGGACGCGTCAGGCCGCGTCCTCCTCCTCGGTGAGGTTGCGGGTCTTGCTCTGGTCCAGCGCGATGCCGGGACCGTTGGTGGTCGAGACCGTCGCCTTGGCGATGTAGCGGCCCTTCGACGACGACGGCTTCAGACGCAGGATCTCGTCGAGCGCCGCGGCGTAGTTCTCCACCAGGGCGACGTCGGAGAACGACGTCTTGCCGATGATGAAGTGCAGGTTCGCGTGACGGTCGACGCGGAACTCGATCTTGCCGCCCTTGATGTCGGCGACGGCCTTGGCGACGTCCATGGTCACGGTGCCGGTCTTCGGGTTCGGCATGAGACCACGCGGGCCCAGGACCTTGCCGAGACGACCGACCTTGCCCATGAGGTCGGGGGTGGCGACGGCGGAGTCGAAGTCCGTCCAGCCACCGGCGACCTTGGCGATGAGCTCGTCGCCACCGACCTCGTCGGCGCCCGCGGCACGGGCCTGCTCGGCGCGCTCGCCGACGGCGAACACGATGACGCGGGCGGTCTTGCCCGTGCCGTGCGGCAGGTTGACGGTGCCACGGACCATCTGGTCCGCCTTGCGGGGGTCGACACCGAGGCGGAACGCGACCTCGACGGTCGCGTCGTACTTGGTGGTCGACGTCTCCTTGGCGAGGCGCACGGCCTCGAGCGGGGTGTAGATGCGGCCGGCCTCGATCTTCTCGACGGCGGCGCGGTACGCCTTGCTGTGCTTGGGCATCTGCCTGTTCTCCTTGGTCAGCAGTCGTGGTCGACGGGCTGCACGAGCCCTGCCACTGGGGTGCGGGATCGCCCGGGCGTCAGCCCTGGACGGTGATCCCCATCGAACGGGCGGTGCCCGCGATGATCTTCTCGGCGGCCTCGAGGTCGTTCGCGTTGAGGTCCTCGAGCTTGGTGCTGGCGATCTCGCGCACCTGGTCGCGCGTGAGCGACGCGACCTTCGTGGTGTGCGGGGTCGGCGAGCCCTTGGCCACGCCGGCGGCCTTCTTGATCAGCTCGGCGGCCGGCGGCGTCTTCGTGATGAAGGTGAACGAGCGGTCCTCGTACACCGTGATCTCGACGGGGATGACGTTGCCGCGCTGCGCCTCGGTGGCCGCGTTGTACGCCTTGCAGAACTCCATGATGTTGACGCCGTGCTGACCCAGCGCGGGGCCGATCGGCGGGGCCGGCGTCGCCGCGCCGGCCTTGATCTGGAGCTTGATGAGGCCGGTGACCTTCTTCTTGGGGGGCATGACGCCTTCCCTCTCGTGTCGTGGGCCGACGCCGTGGGCGATGACCCGGTTGCAGGCCCCGCGGTGGCGGGGACCGGTCAGCAGGTCAGATCTTCGAGACCTGGCTGAAGGACAGCTCGACCGGGGTCTCCCGGCCGAAGAGCGAGACGAGGACCTTGAGCTTCTGGTTCTCAGGGTTGATCTCGGAGATCGTCGCGGGCAGCGTGTCGAACGGGCCGCCGTCGGTGACGGTGACGGACTCGCCGACCACGAAGTCGACCTCGACCGGGGTCGCGGACTGCTTCTGCGACTGCTGCGCGGGGGCCTTGGTCTCCAGGCTCGGCGCGAGCATGGAGAAGACCTCGTCGAGCGTCAGCGGAACGGGCTGGTGCGTGTGGCCGACGAACCCGGTGACGCCGGGCGTGTGGCGCACGGCGCCCCACGACTCGTCGGTGAGGTCCATGCGGACGAGGACGTAGCCGGGGATCCGCACGCGCTTGACGACCTTGCGCTGCGCGTTCTTGATCTCGACGACCTCTTCCATCGGCACCTCGACCTGGAAGATGTAGTCCTCCATGTTGAGGCTCTGCGTGCGCGACTCGAGGTTGGTCTTCACGCGGTTCTCGTACCCGGCGTACGAGTGGATGACGAACCAGTCGCCGGGCAGGCGGCGGAGCTTGGTCTTGAACGCGGCGACGGGGTCCTCGTCGGGGTCGGGCTCGTCGGCGACGGGCGCCTCGTCCTCGTCGTCCGCCGGCTCGGCCTCGGGCGCGTCGTCCTGCGACGTCTCGTCGGCGTCGGTCACGTCGTCGGCGTCGACGTCGTCCCCTGCGCCGGTCTCGACGGCCTCGACCGACGCGAGCGCGTCCGCCAGCTCGGCCTCGGCACCCGGCGTGGGCTCCTGCGACTCCTGCGACACGTGCAACCTGCTTTCTCCGGTGGTCCGTCCGACGACGGGCGTCGGTGCGTGCGCCCGGCCGTGGCCGTGCGCGGTGGGGTGGGCGCCGGCTCTGCCGGCAGGCCTCACCCGAAGACGAGGAAGGCGAGCTGGCCGACGCCGAGGTCGACCAGCGTCACGAACGCCATCACGACGGCGACGAAGACGAGGACGACGCCCGTGTACGTCAGCAGCTCCTGCCGCGTCGGGCGCACGACCTTCTTGAGCTCGGCGACGACCTGACGGACGAAGAGCGCGATCCGGGCGAACAGGCCGCGGCGCTCCTGGCGCCGGGGTGCGGACCCGCTCGCGCGCGGCGCCGAACCCTCGGCGTCGGACGCAGCGGCGGCAGCGGTATCGCTCACGTCGTGCCCCTCGTTCGTATGTGCTGGCGACGGGCACCGGTGGGTGCCCGGGACGCACGGACGAACCGACGCGACGCGCCGGACCGTCCGGCGGTCCTGCTCACGAGCCGGTCCGGCCCGTCGAGAAGCTCGATGGACCGGACCGGTCCGCGTGCGCAGGGCAGACAGGACTCGAACCTGCAACCTGCGGTTTTGGAGACCGCTGCGCTACCAATTGCGCCACTGCCCTTCGGTGGACCGACATCATCCACGATGAACGACCATCCGTCACGGAGATCAGCACCACCGCTCCCCGTGGGCGCGGCAGCACCCGTGCGGGGGCGTGGCTCATCATGGCGGACGTCAACCGCCGGTGGCCCACTGTACGCGACGGTCACGGCTGGGTCGAACCGCCGACGGCGCACCACCGCACCGGGCGGCGCGCCCACCTGCCGAAAGCCCTGGCGCCGTGCGGCCCCCACGGTGCGAGGATGGCACCGTGAGCGAGCAGAGCACCTCGACGACGACCTCCTCCCGCCCGCGCGTCTCGGCGCGCCTGGCCGCGATCGCCGAGTCGGCGACGCTCGCGGTCGACGCCAAGGCCAAGGCGCTCAAGGCCGCCGGCCGGCCCGTCATCGGCTTCGGCGCCGGCGAGCCCGACTTCCCCACGCCGCAGTACGTGGTCGACGCCGCCGTCGCCGCGTGCCAGGACCCCGCGAACCACCGGTACACGCCCGCCGCGGGCCTGCCCGCGCTGCGCGAGGCGGTCGCCGCCAAGACGCTGCGGGACTCCGGCTACGAGATCCGCCCCGCCGACGTGCTGGTCACCAACGGCGGCAAGCAGGCGGTCTACCAGGCGTTCGCGGCCGTCCTCGACCCGGGCGACGAGGTCCTGCTGCCCGCGCCGTACTGGACGACCTACCCCGAGGCGATCCGGCTCGCGGGCGCCGTGCCGGTGGAGGTGTTCGCCGGCGTCGACCAGGGGTACCTCGTCACCGTCGAGCAGCTCGAGGCCGCGCGGACGCCGCGCACCAAGGTGCTGCTGTTCAACTCCCCCTCGAACCCGACGGGCGCGGTCTACTCCCCCGAGCAGACCGAGCAGATCGGCCGCTGGGCCCTCGAGCACGGCATCTGGGTCATCACCGACGAGATCTACGAGCACCTGACCTACGACGACGCCGTGTTCACCCCCGTGCTGCGGGTCGTCCCCGAGCTCGCCGACACCACGATCGTGCTCAACGGCGTGGCCAAGACGTACGCGATGACGGGGTGGCGCGTGGGCTGGATGACCGGCCCCGCCGACGTGATCAAGGCCGCGACGAACCTGCAGTCGCACCTGACCTCCAACGTCGCGAACGTCTCCCAGCGCGCGGCGGTCGCGGCACTGACGGGCGACCTGTCCGCCGTCGACGCGATGCGCACCGCGTTCGACCGGCGCCGACGCACGATGGTCCAGATGCTCTCGGCGATCGACGGCGTCGTGTGCCCCGCGCCGCAGGGCGCGTTCTACGCCTACCCGTCGGTCGAGGGCCTGATGGGCCGCACGATCCGCGGGACCACGGTCCGCAGCTCCGCGGACCTGGCCACCCTGATCCTCGAGCAGGCCGAGGTCGCCGTCGTGCCGGGCGAGGCCTTCGGGCCCTCCGGGTACCTGCGCCTGTCGTACGCGCTCGGGGACGACGACCTCGTCGAGGGCGTCTCGCGGATCCAGTCCCTGCTGGCCGACGCGGGGTAGCAGACCGGCACCCGCACGCACGGGCACCCGTGTCCACCGGTCGGTGGACACGGGTGCCCGTCGTCGGGCCGTCGCGCCACCGCCGGGCCGGCGAGCAGGCTCGTGCCATGACCGGACGAGCGGACGGACCCGCGGTGCACGTGCGCGGGCTGCACAAGAGGTACGGCGCCAAGCGCGCCGTCGACGGGCTGGACCTGCAGGTCGAGCGGGGCGAGATCGTCGCCGTGCTCGGACCCAACGGCGCCGGCAAGACGACGACGGTGGAGACCCTGGAGGGCTTCCGCCGCGCCGACGCGGGGCACGTGCGCGTGCTCGGCGAGGACCCCGCGACGGCCGGGCGCGCGTGGCGCTCGCGCATCGGCGTGGTCCTGCAGACCAACGACGACCTCGCCGAGGCCACCGTGCGCGAGCTCGTGCACCACTTCGCCGGGTTCTACCCCGCGCCGCGCGACCCCGAGGACGTCATCGACGCGGTCGGGCTGCGGGAGAAGGTCGGCACTCGGGCCCGTCAGCTGTCCGGCGGGCAGCGGCGCCGCCTCGACGTGGCGCTCGGCGTCGTCGGCGACCCCGAGCTGCTGTTCCTCGACGAGCCCACCACGGGCTTCGACCCCGAGGCGCGCCTGGAGTTCTGGGACCTCGTCGAGGGGCTGCGCGACGGCGGCACGACCATCCTGCTCACGACCCACTACCTCGACGAGGCCGAGCGTCTCGCCGACCGGGTCGTGGTCGTCGCGCAGGGGCGCGTCGTCGCGGAGGGCACGCCGGCCGAGATCGGCGGGCGCGCCGGTCGACGCGCGCGGGTGCGGTGGACGGTGGACGGCGTCGGCCACGAGGAGACCACCGACTCCCCCACGGCGCTCGTGGCGCGGCTCGCGGCCACGGTGGGTGCGGCGACGGGCGAGGTCCCCGGTCTGCAGGTGCTGCGGCCGACCCTGGAGGACGTCTACCTGTCCCTGATCGGGGAGGCGGCGACCGCCGCCGGCACGAGCACCGCCGCACGCCGCGGCACCGGCACGGAGGAGGCCGCGTGATGAGCACCGTCGACACCGGCACGACCACCACGTCCACCACCCCCGCCCGCGGGCGCCCCGGGCCCGGTCCGCTGCCGGGCCTGCTGCGGCTCGGGCTCAGCCGGTCCATCTACGAGGTCCGGTCGTTCTTCCGCGAGCGCGACGCCGTGGTGTTCGTGTTCGCGTACCCGATCCTCATGCTCGCGATCTTCGCGACCGTGTTCGGTGCCGACACCGAGGTGCTGCCCGGGTCGGGCGTGACGTTCCCGCAGTACTTCCTGCCCGGGATGGTCGCGACGGGCGTCATGCTGTCGAGCTTCCAGAACCTCGCGATCGCGATCTCGGTCGAGCGGGACGAGGGCGGGCTCAAGCGGCTGCGGGCCACGCCGCTGCCGGCGGCCGCGTACTTCCTGGGCAAGACCGGTCAGGTCCTGGTGACGAGCGTGGTGCAGAACGCGCTGCTCCTGGCGGTGGCGGCGCTGGCGTTCGACGTGCCGCTGCCGGACGAGCCGGGCCGGTGGTGGACGTTCGCGTGGGTGTTCGTCCTGGGGACGGCGGCGGGGGCCCTGTGCGGGGTCGCGTTCTCGTCCGTGCCTCGCTCGGGGCGCAGCTCCAGCGCCGTCGTCATCCCGGTCGTGCTGGTGCTGCAGTTCGTGTCGGGGGTGTTCTTCCAGTTCGACCAGCTGCCGTCGTGGATGCAGCAGCTGGCGTCGGTGTTCCCGCTGAAGTGGATGGCGCAGGGCATGCGGTCGGTGTTCCTGCCGGACGAGGCCGTGGTGCTGGAGCCGTCGGGGTCCTGGCAGCACGGGGCGACCGCCGCGGTGCTGACCGCGTGGCTCGTCGTGGCCCTCGTCGTCGGCGTGCGCACGTTCCGGTGGCGTCGCCGGGACGACGGGTGACCCGGCACGTCGGGGCCCGCCCCGCCCGGCCCTGCGGGTCGGGCGGGGCGGGCGCGTGCCGTGCGGCGGCCCGTGAGAGGGTCGGGCCATGAGCGCGCCCGGCCCCCCGGTGCCCGTCAGCGGCGTCGACCGGCACGGGTTCTGGCTGCGCACGCTGCGGATGTGGGACCTCGTGCTGGTCGCGATGCTCGCGGTGTACGCGGTGGCGGTCCTGGTGGACACCATGCCGCCCGCGCGCAAGGCGGTGGCGCTCGGCACGCTCGCCGTGCTGGGCCTGGCGTACCTGCTGGTGGGGCGTCGCGGGGCGGTGCGCGGCGACCCGCGACTCGCCGACGCCTACCTGGTCCTCCTCGTCGTCGTGGTCGTCGTCCAGGTCGCGATGGGCGGCATCGGCAGCGTGCTGCTGTTCGTGGCGTTCTCGCACATCTGGTTCTTCAGCCGGCACCGGTGGGCGGGCGTCGCGTGGTGCACGGTGCTCACCGTGGGGATCGTCGCGGCGGCCGCGACCCGCCTGGGCACGGACCTGCAGGCGACCGCGGAGATCGGCGCGCAGTTCGGCGTCGCCCTGGTGTTCGCGATCGTGCTGGGCCTGTGGGTCACGCAGGTCGCCGAGCAGAGCGAGGAGCGGGCGTACCTGCTCGAGGAGCTGCGGGCCGCGCAGGACGAGCTGGCGAGCTCCCACCACGCGTCGGGCGTGCTCGCGGAGCGGGCCCGGCTGGCCGGGGAGATCCACGACACGCTCGCCCAGGGGTTCACGTCGGTGGTGATGCTCGCGCAGGCCGCGTCGGCCGAGATCGAGCACGGCCGCACCGACCAGGCACGGCGACGGGTGGGGCAGATGGAGCAGGTGGCGCGGGACAACCTGGCCGAGGCCCGGGCCCTCGTCGCCGCGTTCGCGCCGCCCGACCTGGCCGCGGGCGGCCTCGCCGACGCGCTGGTGCGCCTGGGGCGCCGCTTCGGGGACGAGACGGGCGTGCACGTCGACGTCGAGGCCGACGACGACGGGATCGGGCGCGAGGCCCAGGTCGTGCTGCTGCGCGCGGCGCAGGAGGCTCTCGCCAACGTCCGCAAGCACGCGGACGCCAGCACGGTCGTGCTCCGCCTGCGGCGCGACGCCGGGGGTGCGCGGCTCGAGGTCGTCGACGACGGGCGCGGGCTGCCCGCCGACGCGGCCGAGGGCAACGGGCTGCGCGGCATGCGGGCACGTGCCGGGGCGTCGGGGGGCACCCTCGACGTCGCGCCCGGGCCCGGGCGCGGCACGCAGGTGCTGCTGCAGCTGCCGTCGGCGGCGCTCGTCGCGGGGGCGGTCCCCGGGGCGAGCCCCGGGGGCGGCACGGCCGTCGAGGAGGCGTCATGACAGCGATCCGGGTGCTCATCGCCGACGACCACCCCGTCGTCCGCTCCGGGCTGGCGGGGCTCCTCGCGCTCGAGCCCGACCTCGAGGTGGTCGGCGAGGCCGCCGACGGGGAGGAGGCCGTCGCGCTCGCGGCGGCCCTGCGGCCCGACCTGGTGCTCATGGACCTGCGGATGCCCCGCACGGACGGTGCCGACGCGACCGCGCGGGTGGTGCGCGACGTCCCCGGCGTCCGTGTGCTGGTGCTGACCACCTACGAGACCGACACCGACATCCTGCGGGCCGTCGAGGCCGGTGCCACCGGGTACCTGCTCAAGGACACCCCCCGCGACCAGCTGGTCGCGGGCGTGCGGGCGGCCGCGCGCGGGGAGTCGGCCCTGTCGCCGTCCGTCGCGCTGCGCCTGGTCCAGCAGGTGCGCGGCGACGGCGGCGAGCGGCTCTCGCCCCGCGAGCGCGAGGTCCTCGCCGGGGTGGCGCGGGGCCTGTCGAACGCGGCGGTCGGGCGCGAGCTGTTCATCACGGAGGCGACGGTCAAGACGCACCTGCTGCGGGCCTTCGCGAAGCTGGGCGTGGACGACCGGACGCGGGCCGTGACGGTCGCGATCGAGCGCGGGATCCTGCCCGGCGCCTGAGCTCGTCTTCACCTCGGGCGGCGCGGGTGCCCATACTGTGCCCCCATGGGGCGAACGCGCAGCGGGCAGGGGTCCGCGATCGGCGCCGAGACGGCCCCGATGCCCGTCGTCGTCCCCCGGTCCCGCTCGACCGTGCGGGGCCGGCTGATGGCCGCGGTGGTGGCGCTGACGGCGACGACGCTCGCGGTGTCGGCGGCCACGGGCCTGGCGCTGCAGCTGCGCTCGACGGACCGGGCGATCGACGAGTCGCTGGAACGGGCCGCGGCGGCGCTGCACGACCTGGAGCGGGGCCGGCCGGCGGGTGACGACGAGGCGCGCGCACCGTGGTCGAGCGTGCACACCCTGCTGGCGACGGCCGTGCAGAACCGCGTGCCGGGCGAGCACGAGGGCGTCGTGTCGCTCGTCGACGGTGCGCTGCACGTGCGCGCGTCCGACGTCACCGAGCCGCTGCGCATCGACCTGGACACCGAGCTGATCGCCGCCGTGCAGGCGCTGGACCCGCTCGACCCGCGCGCCGACGAGCCCCGCACGGTGCGGACCAGCACGACGGAGTACCGGCTCGTGGCGCTCCCCGTCACCGTGCCGGCCCAGCCGGACGTGCACGGGCAGCTCGTCGTCGCGTTCGACCGCAGCGCGCAGGTCGCGGCGGTGCGGCGGATCTTCGTGACCTACGCGGGCGTGGGCCTGATGGCGCTCGGGGCCATGACGGTCGTCGCGTGGTTCGTCGTGGGGCGGATGCTGCGGCCCGTGCGGCTGCTGCGCGACACGGCGCGCCGCATCACGGAGTCCGACCTGTCCGAGCGGATCGAGGTGCACGGCAGCGACGACCTCGCGGACCTGGCGCGCACCGTCAACGCCATGCTCGACCGGCTGCAGCGCGCGTTCGGGTCGCAGCGCGAGCTCGCCGACGACGTCGGGCACGAGCTGCGCACCCCGCTGACCATCGTGCGCGGGCACCTCGAGCTCGTCGACCCCCACGACGCGGACGACGTGCGGACCACCCAGCAGCTCGTGCTCGACGAGGTCGACCGCATGCAGCGGCTCGTCGACGACCTCGTGACGCTCGCCACGGCCGACCGCCCGGACTTCGTCAAGCCGGCGCCCTGCGACGTCGGCCGCCTGACCGACGAGGTGCTGGAGAAGGCCCGTGCGCTCGGCGAGCGCCGCTTCGTCGTCGTCTCGCGCGCCGACGTCACCGCGCTGGTCGACGCGCAGCGCATCACCCAGGCGTGGCTGCAGCTGCTGGCGAACGCCGTGCGGTACTCCGACCCGTGGTCGACGGTGCGCCTGGGCAGCGAGGTGTGGGACGGTCGCCTGCTGCTGTGGGTCCGCGACGAGGGACCGGGTGTCCCGCAGGGCGAGGAGGCGCGTATCTTCGAGCGGTTCCACCGGGGCCAGGCCGACCGCAAGCAGCACGGCGCGGGCCTCGGGCTGCCCATCGTCGCCGCCATCGCGTCCGCGCACGGGGGGCGGGTGTTCCTCGAGCACCCGCCGCCGGGTGCCGGCACGGGGGTGGTGTTCGTCCTCGACCTGCCCGCCGTCGGGCTCGTCGACGGTGACCGCACCCTCGACACCGACCTCCTGGAGCACCACCGATGACCCACATCCTCATCGCCGAGGACGAGGAGCGGATCGCCGCCTTCGTCTCCAAGGGGCTGCGCGCCCACGGCTACGAGACGACGTGCGTCCCGACCGGCGAGGCCGCGCTCGAGCGCGTCGAGGTCGGCGGCGTCGACCTGCTCGTGCTGGACCTCGGGCTGGGCGACATGGACGGGTTCGACGTGCTGCGGATGCTGCGCGCCGAGGGGTACGACCTGCCCGTGGTCGTGCTCACGGCCCGCTCGTCCGTCACCGACACGGTCACCGGCCTGGAGTCCGGGGCGGACGACTACATGGCCAAGCCGTTCCGGTTCGAGGAGCTGCTCGCCCGGATCCGGCTGCGGCTGCGCACCCAGGCGCCGGTCGCGCGCGGGCACGTGCTGTCGTTCGGGCGCCTCGCGCTCGACCTGCGCACGCGGCGCATGCGGGTCGACGAGCGGGAGGTCGACCTGTCCGCGCGGGAGTTCGCGCTCGCGGAGATGTTCATGCGCAACCCCGGCGAGGTCCTCACGCGCGAGCGGCTGCTGGCCGACGTGTGGGGCTTCGACTTCGACCCCGGGTCCAACGTCGTCGACGTGTACGTGCGGTACCTGCGCCGCAAGCTCGGCGCGGAGCACTTCGACACGATCCGCGGCGTCGGGTACCGGATGGTCGACACGTCGCCCGACGCGCGGGCGGGCACCGCCGCACCGGCCCGGCTGGCACACTGACCGACGTGCGCGACCTGGCCCTGCTCCCGAAGGCGCACCTGCACCTGCACTTCACGGGCTCGATGCGGGTGTCCACGCTCGCGGACCTCGCCCGCAGGCACGGCATCCGGCTGCCGCACGTCCTGCTCGACGCCGACCCGCTGCGGGTGCCCGCCGGGGAGCGCGGCTGGTTCCGCTTCCAGCGCCTGTACGACGCCGCGCGCGCGTGCGTGCGCGGCGAGGACGACATGCGGCGCATCGTCGCGGAGGCGGCCGCCGACGACGCGGCCGAGGGGTCGGGCCGGCTGGAGATCCAGGTGGACCCGACGTCGTACGCGCCGTTCGTCGGCGGGCTGACCCCGGCGCTGGAGATCGTGCTCGACGAGGCCCGCCGGGCCAGCGACGCGACGGGCGTCGAGGTCGCGGTCGTCGTGGCGGCGTCGCGGATGCGGCACCCCCTGGACGCGCGGACGCTGGCGCGGCTGGCGGCGCGGCACGCCGGGGACGGCCCCGGCCAGGTCGTCGGGTTCGGCCTGTCGAACGACGAGCGGCGCGGCGACACCGAGCAGTTCGGGCCCGCGTTCGAGATCGCGCACCGGGCCGGGCTGGCCCGGGTGCCGCACGGCGGCGAGCTCCTCGGCCCCGCGCACGTGGCGGAGGTGCTCGACCACCTGCACCCCGAGCGGCTCGGGCACGGCGTGCGGTCCGCGGAGGACCCGCACGTGCTGGCCCGGGTCGTCGAGGACGGCGTCGCGCTCGAGGTCTGCCCCGCGTCGAACGTCTCCCTCGGGGTGTACGCGACGGCCGCGGACGTGCCGCTGCGGGCGCTCGTCGACGCCGGGGCCACGGTGGCGCTCGGGGCCGACGACCCCCTGCTGTTCCGCTCGCGCCTGCTCGACCAGTACGTCGCCGCCCGCGAGGTGCACGGCCTCGACGACCGCGCCCTGGCGGACCTGGCGCGGTCGTCGGTGCGGGCGAGCCGGGCGTCGGCGGCCACGCGCGCGCGGCTCCTCGCCGCGGTGGACGCGTGGCTCGCCGACGACCCGGCCGGCCCGACCGCCCCGGGCACGGGGCCCGGGGCGGTCTGAGCCCGTCAGGACCGCGGTGCGGCGCCCGGCAGCGGCGGCACGACCGGCGGCAGCGACGTCGTCGCCGACGACGGCCGGCGCGAGGAGTCCTCGGCCGGGAACGGCTGCAGGTCACCCGTGCAGACCGTGCCCGCCGCCGGGACCTTGCCCGTGAGCAGGTACCGGTCGACCGCGCCCGTCACGCACGCGGACGTGCCGTACGCGGTGTGCCCCCAGCTGTCGGACGACAGGAGCCGGGCCCGCGGCATGAGGTCCGCGAGCGCGACGGCGCCCTCGTACGACGTGGCCGGGTCCCAGTAGTTGCCGACGACGAGCACGGGTGCGGCGGTGCGTGCGGTGAACGGGCCGCGGAACGCGTCCTCGTCCTGCGCCGTCCACGTGCGCGACGCGCACGGCGCCGACGCCCACGTCCACAACGGCCCGAAGCCCGGCGCGTCCGCATCGGCCTGCGCACCCGCGGCGCGCCACCGGTCGGCGCGGGCGGGGTTGAGCCCGTCGGTGCACAGCACGCCGGTGAACGCCTCGAGCGAGTTGTCGTAGGGGAACGCGAAGCCGAGGGCCTCGCGCTGCTTCGCGGTCGTCGCCGCGGCCTGCTCCTGCTGCTCCTGGGCCCGCTGGACGCGGGCGGCCAGGCCGGCGGACGCGGCATCACGGGCGTCCTCGGCGACCTCCTCGGGGTGCTGGAGCGTGCGGACGTAGGCGAGGTCGGCGGCGACCCACGCCCAGCCGTCGGGCGCGTACATGTCGCTGAGCAGGAACGACACGAGCGTCGCGTAGGTGATTGTCCCGTAGTCCTCACCGGTCTCGGGGTCGATCACCGGCACGGGCTCGGCCTTGATGTCGGCGACGATCTCGTCGAAGAGCGCGTGCGGCTCCCCGAGGGCGGCGAGCTCGCACCGCTCCGGGCCGGCCTCCTCGCAGCGGTCGAGGATCTCCTGCAGCGACGCCCAGGCCGCCTCGCCGGAGCGCAGGCGCTGGGTCTGCGGGACGTTCGCCGTGGCGCGCGTCCCCGCCCACGCGACGGGGTCGAGCACACCGTCGACGGTGACCGCGCGCACGCGGTCGGGGAACATGTTGGCGTAGACGGCCCCGAGGTAGCTGCCGTAGGAGAAGCCCAGGTACGTGAGCTTCTGGTCGCCGACGACCCGGCGCACCACGTCCATGTCGCGGGCGACCTCCGCGGTCGACATCGAGGCGCTCAGCGGCGTCCCCGTCGTCGCACAGGCCCGGCCGAGGGCCTCGGACGAGGTGACGTACGCGTCCTCCTCGGCACGTGACGTCGGGAACGGGACGTACAGCCCGCCGTAGGCGGCGGCCTGCTCGCCGGCGTTGCGGAAGCACGCCACGTTGGTGCTGAAGTTCGTCCCGCGGGGGTCGATGCCGACGACGTCGAACCGGGCCCGCACGTCCTCGGTGAGGAACTCCTCCGCCGCGGCGGCCATGAGAACGCCCGAGCCGCCGGGCCCGCCGGGGTTGACGAACAGGGTGCCGATCTTGCGGGCGGGGTCGGTCGCCCGCACCCGCAGCAGCGCGACCTCGGTGGTCGCACCGCGCGGCTTGTCGTAGTCGAGCGGGAGCTCGACGGTGCCGCAGTCCGCGGTCGCGCCGAACACGCTCGTGCAGTCGAACCACTGCGGGTCGGGTGCGGCGACGCGGTCGACCCTGCGGGCCTCCGCGGCGCTCGTGCGGTCGGTGCGTGCGGCGCCCGGGGCGGCCGTCGCCGCGGCCGCGTGGGCGACCCCCGACAGGAGCATGGTCGTCGCGAGGGCTCCCGCGACGAGTGCCCGGCGGGATCGTGGTCGATGGTTCACGTGCTTCCCCCTGCTGCAGTGCGGTGCCCGCCCGGCCGCACGCGTCGGTGCGGACGCGGGCGGGCGGGACACCCCCACGCTCGCGGCTCGCACCGGCCGGGGGCAACGGCCTGCGGGTGGACCCGGGGACCGCCCGCAGGGGGGAGGTGCGGCCCCCGGACCTGCTGCTAGGGTTCGCGGCCGACCGCGGGAGGACGTCAGCCGGCCGTGGCCGGGACCGCCGGCAGGGCGGCGCCGACGAGCACCGGTTCAGGCTCGAGCGCCACGCCGAAGCGGTCGAGCACGCCGTCGCGGACCTGCCCCGCGAGGGCCAGCAGGTCGGCCGCGCGCGCGCCGCCCCGGTTGGTCAGGGCCAGGGTGTGCCGGGACGAGAGCGCCGCGGGGCCGGGCGCGCCGTACCCGCGGCCGAACCCGGCGTGCTCGATGAGCCACGCGGCGCTCGTCTTGACCCCGTCGTCCGGCAGCACCCACCGGGGCGCGTCCACGGGCAGGTCCTCGGCGGCAGCGGCCGTCAGCACGGGGTTGGTGAAGAACGACCCGGCGCTCCACGTGTCGTGGTCGTCGGCGTCGAGCACCATGCCCTTGCGCGCGCGCAGCGCGAGCACCGCGGCGCGGACCTCGGCCAGAGGCGCCCGCTCGCCGACCGCCACGCCGAGGGTGCGCGCGAGCTCGGGGTACGCCACGGCCGCGGACAGCGAGCCGGTGCGCAGCTGGAACGTGACGTCGAGCACGACGTACCGGGGCGTGGGCGCCCACGGGGCGCGGGGGTCCGCGCTGGACGTCTCGCGCATCGAGCGCTTGAGCAGCGACGTGCGGTACCCGAACGCGAGGTTCACCCACGCGAGGGTCCGCACCCGCCCGGTCGCGCGGTCCCAGACGCGGACCTGCGCGATCGTCTCGGCCACCTCCTGGCCGTAGGCGCCCACGTTCTGCACCGGCGTCGCGCCCGTGGAGCCGGGGATGCCGGACAGCGCCTCGACGCCGACGAGCTCGTGCTCGACGGCGTAGGCGACGACGTCGTCCCAGACCGTGCCCGCCGGGACGGTGAGGGTGACGCCCGCGCACGCCGACGCGTCGGGCACCTGCACGCCACCGCGCACGTCGCGCACGACGACCCCGGGGAAGCCGACGTCGGCGGCCAGCACGTTGGAGCCGCCGCCGAGCACCAGCACCGGCTCACCGGCGGCGTCCGCGGACCGGACGGTCTCGACGAGCTCGGCCTCCGTGGTCGCCTCGACGTAGCGGCCGACCGGGCCGCCGACGCGCAGCGTCGTGAGGTCGGCGAGCGTCGGGGTGCCGGGGTGCGTCGGGACGGCGGCGGGCCGCGCCTCGGGTGCCGGGCCGGGAAGTGCGCAGGTGTCGGGCTCCACGGCGTCAGGCTAACGGGGCTCGGGCGACGGGGCGTCGGCGGGCACGGCGGCGTCGGCGGGCACGGCGGCGTCCGCGGGCACCGGTCCTGCCGCGCGCAGGGGCGCAGCCGCGCTCGTGACGAGCAGGCCGAGCACCACGGGGACGAGGATCGCGAGGAGCGCGTCGCGGTAGCCGACGTGCTCGGCGAGCAGCCCGAGCAGCGGCGGGCCGGCGAGGAACGCCGAGTAGCCGATGGTCGAGACGACCGCGACGCGCGGTGCCGCGCGCAGCGGGTCGTCGGCGGCGGCGCTCATGCCGACGGGGAAGCCCAGCGCGGCGCCCAGGCCCCAGGCCACGACGCCCACCATGGCCAGCCACAGGCTGCCGGCCGTGCCGAAGACGAGGAGGCCGACCGCGGCGAGCCCCGCGCACAGGCGCAGGACCGCGACGCGCCCGAACCGGTCCAGCAGCCGTGTGCCGAGGATGCGCATGCCCGTCATCGCCGTGACGAAGAGCCCGAACGCGACCGCGCCGACGGCGTCGTCGACGCCGAACTCGTCGACGACCGCCAGACCCAGCCAGTCGTTCGCTGCCCCCTCGGTGAGCGCGGCGGCGAGCACGACGAGGCCGATGAGCAGCGTGCGCGGCTCGATCCAGGCGCGGGCGGCCCCGCGGGCCCCGCCGTGCCCGTGCGCGTCGCCGTGGGCGGCGCCGTGCCCGCCCTCCCCCGGCCCGGCCAGGAACACCCGGACGGCGAGGACGACGACGACCGAGCTGAGCAGCAGGACGCCGGGCACGTGCCACCAGACCGGCACCCCGAGCCAGGCGGCGAGGGCCGCCAGGCCGGCCGCCGCCATGGTCCCGAACGAGAACCCCGCGTGGTACCGCGGCATGACCGTGCGGCCGAGCCGCTGCTCGACGACGGCGCCCTCGAGGTTCATGGCCGCGTCCCACACCCCGGTGCCCACGCCCGCCAGGACGAGGCCCAGGCCCACGACGACGACCTGCCCGGCCGCGACGCCGGCGGAGGCGGTCGCCAGCCCGGCCGCGTTGAGCAGCGCGAAGACGAGCACCGTCCGTGCGGCGCCGAGGCGCTCGACCACGAGGCCGGACAGCGGCAGGGCCGCGAGGGAGCCGAAGGCCCCCACGAGCAGCAGCACACCCATCTGCTCGGGCGTGAGCCCCAGCCCGTCGCGGACCGCCGGCAGCCGCGCGGCCCAGCTGGCGAAGTTGAGCCCCGCCAGTGCGAAGACGGTGAAGACGGCGACCGACGCGAGGCGGACCTCGCGCGTCGGGGCGGGTACGGCCGTGCGCGCGCCCTCGGGCGACGGTCCGGTCATCGGGCGGCTCCTCGGGGGGTGCGGCGGGGGCGGGGGGTACGAGGCAGGTCGGGTCGCGCGGGCGCCGGGCGTCCGCGGCGCGGGCCGCCGACGTGGCGGCGGGCACCGGGCGGGTCGGGCCGCACCACGTCGCCGACGGCGTCGGGGACGGTGCCGGTCGCGGCGGCCGGGGCGGTGCCGGGCACCGCGGCCGGGGCGGTGCCGGGCACAGCCACGGGTGGGCGGGGTCGGACGACGGGGGCGACCAGCACGCTGACCAGCATGGCGGCCAGCACGAGCAGCAGGGCGTGCCGGGCACCGACGTGCTCGGCCGCGAGACCGAGCACGGGGGGCGCGGCGAGCGAGGCGACCGACGCGAACGCCGAGACCACGGCCACCCGACCCGCCGCCCGGACGGGGTCGTCGGACGCCGCGGCCATACCGACGGGCACCGCGAGCGCGGCACCCGCGCCCCACAGCGCGACGCCGACCACGGCGAGCGGGAGCGTCGGCGCGAGCCCGAAGGTGGCCAGCCCGAGGACCGACAGCACCCCGGAGGCGCGCAGGACGCCGACGCGGCCCCACCGGTCGAGCAGCCGGGTGCCGAGCAGCCGCACCACGGTCATCGCGGCGACGAACAGCCCGAGGACCGCGCCCCCGACGTGCTCGGGGCTCGCGAAGCCGTCGACGACGGCCAGGGCGAGCCAGTTGTTGGCCGACCCCTCGGACAGGGCGGCGGCGAGGACGACCACGCCGACGCCGAGCGTCCGCGGCTCGCGCCACGCGCGCATCGCCCCTCCCCCGCGTCGCGCGCGGGGCGGGCCGTCCGGGGCCGGGGTGCCCGTCCCGGCTCGCGCGGCCCGCTCCGCCGGCGTGGGGGGCAGCACGACGTCGCGCAGCGAGGCCAGGCGCCACACGACCACGAGGACGGCCGTGGCGGGCAGCTGGACGACGACGGGCACGCCCAGCGCGGACGCCAGGGCCCCGAGCCCGGAGCCGGCGACGGCACCCACGGAGAACGCGGCGTGGAACTGCGGGATGACCGTCCGGCCGACCGCACGCTCGATGCGTCCGGACTCGACGTTGATCGCGATGTTGCCGAGCGCGACGGCCACGCCGTTGACGAAGATCCCGGCGGCGAGGAGCGCCCGCGAGCCCGCGCCCGGGGCGACGCCGAGCAGCACGAGCGCGGTCGCGAGCAGCGCCGTGGACGCGAGCAGCACCCGGCGGGTGCCGTGGCGCTGGAGCACGCCGCCCGCCACCGTGACCGTCAGGAGCGACCCGACGGAGCCGACCAGCAGGAGGACTCCCAGGTCTGCCGTGGACAGGCCCAGCTGGTCGCGCACCGTCGGGACGCGGGCGAGCCAGCTGGAGAACGCGAGCCCGGCGAGCGCGAAGAGCCCGACCAGCAGCACGCGGGCACGCGTGACGGACGACGGGGCGGGGGCAGGGCGGTTCACGGGCGCTCCGGCGCGAGGCGCCCGCAGGCACGTCGCGAGGTGTGGCTGGGCCGACGAGGCGGCGGTCGAATCGATTCGAGCCTGGTGCGGCACGGACGGTCGAATCGTTTTGAGGTCGGTCGCCATTCTGCGGGTACGCTGGCCACCGCGTCAATCACCCGACCCGCCGGCCGGACCGGCACCCACCCGGAGGTGGCCGACCTGTCGACCCAGCGACCGACGCTCGCCGACGTCGCCTCCGCCGCGGGGGTCTCGGTGTCCACGGCGTCCCTCGCCTTCTCCGGCGCCGGGCCCATCGCCGCCGCCACCCGCACCCGGGTCCTCGAGGCCGCGAGCAGCCTCGGCTACTCCGGCCCCAACCCGCTGGGGCGGCAGCTGCGCCGCGGACGCTCCGGGATCGTCGGCGTCGTGGTCGGCGACTCGCTCAAGCGCGCGTTCCGCGACCCCGTGGCCGTGCAGATGCTCGACGGGCTCGTCGGCACGCTCGCGCCGCTCGACCTCGGCGTGCTGCTCATCGCCGGCCCGAGCGACCCCTCCGAGCCGCCGGTCGACCCCCTGGTGGAGTCCGCGGCCATGGACGTGGCCGTGCTGCTGTGGGGCGGCACCAGCGACGACCCCGTGCTGACCGCGCTGCGCCGCCGCGGTGTGCCCGCGGTCCTGCTCGAGGGCACGCCGCAGCCCGACGTGACGGTCGTCGGCATCGACGACCGCGGCGGCATGGCGCAGGTCACCCGGCACCTGGTCGACCTGGGTCACCGCCGGATCGCGACCGTGACGCTGCCCTTCGACCGCGACCGCGCCGAGGGGCCCGCCGACGCGGCACGGCTGCGGTCGCTGGCGTGGGAGATCACCCGCCGTCGCCTGGCCGGCGTGCGCGACACGGGCGTCGAGCCGACCGTCGTGTGGGAGACCCCCGCCTCGCTCGTCGAGCACGGCGCCGCGGCCGGTCGGGCCCTGCTGTCCGCGCCCGACCGCCCCACCGCCGTCGTCTGCCAGTCGGACCTGCTCGCGTCGGGCGTCGTCCTGGCCGCGCGCGAGATCGGCCTGCGGGTCCCCGAGGACGTCTCGGTGGCGGGCTTCGACGGCCTCGACCTGCCGTGGCTCGCCCCCGACGTGCTGACGACCGTCGAGCAGCCGCTCGCTCGCAAGGGTGAGACGGTGGGGCACGCCGTGGCGCAGATCATCGCGGGCGAACGACCTGCCGACACGGAGCTGCCCGTGGTCCTGCGCATCGGGACGACGACGGGGCCAGCACCGGCCTGACGGTCGGCCCGTCCACGGGGCGCACCCTCAGAGCGTGCGGACGGTGCGCCGCTCGCGCAGCGCTCTGCCGTGCCGAGAGGCCGCAGGGCCGGCGTGCGGGCCTCAGGGCTACGGTGCAGCCCTCAGACGAGGCGGACGACCGCCTGGGACTTGCCGAGCACGCGCGCGCCGTCGAGCGTGACAGTCAGGTCGATGCGCGCCGTCCCGGCCTCCGCGTCGACCGCGCCGACCGTCGCCACGACCTGAACCGCAGCCTCGCCGGGGTCGGGCACCGGCACGGGCCGCGTGAAGCGCGTCTGGTAGTCCACGACGGCCCCGGGGTCGCCCAGCCAGTCGACGACGACGGCGACCGCGGCGCCCATGGTCCACATGCCGTGCGCGATGACGCCGGGCAGGCCGACAGCGGTGGCGAACCGGTCGTTCCAGTGGATCGGGTTGAAGTCGCCGCTCGCCCCGGCGTAGCGCACCAGGCGGGCACGGTCGACGGCGACGGTGCCGCGCGCGACCTCCTGGCCGACGACGAGGTCGGCGAGCACCGGGCGGCTCATGCGTCCCCCTCCGGCCGGACCGCGAGCGTGGAGACGACGGTCGCGACCTCCGAGCCGTCCTCGTCGGCGACCTCGACCCGGGTCGTCACCATCGCGAGGCCGCCGCGGACGACGACGCCGTCCACGTGGAGGGTCGGCCGCAGCCTGTCGCCCGCGACCACGGGGCGGTGCAGCGTGAAGCGCTCGTCGGCGTGCACGACACGGCTGAAGTCGATGCCGGCGGCCGGGTCGTCGACGTACTGCGCCTCGGACCGCTGGGCGAGCGCGACCAGGAAGGTCGGGGGTGCGACGACGTCGCGGTGCCCGAGGTTCCGGGACGCCGCGACGTCGGTGTGCGCAGGATGCGTGGCGCCCGTCGCCTCGGCGAACTCGCGGATCTTCTCGCGCGAGACCTCGTAGACGTCGCCGGCGGGGTAGACCCGGCCGGCGAAGGAGGTGTCGACCGTCACGTCAGACTGCCGGAGGACCGCGGTCAGCGGGTCTCGCGGTGCACCGTGTGCTTGTTGTCCCGCGGGCAGTACTTCTTCATCTCGAGCCGGTCGGGGGTGTTCCGACGGTTCTTCTTGGTGATGTAGTTCCGCTCCTTGCACTCCGTGCAGGCGAGCGTGATCTTCGGGCGGACGTCCGCGCTCTTGCTGGCCATGTTCGTGCCCACCTCTCGCGCCCCGCGGGGGCTGCGTTCATCTCGTCGCGCGCGCCGGCCGACACACGCTCGTGCAGGGAAACCACCAGCCGAACCCGGCCGGCGGGCGTGGTAGCGGGAGCGGGATTCGAACCCGCGACACCACGATTATGAGCCGTGTGCTCTAACCACCTGAGCTATCCCGCCACAGCGGCTGCGTCCGGGCCGGCCGCGCTGACGCGACCGGCCCCTGACACACCACAGAGCCCCGAAAGGGAATCGAACCCTTGACCTTCTCCTTACCATGGAGACGCTCTGCCGACTGAGCTATCGGGGCAGCGCGGAACAGAGTACACGCGACGGCGGGCGCTGGCGAAATCGAGTCCGGACCGCGCACGCCAGGCCGGCAGCGAGGCCGTGCGCAGCGGTGCGCCGAGCGCTGCCTAAACCTTTCGGCTCGTCGCCGCCGCACCCGCCCCCGTGCCACGATCCGGCGCATGCTCACCCTCCGCCGCCCCCTCCCCAGCACCCTCGCGACCCGCCCCGAGGCCGCCCGTCGCCCCCCGGTCCGCACCGCCGCCCGCACGACGGCCCGGGCCGCCGGCCTCGCGCTCGCCCTCGCTCTCGCCGTCACCGGCTGCACGGGCGGCGACGACGAGGCAGAGGCGGGCGTCGACCCCTCCACGCAGGACTGGCCCGCCGCCGTCGACCCCGCGACCGCCGAGGGCGACGTCTGGGTCGTGTGGACCGCGGTCGCCGAGGACGGCGACCAGGCGGCGGTCGACGCGGCCGTCGCCGAGCTGCGCACCGCGGGCTACGCCGACGCCGCACCGCTGGACCCCGCGTGCCAGGAGGGCACCGCCGAGCTCCTGGGCGCCATGGGTTTCGACGAGCCGACGGCCGTGGGCCTGGCCTTCGCGTCCGCGGAGGACGCCGGCGTGTTCGACACCCGCTTCGCAGGGACGACGGTCTCGCTGACGTCCGGGCCGTGGACCTGCGCCTGACGACCGCCGCCCCTCCGGGGGCGGAGACGCGGACGGGGCGCCCTCGTGATCGAGGACGCCCCGTCCGGGCTGTGGCGGGTGAGGGATTCGAACCCCCGTAGGCGTTGCCAGCTGATTTACAGTCAGCCCCCTTTGGCCACTCGGGTAACCCGCCAAGGGGCGCGCACCCGGTGCCTCCGGCCGCGGACGACCGGTGCACGTGGGTGACGTGCGGATGGAAGGATAGCAACTCCGGGAGGCCCCGCGCGCCACACGGTCGCGCGGGCGTCGCACGCCGCGGCACTCCCGCCCGGCCGCACCGGCCGCACCGACCGCACGACGGCGCCCGAGGGCGCCGGGACAAGGAGCACCCCATGGCGAGCGAGTCCTCGTTCGACGTCGTCAGCAAGGTCGACCGGCAGGAGGTCGACAACGCGCTCAACCAGGCGTCGAAGGAGATCGCGCAGCGCTACGACTTCAAGGGCGTCGGCGCGTCCATCAGCTGGAGCGGCGAGAGCATCCTCATGGTCGCCAACTCCGCCGAGCGCGTGCTGGCCGTCCTCGACGTGTTCCAGTCCAAGCTCATCAAGCGCGGCATCTCCCTGAAGTCGCTCGACACCGGCGACGGCGAGCCCAAGCCCTCGGGGAAGGAGCACCGGCTCGCCGCCTCGATCAAGGAGGGGCTGAGCAGCGAGGTCGCGAAGCAGCTCGCGAAGGTCGTGCGCGACGAGGGCCCGAAGGGCGTCAAGACCCAGATCCAGGGCGACGAGCTGCGCGTCTCGGCCAAGAGCCGCGACGACCTGCAGGCCGCCATCGCGCTGCTCAAGGGTGCGGACGTCGACGCGGCGCTGCAGTTCGTCAACTACCGCTGAGCGGGGTGACGTCCCACCTGGCCTGCCTCGGGCTCGGCGTCGAGGACGGACGGGGGCTCGAGCGCGTCGTGCAGCACGGCCTGGCGCACGCGCGGGCCTGGGGCTCGAGCGACGGCACGTCCGTGGTCAGCTGGCAGGACGACTCGGGCGCACGGCTCGTCCTCGCGCTGCGCGAGGGCACCCTCGTCGACGTGGTGCCCTCGTTCGCCGGGACCCCGGGCGTGCTGCTCGCTGGCCTGGTGCTCGCCGGTCCGGGCACCTCGGACGTGCACGTCGCGGACGTCGTGGACGAGGCCGGCGCCGTGCTGACCCGCTGCGCGGTGCACGTCGAGCAGCGCGCCCTGCTCGACGCCTCGCCGTGGTCGGGACCGGCGGCGCTCGTGGCGCTCGGCTTCGACGTCACGGTGCACGCCGACGCCGGCTCGTTCGCCGGCGACCCGGCCAGCCTGCTCGGCGGGGCGGCGGAGCGCGCGGACGGGCGTGCGCCCGTGCGGTTCGGCCCCGAGTCGTTCGTGCCGACGGGCCTCTTCACCGACGCACCCGGGGCCGCACCCGCCCCGGTCGCGCTGCTGCACGGCACCGTCGTGCGCGCGAGCCGCCGACGCGTCGCCCTGACCGGCCAGGAGTTCGTCGCCGCACGCGTGCGCACCGCCCCCGGCGAGGTCGACCTGTGCCTGCCCGGCGACGTCGGCGAGGTCCGGCCCGGCAACGTCGTGGCCGGAGGGGTGATGCTCGTCGCCCGGCTCGCGGACATGGCCGCGGACGGCCGGGGACGGCACCGACGGCCCTGAGACGTCGCGGGCGGTGCGGCGGTCAGTACCGGGTCGCCCGGCCCCCCGCCATCGCCTCGAGCCGGGCGATCCGGTCGGCCATCGGCGGGTGGGTCGCGAACAGGCGGCCCACCCCCGCGCCGCGGAAGGGGTTGGCGATCATCAGGTGCGAGACGTCGACGAGCTCGCGTTCCTGCGGCAGGGGCCGCGCGTGCGTGCCCTGCTCGAGCTTGCGCAGCGCCGAGGCCAGGGCCAGGGGGTCGCCGGTGAGGGCCGCGCCGTCCTCGTCCGCGTCGTACTCCCGGGTGCGGCTGATGGCGAGCTGGATCATCGTCGCCGCCAGCGGCGCGAGCAGCGCGAGCAGCAGGCCCGCCAGGGGGTTGGCACCCTCGCGGCGGTCGCCGCCGCCGAAGAACAGCGCGAACTGGGCCAGCGACGTGATGACGCCGGCGATCGCGGCCGCGACGGACGACGTGAGGATGTCGCGGTTGTAGACGTGCATGAGCTCGTGCCCCAGGACGCCGCGCAGCTCGCGCTCGTCGAGGAGCGCGAGGATGCCCTCGGTGCAGCAGACCGCCGCGTTCTGCGGGTTGCGGCCCGTCGCGAACGCGTTCGGGGCCATCGTCGGCGAGACGTACAGCCGCGGCATCGGCTGGCGCGCCGCGGTCGACAGCTCGCGCACGATCCGGTGCATGGCGGGGTGCTCGAGCTCGCTGACGGGACGCGCCCGCATGGCGCGGATCGCGATCTTGTCGGAGTTCCAGTAGCTGTACGCCGTGGTCGCGAGGCCGATGAGGGTGAAGATCCACAGGAACCGGGCCGACCCGCCACCCAGCAGCCACCCGATGCCCAGCAGCACGGCCCACATCGCGCCGAACAGCGCAGCCGTCTTCATGCCGTTGTGGTGCCGGTGACCCATCGTGCGCCCGTCCTCCCCGGCCACCTCGTGCGGCCGCTCTCCGGACGTGTGAACGACCCGCGACGCACGCGCGTTCCCGCTCGCCCCCGCAGCCGCCCCGGACACCGCCCGCACCGCCCGGCCGGCGCTCGTATCCTGTGCCCCACGACGCCCCCGCGCCGTCCCCGCCGTCGCCCACGAGGAGACCCCGCATGCGCACCGCCCGCCTGACCGCCCTGGCCGCCGTCGCCGCCCTGGCGCTCGCGGCGTGCGCGCCGGTCGACGAGACCGCCGGGCCCGCCGCCACGGCCACCGACGGCGCGCTGCCGACGCTGACCGACGGCGTGCTGACCGTCGCGACGTCGAACCCCGCGTACGAGCCCTGGGTCGTCGGCGACGACCCGTCGTCCGGCGAGGGCTTCGAGGCCGCCGTCGCGTACGCGGTGGCCGCCGAGCTCGGGTTCGCCGCCGAGGACGTCACCTGGGTCGAGGCGAGCTTCGACCAGATCATCGCGCCCGGGGCCAAGAGCTTCGACATCGCCGTCAACCAGGTGTCCATCAGCCCCGAGCGTGCCGAGAACCTGGACTTCTCGTCCCCCTACTACGAGACCACGCAGGCCGTCGTGACGCTCGAGGGCTCCCCCGCCGCCGACGCGACCTCGCTCGCCGACCTCGCCGAGGTGCGGATCGGGGCCATGGTCGGCACGACGAGCCTCACGGCCGCGCAGGACGCGATCGACCCGTCCACCGCGGTCTCGGCGTTCAACGACAACGACCAGGTCAAGCAGGCGCTGACGTCGGGGCTCGTCGACGCCGTCGTGGTCGACCTGCCCACGGCCCTGTACATCACCGCCGCCGAGCTCGACGGCGGCGTGCTGCTCGGCCAGCTGCCCGACAGCGCCGGGGGCGACACCTTCGGCCTCGTGCTCGACCAGGGCTCCGCGCTGACGCCGGCCGTGACCGCCGCCGTCGACGCCCTGCGCGAGGACGGGACGCTCGCCGCGCTCGAGCAGGAGTGGCTCACCGACGCGGCCGGCGCGCCCGTGCTCGAGTGAGCAGCCCGGACGGCCCCGCGCCGACGGGGTCCACGCCGCCCGCGTGGACCCCGTCGGCGCGCCAGCGCGAGCGGGACGCGTACCGCCGCACCCGCGCCCGGCGGTCGACCGCCGTCGCCCTGCTCTCGACCGTCACGCTGGCCGCCGTGGCCGTCCTCGGCGTGCGGGCCAGCCCGGGCTGGCCGCGCGTGCGGGCGTCGTTCTTCGACCTCGACGTGGCGCTCGCCTCCTTGCCGGCGGTGCTCGAGGGGCTGTGGCTCAACGTGCGCGTGATGGCCGTCTGCGCCGTCGTGATCGTCGTCGTCGCCCTCGCGCTGGCCCTCGCGCGCACCGTGCGCGGCCCCGCGTTCCTGCCCCTGCGGCTGCTCGCGACCGGGTACGTCGACGTGTTCCGCGGTCTGCCGCTCATCCTCGTCCTGCTGCTCGTCGGGTTCGGGCTGCCCGGGCTGCGGCTGCAGGGCGTCCCCACCGACGCCGTCGTCCTCGGCGGGCTGGCGCTGGTGCTCACCTACTCGGCGTACGTCGCCGAGGTGTTCCGGGCAGGCATCGAGTCCGTGCACCCCTCGCAGGTGGCCGCGGCACGCTCCCTCGGCCTCTCGCGCGGCCAGGCCATGCGGCACGTCGTCCTGCCGCAGGCCGTGCGCCGCGTCGTGCCGCCGCTGATGAACGACCTGGTCTCGCTCTCGAAGGACTCCGGGCTGATCTCGATCCTCGGGGCCATCGACGCCGTGCGCGCCGCCCAGATCGCCACCGCGGAGTACGCCAACTTCACGCCCTACGTCGTCGCGGGGGTCCTCTTCGTGCTCATCACCATCCCGCTCGCCCGCGTCACGGACGTCCTGGCGCGGCGCTCCGGCTGGCTCGGCGCCCAGAGCGGGCTCGCCGGCGCGGGGGCCATGCGGTGAGCACCGAGGACTCCCGGGGCGCGGACGCCCCGCTGCTGCGCGTCCGCGGCGTGCGCAAGTCCTTCGGCGACCACGTCGTCCTCGACGACCTCTCGCTCGACGTCCACGCCCACCAGGTGGTCGTCCTCATCGGCGCCTCCGGCTCGGGCAAGTCCACGCTGCTGCGCTGCATCGACCTGCTGGAGGACGTCGACGACGGCGTCATCGAGCTCGAGGGGCAGGACATCACCGACCCGCGCCTCGACGCCGACGCCGTGCGCGCCCGCATGGGCATGGTCTTCCAGGCGTACAACCTCTTCCCGCACCTGCGCGTCCTCGACAACGTCACCCTCGCCCCGCGGCTCGTGCACCGCACGTCCCGTGCGCAGGCCGAGGAGGAGGCCATGGCGGTCCTCGAACGCGTCGGGCTCGCCGGCAAGGCCCGGGCGTTCCCCGACGAGCTCTCCGGCGGTCAGCAGCAGCGCGTCGCGATCGCCCGCGCCCTGCTCGGGCGGCCCGCCGTCCTGCTGCTCGACGAGGTCACGAGCGCCCTGGACCCCGAGCTCGTGGGCGAGGTCCTCGACCTGCTCGGCGAGCTCAAGCAGACCGGGCTGACGATGCTGCTGGCCACGCACGAGATGGCGTTCGCCCGGGACGTCGCCGACGAGGTCTGCTTCCTGCACGAGGGGCGCGTGCACGAGCGCGGGCCCGCGGCACAGGTGTTCTCGGACCCCCGGCAGCCGCGCACCCGGGAGTTCCTGCAGCGCTTCACGTCCTGACGCGCACGAGCCCCGGACGTCGTCGACGTCCGGGGCTCGTACGGGGCGCGTCTGCGCGACGCGCGTCAGGCCCGCGGGACCTCGCGGCCCAGGGCGACCGCGATCATGTCCTCGCGCGGCACCAGCTTGATGCGCTCGCGGCCGTGCGGCTCGCCGAGCGCGCGCTCGTAGGCGTCGAGGAGCTGCCAGCCGGACCACTCGACGGGCTCGGCGCCGCGCGTGCGCAGGAACTCCAGGACCGCCTGCGGGTCGCGCTCGGCGGCCGTGTAGAACTCCTGGCCGCCCTCGGCCACGTCCTCGCCGAGGTGACGGATCGTCTCCGACGCGTCCGACTTGGTGTGGCCGATCAGGCCGACCGGGCCCCGCTTGATCCACCCGGTGGCGTACACGCCGGGGATCGGCTCGCCGTCGACGTCGATGACGCGGCCCTCACGGTTCGGGATGACGCCGGCGACGTCGTCGAACGGGATGTCGACCAGCGGGGAGCCGAAGTAGCCGACCGCGCGGTACACGGCCTGCACGGGCCAGTCCTGCGTCTGCCCGGTGCCCGTGGCGTTGCCGTCGCCGTTGAGCGCGGTGCGCTCGGTGCGCAGCCCCACGACCTTGCCGTCCTCGCCGAGCACCTCGACGGGCTTGTGCAGGAAGTGCAGGTGGATGCGGCGCGACGCGGTGAGGTCCTCGGGCTCCTTGAGCGTCCAGTCCGTGAGGGTCTTGACGACCTGCTTGGTCTGGTTGCTCGAGTGGATCGCGGCCATCGAGCCGTCGTCGAACTCGAAGTCCTCGGGGTACACCACGACGTCGACGTCCGGGACGTGGCCGAGCTCGCGCAGCTCGAGCGGGGAGAACTTGGCCTGCGCCGGGCCGCGGCGCGCGAACACGTGCACGTCGGTGACCGGGCTGGCCTTGAGCAGGTCGTAGACGTTGGCCGGCACCTCGGTGGGCAGCAGGTCGTCGGCGTGCTTGGCCAGGATGCGCGCCACGTCGAGGGCCACGTTGCCCGCACCGAGCACCGCGACCTGCTGCGCGTGCAGCGGCCAGGTGCGCGGCACGTCGGGGTGCCCGTCGTACCAGGAGACGAAGTCCGCGGCGCCGTAGGAGCCGTCCAGGTCGATGCCCGGGATCGGCAGCGCGGCGTCACGGATGGAGCCCGTCGAGAAGATCACCGCGTCGTAGAACTGGCGCAGGTCGTCGAGCTTGACGTCCGTGCCGTAGTCGACGTTGGCCAGCAGGCGGATGTCGCCGCGGTCGAGGACCTTGTGCAGCGCGACGATGATCTGCTTGATGCGCGGGTGGTCGGGTGCCACGCCGTAGCGGACGAGGCCGAACGGCGCGGGCAGCCGCTCGAAGAGGTCGATGCTGACGTCCAGGTCGGTCTTCGCGAGGATGTCCGCCGCGTAGATGCCGGCCGGTCCGGCGCCGACGACGGCGACGCGCAGGGTCGGGGTGCTCACGGGTCCAGATGCCTTCCGGTCACGGGTCAGGTGGGCGCGCACGGCCGCTGGGGCAGCGGTCCGGCGCGGGCCGACGGACAGTCAAGCACCCGTACCGCCCTGCGACGCCCCTGCTGCACGCGGACACCGCGCGAGCACTGCTGCCGCCCAGTGTAGGTCGCGGGGTGAGGCGAGCCTCACGTCCGCTCCACGATACGGACATCCCACCATGCGGACATCTCAGGATGCGGGACGTGAGGCGTCCCGGCCCGCTCAGTCGTCGTCGACCTGGATGACCCGCTCGCCCATGCGGACCTGCCACCCCGGCCCCACGACGGCCCGGGCACCGGGCGGCAACACGCGCGCCTCCCCGTCCGGGTCGACCACGACGGTGCCGTTGGTCGAGCCGCGGTCGAGGACCCAGAGCTCGGCCGGCGCCGTCGACGCGTCGCTGCCCGGGGCCGCGACGGGGCCGAACTCCAGGTGCACGCGCGACACCGACCGGCTCGGGTCGTCGATCGCGACGACGTGCAGGATGTCGCGCCCGTCCCCCGCGCTCGGCTTGCGACCCACCAGGCCGCGCCCCGCGACGCGCACGCGCTGCCCCGTGTCGAACAGCAGCGTCAGGGCCGACGTGCGGCGCCGCAGCTGGGCCGGGTCGGCCACCCGGGTGTGCTCGAGGTCGACGAGGTCGTCGTCGACCTCGTCCGCCGGCGCCACGGACGGCGGGAAGGACGCCGGGACCCCGCCCACCGGCGACCACGTGCCGCGCGCGGCGTCGTGCCCCGTGCCCCGTGCCGCCTCGGTGCGCCCCGCGGCCTGCAGCCAGGCGGGCGAGTCGATCAGCCGGTCGGGTGCCGGCCGGGCCGCCGCGGCACCGCCCGCAGGCGGCGTACGGACGGTCACGTCGTCGTCCGGCTGCTCCGCCGGCCGCGGACCCGCGCCCGGCGCGCCGACGACCGGCCCCGCACCCGCACCGGGGCCGGACGCGGCCGGCGCCACCTGCTCGTGCGTCGCCTGCTCGCGGGCGTCCGGCTCCTGGGCGTCCGGCACCTGCTCGGCGGGACCTGCCGCGGCCTGGGCGGGCGGTGCTGCGCTCGCCGCCGCGGCGGCCTTGGCGGCCATCGCCGCGCGCCGGACGGCCGCGCTGCGACGCACGACCGTGCCCGACGCCTTGTCGTGCCAGCCCCGCTGCGCGGGCGTACGGTCCCAGGCGCCCGACCCGGCCACGACCCACGTGCCGACGAGGAGGCCGAGGCCGCCCGCGGCCAGGACGAGCTGACGGACCGCCGCGGCCCGCCAGCCCGGCACCCGGCCGGTGCGCGCGTCGAGCGTGAGGAGGCCGACCATCAGCGCACCGAGCGTGCGGCCGCGCAGGCCCTCGAACGCGATCTGACCCAGGAGAGCCACGACCGGCAGCAGCCACGTGAGGAACGCCGCCGCGTCCCCCACGACGAGCACGACCAGCACCCCGGCCGAGAACGCGGCCAGGAGGACGAGCACGTCGACGGTGTGCGCGAGCAGCCGCGACCCGATGGTCGGCACGTCCTGCGGGGCGACCGGCGCGACCGCGGGGCTCTCCGCACGCCCGCCGGGCGGCGGCGGCGCGGGCGCGGCAGGCGGGGGCGGCGACGCCAGCGCGGGAGCGGCGTCCGGACGCGGGGGCAGCGACGGGGGCGCGGCGACCGCGTCGGGCTGCGGGCGGTCCGCGGGCCGGGGCGGGGCGACGGGCGCACGCCGGGCGGCACCCGCCCCCTCTCCCGGTCCCTGCGGAGCAGCGGCGGGCGGGGTCGCGGGGCCGACGGGCTCCGCCGCGGGCCGGGCCTCGCGCGGCGGTGCGGGCGGGGCGGGCGGTGCGGGACGGGACGCGGCGGCACCGGTCGGCGCCGGGCCCTGCCACGGCGCACCCAGGGGCGCGGGCGCGGGACCGTCGGCACCCGTCGTCCGGGCCTGCGCGGGCGCGGGGCCGGCGGCGGGGCGGCGCGCGGCAGGCGCGGGACCAGCCCCCGGCGCGGCCGGTGCGGGGCGCGCCGGTGCGGCGCTCCCCGACGCGGCGGGCGGTGAGGCGGGAGGAGCGCCCGCGGTGCGCGCGGCGGGTGGCGATGCGGGAGGAGCGCCTGCGGTGCGCGCGGCGGGTGCGGCACGCGCGGGCAGCGGCGCGCCCGCGCCCGGCGCGGCGGCCGTGGGGCGCGACGTCGGCGCCCACGTGCCGGACGCCCCGGCGGTCTGCCCCGTCGTCGGACGGCGCGCGGGCAGCGCGGCAGCACCGCCGGCGGGCGGGCGGGCGGTCGACGCGGGAGGCGTCGGAGGGGTCGACGGCCGCGGCACGGGGCCCGCGGCGGCCGACGAGGCGGCCGGTGACGGCCCGGCGGCCGGCGACGTGGCGGGTGCCGACGCGCCGGGACGCGCGGTCGGGGCACCGGACGCGCCGTCACGACGCACGGGCTCGGCAGGGCGGCGGGGCCCGGGCGGACCCGTCACCGGCCCCGGGGCAGCGGCCGGCGCGGGCGCAGCAGGGGCACCGGGGCGCACGTCGCCGGGCGACGCGCCACGCGGCAGCCGGGCGCCGGCGGACCGGGCGATGCGCGGCACGGGTGCGCCGCACACCGCGCAGCGCTCCCCCTCCGGGCGCAGCGCAGCACCGCAGGCGGCGCACCGGGGCGCTACGGGTCCAGAGCTCACTCCACGTCCCTCCAGGCTGGGCGGATGCGGCGCCATCGTGCCAGATCGGACACCCGTCCGGGCACCGTCATCCGGGGTTCACCCCTGTGGCGTCGACGACCACGACCGTGACGTTGTCCTGCCCGCCGGCGGCCAGCGCGTCGTGCACCAGCACCTGCGCGGCCCGCACCGGGTCGTCGTGCTGGCGCAGCCGGGCCTGGATGCGCGCGTCGGACAGCACGTCGGACAGGCCGTCGGAGCAGACCACGATGCGGTCGCCCACGCTCACGGGGAAGATCCACAGGTCCGGCTCGACCTCGGCCGCCCCGCCGCCGAGGACGCGCGTGACGACGTTGCGCCGCGGGTGCCGTACGGCCTCCTCGACCGCGATCACCCCGTCGGCGACGAGCTGCGCGACCTCGGAGTGGTCCTGGGTGAGCTGCTCGAGCACGCCGCCGACCATGCGGTACGTGCGGGAGTCGCCGATGTTGAGCACCAGCCAGCACGGGAGGCCCTCGCGCTCGGTGACGACGACGCCCGACAGCGTGGTGCCCGGCCGCCGCTCGCCGCCGACCGGCAGGGCACGCACCTGGGCGTGGGCCTCGCGCAGCACGTCCCGCACCTGCGCGAGCGTCGGCGAGGTGCCGGCCAGCCGGCTGACGACGTCGACGACGACACCCGCCGCGACCTCGCCCGCCTCGTGCCCGCCCATGCCGTCGGCGACGACGTAGAGGCCGTTCGACGCGTGGACCGCGTCCTCGTTGGTCTCCCGCCCGGCACGGTCGGTCGCGTACCCCGCGTGCAGCTCGACGGGCGGGGTCATGGCACGGTCACGACGCCCGGTCGACCAGGGCGTCCGCGAAGTCGACGAGCGCGTCCCTGGCCGGGCCCGCCGGCAGGGGGCGCAGCTCGTCGACGGCCGCCCGGGCCAGGTCGACGGCGCGACGACGGGTCAGGGCGACGACCTCGTGCTCGCGCAGCGCCGCGACGGCACGGGCGAGGTCGGCGTCGTCCGACAGGTCGGAGTCCAGCAGCGCGACGATCCCGGCGTCGGCCGGGTCCCCGGTGCCGGCGGCCACGCGCTGGCGCAGCAGGAGGGCCGGCATCGTCGGGACGCCCTCGCGCAGGTCAGTCCCCGGGGTCTTGCCGGTGACGGTGCCGTCGGAGGTGAGGTCGATCACGTCGTCCGCGAGCTGGAAGGCGACGCCGATCGTCTCCCCGAACCGGGTGACGGTGTGCACGACGTCGGCGTGGCAGCCGGCGAACATCGCCCCGAAGCGCGCCGACGTCGCGATGAGGGAGGCCGTCTTGTCGGCCAGCACCTGCAGGTAGTGCTCGACGGGGTCCTGGTCGCCCTGCGGCCCGACGGTCTCGTGCAGCTGGCCCAGGCACAGGCGCTCGAACGTGGCCGCCTGGATGCGCACCGCGTCCGGGCCCAGGCCCGAGACGACGTTCGACGCCCGCGCGAAGAGGAGGTCGCCGGTGAGGATGGCGACAGAGTTGCCGAACACCTCGTGTGCGGACGGCGCCCCGCGGCGCAGCGGCGCGGAGTCCATGACGTCGTCGTGGTAGAGCGAGGCGAGGTGCGTGAGCTCGACGACGGCGGCCGCGTCGACGACCTCCCGCCGCGACGGGTCGCCCAGCTCGGCGGCCAGCAGCGTGAGCAGCGGGCGCAGCCGCTTGCCGCCCGCGTTGACGAGGTGGCGCGACGCGTCGTCGGCCAGCGGGTCGGCGTGCGCCACCGCGTCGCGCAGGAGCTCCTCGACGAGCTGGAGCCGCGCGGTGAGCCGCTCGGCGAGCTCGGCGTCGTGGAGCGGGAGGGCGGGGGTCGACGTCACGGCACGAACCTATCCGTCCGGAGCGGTCGCGTCCGAACCGGGAGCGACGCCGGGTGCGGGCGCGCCGCGCGCGACGGGCCGCGCACCCCGCTCACGGCAGGAACGTCGCGACCGAGGCGATCGCGTCGAGGACCGGCGAGGGCGCCACTCCGAGGAGCACCGTGAGCACCGCGCACACCCCGACGGCGGCGGCCGTCAGGCCCTCGCCGCCGACGACGACCGTCGTCGGGCGCGTGCCCACGACGGGCTCCGCCGTCACCGTGGCCGTGCCGACGCCCGCCTCGCCGGCCGGGGCCGTGGTGGTCGTGGCCGCGTCGCCGTCGGTCGTCACCGACGCCGGCCCGGTCGCGGTGTCGGTCGCGGTGTCGGTCGCGGTGTCGGTCGCGGTGTCGGTCTCGGGGTCGGTCGCGGGGACGGTCTCGGGGTCGGTGAAGAACATCAGCACGATCACGCGCACGTAGAAGAACGCGGCGGCGGCGGAGGCGAGCACGCCCACGACGGCCAGCGGCCAGGCCCCACCCTCGACGGCCGCAGAGAACACCGCGAACTTGCCGGTGAACCCGGCCGTGAGGGGGATCCCCGCGAAGGAGAGCAGGAACAGCGTGAACGTCACGGCCAGCAGCGGGTGGGTGCGTCCCAGCCCGGCCCACTGGGTCAGGCTGGTGGCCTCGCCCAGCACGGCGGGCTCGTCGTCGGCGTCGGTGCCGCGCTCGCGCACGAGCGTGACGAGCCCGAAGGCCCCGACGCTCGCCGCACCGTACGCCAGCAGGTAGAAGAGCACGGCCGTGACGCCGGAGCCGACGAGGGCGACGACGCCGGTCAGCACGAACCCGGCGTGCGCGATCGAGGAGTACGCGAGCATGCGCTTGACGTCGGTCTGCACGAGCGCGGCGACGGTCCCGACGACCATCGTCACGGCGGCGACGGTCCACAGCACGACCGACAGGTCCCACGTCATGCCGGGCAGCATCACGTAGACGACGCGGAGCAGGGCGCCGAACGCGGCGACCTTCGTGCAGGCGGCCATGAACGCGGTGACCGGCGTCGGGGCGCCCTGGTAGACGTCGGGCGTCCACTGGTGGAACGGCACGGCGCCGACCTTGAAGAGCAGGCCCGCCAGCAGCATGAGCGCACCGACGACGAGCAGCCCCTCGAGCCCGTTCGCGGTGGCGGTCGCGGCCGCGATGTCGGAGAACGCCAGCGAGCCCGCGTACCCGTAGAGCAGCGCGATGCCGAACAGCATGATCGCGGACGTGAAGGCGCCGAGCAGGAAGTACTTCATCGACGCCTCCTGCGAGAGCAGGCGCCGGCGGCGGGCCATGCCCGACAGCAGGTACAGCGGCAGCGACAGGACCTCGAGCGCGACGAACAGCGTCAGCAGGTCGTTGGTCGCGGGGAAGACCATCATCCCGCCGGTCGCGAAGAGCAGCAGGGGGTACACCTCGGTCTGCTGCAGCCCGCGGCGGCGCGCGAGCTCCTCGTAGTCCGACCCGGGCACGGACGCCGCGGACGGCGCGAACGCGTCCTCGTCGCCGACGAGGCGGTCCGCCACGACGAGGAGCGACAGCAGCGCGAGCAGCGCCACGGTCGCCTGGAGCACGAGGGTGGGACCGTCGACGACGAGCGAGCCGCCGAGCACGTCCGTGCCGCCTGTCGCAGCCACGTCCGACCACAGCGCCGCCACGGCGACGAGCGCGCCGCCGAGCGCGAGCGCCGCCAGCGCCAGCTGGACGAGGCGGCGGCGCGCGTCAGGCACGAACGCCTCGACGAGCACGCCGACGACGGCGGCGAGCAGCACGATCAGCACGGGGGCCATCGGGCCCCAGGCGATCTCCGGTGCGACGAAGGTGCTCACTCGTCCTCCCCTTCCACGGCGACGATCGGGGCCCAGGTCGGTGCGACGTCGTCGACCCCGACGTCCGCGAGCGTGCCCTGCGCGGGCTCCCGGACGAGGTCGAGGGCCGGGCCGGGCAGGAAGCCCAGGACGAGCATGAGCGCGACGAGCGGGCCGACGGCCCACCGCTCGCGCGTGCCGAGCTCGGGCGTGCGCTCGAGCTCGGGGCGCACCGGCCCGGTGAACACGCGCTGGTACGTCCACAGCACGTACAGCGCGGCCAGGACGACGCCGAGGGTCGCGACGACCGCGGCCGCGGGGTGCCGGGCGAAGGTGCCGACGAGCACGAGGAACTCGCTGACGAACGTCGACAGACCCGGAAGCGACAGCGCCGACAGGCCGACCACGAGGAACACCCCGGCCATCACGGGCGTGACCTTCTGCAGCCCGCCGAAGTCGGCGACCTGCTGCGAGCCGCGCCGGGCGGCGAGGAACCCGACGAGCAGGAACAGCGCCCCCGTCGACAGGCCGTGGTTGACCATGTAGAACGACGAGCCGGCGACGGAGGTCGACGTGAACGCGAAGATGCCCAGCACGATGAACCCGAAGTGCGACACCGAGGTGTACGCCACCAGGCGCATGAGGTCCTTCTGGCCGATCGCGAGCAGCGCGCCGTAGAGCACCGAGACGACGGCGAGCACGACCACCACGGGCGCGGCCCAGCGCGACGCGGCGGGGAACAGCGGCAGGCAGAGCGTCAGCATGCCGAACGTGCCGACCTTGTCGAGGACCCCGACGAGCAGCGTGGACGTGCCGGCGGGCGCCTGCTCGGCCGCGTCCGGGAGCCACGTGTGCACGGGGAACATCGGCGCCTTGATCGCGAACGCGAGGAAGAACGACACGAACAGCCACTTCTCGACCGTGGGGTCCAGGGGCAGGCCGACGAGGTTCTCGGTGAGGAAGCCCTGGGGGCCGCCGGGGCCCTGCGCGTACAGGCCGATGACGCCCACGAGCATGACCAGCCCGCCGGCGAGCGAGTAGAGCAGGAACTTCACGGCCGCGTACCGGCGCCGCGCTCCCCCGAACGCGCCGATCATGAAGTAGACCGGGATGAGCATCGCCTCGAAGACGACGTAGAAGAGGAAGACGTCACGGGCGGCGAACACGACCACCACGAACGCCTCGAGCAGCAGCACGAGCGCGAGGTAGTGCCGCAGCGCGTCGGTCGGGCCCGCGTCGGAGCCCTGCTCGCGCCAGGCCGCGAGCACGACCAGCGGGACCAGGACGAGCGACATGAGGATCAGCGCGAGCCCGACGCCGTCGACGCCGAGCGCCCACGACACGCCGAGGGCGGGGATCCAGGGGTAGGTCTCGAGCAGCTGGTGGGTGCCGGCGGCGGCCGTGTCGAACGCGAGCAGCGCGCCGACGCCGAGCGCCAGGGTCGCCAGCGCGACGACGAGCGCCACGGTGCGGGCGTGCGCGCGGGCGGTGCCGCGCAACGACCACAGCGCGACCGCGCCGAGCGCCGGCACCACGACCAGCGCGGTGAGCCAGGGGACGTCCTGCATGTTCTCGCTCCTCCAGCTCTCAGCCGCGCACGGCCAGGACGACGAACGCGAGCACGACGACGCCGACGACCATGGTCGCGGCGTACGACCGGGCGAACCCGTTCTGCAGACGGCGGACGACGTCGCCGGCGCCCACGGTGAGGCGGGCCAGCCCGGTGACGCTCCCGTCGACGACGGTCTTGTCGCCGTACACCAGGGACCGGGTCAGGTACTGCCCCGGCTGCACCAGCACGGCGTCGTTGACGGCGTCCTGGTGCAGGTCGACGCGGGCGGCCCGGGTCAGGACGGTGCCGACGGGCGGCACGACGGGCACGGTCGAGACGGCGTAGGCGCGCCAGGCGAGCACGAGCCCGACGGCGACCGCGACGAGCGTCAGCGCGATGATGAGCCACACCGGCAGGACGGGCTCGTGGTGCTCGGCGTGCCCGACGGACGGCTCGAGCCACTCGACGAACCCGACGGCCGACAGCACCCAGCCGAGGCCGACGGAGCCGACCGCGAGCACCACCATCGGCACGGTCATCAGCGCGGGCGACTCGTGCGGGTGCTGCTCGGTGCCGTCGCGGCGCTCGCTCCAGCGCTTGCTGCCCTCGAACGTCATGAAGAACAGCCGCGACATGTAGAACGCGGTCAGGCCCGCGCCGAGCAGCGCGATCCCGCCGAGCACCCACGCGCGCCAGGGCTGGCCGTCGACCGGCATGAACGCCGTCTCGATGATCTTGTCCTTGCTGAAGTACCCGGCGAACGGCGGGACGCCGAGGATCGCGAGCCACCCGGCCATGAACGTGAAGTACGTGATCTTCATGTAGCGGCCCAGGCCGCCGAACCGGCGCATGTCGACCTGGTCGTCCATGCCGTGCATGACCGACCCCGCGCCGAGGAACATGCCGGCCTTGAAGAACCCGTGGGTCACGAGGTGGAAGATCGCGAACGCGTACCCGACGGGGCCGAGGCCGGCCGCGAGGACCATGTAGCCGATCTGGGACATCGTCGAGGCGGCCAGGGCCTTCTTGATGTCGTCCTTGGCGCAGCCGACCACGGCACCGAAGAGCAGCGTGACCGCACCGACGACCGCGACGACGAGCTGCGCGGTGGGGGCGGCGGCGAACACCGCGCCCGACCGGATGATGAGGTACACGCCCGCGGTGACCATGGTGGCCGCGTGGATGAGCGCCGAGACCGGGGTCGGACCGGCCATCGCGTCCCCGAGCCACGACTGCAGCGGGAACTGCGCGGACTTGCCGCACGCGGCGAGCAGCAGTGCGAGGCCGACGAGGGTGAGCGTGCCCTCCGACGCCTGGGCGACCCCGGCGTCGACGGTCGCGAAGTCGAGACCGCCGAACGCCGCGAACAGCAGGCCCATGGCCACGAGCAGCCCGACGTCGCCGACACGGTTGGCCACGAACGCCTTCTTCGCCGCGACCGCGTACGGGGTGTGGTGGTTCCAGAACCCGATGAGCAGGTACGAGGCGAGTCCGACACCCTCCCAGCCGACGAACAGCAGCGCGTAGGAGTCCGCGAGGACCAGCAGCAGCATCGCGGCGACGAAGAGGTTGAGGTACGCGAAGAAACGGCGCCGGGAGGCGTCGTGCTCCATGTACGCCACGGAGTACACGTGGATGAGCGTGCCGACGAAGGTCACCAGCAGCACGAACGTCAGCGACAGCGGGTCGACCCGCAGCCCGGCGTCGACGCTGAGCGCACCGGCGTCGAACCAGGTGCCGAGCGTGACGTCGTGGACCCGCTGCTCGGCCGGCAGGCCCAGCAGGCCCACGAGCAGCACGGCCGCGACGACGAACGACGCGGCGGACGCCGCGACGCCGAGCCAGTGGCCCCACCGGTCGGCGCGACGGCCGAGCAGCAGGAGCACCGCGGCGGACGCGAGGGGGACGGCGACGAGCCACACGGCGGCGGACGCACCGTCCCAGGGCACGGTCGCGACGGACGGGCCCGTGGCGGACGCCGTCAGGGACATCAGGGTGTGCACGTGGCGCCCCTCAGCTCTTCAGGAGGTTGACGTCGTCGACCGACGCCGAGCGTCTGGTCCGGAAGATCGCGACGATGATCGCCAGGCCCACGACGACCTCCGCGGCGGCGACCACCATGACGAAGAACGCGAGCACCTGGCCCGTGAGGTCGCCGTGCATCCGCGCGAAGGTCACGAGCAGCAGGTTCGTCGAGTTGAGCATGAGCTCGACGCCCATGAACACGATGATCGCGTTGCGTCGCAGCAGGACCGTGGTCGCGCCGATCGCGAACAGCACCGCGGCCAGCACGAGGTAGTGGGTCAGGCTCACCGGGCGTCCTCCTCGTCGCCGGGGCGGGTGCCCGGGGCGTCGTCGCGGACCTCGTCGGCGTCGGCGGTCCGTGCCTCGCCGCTCGCGGCGCTCGACGTGGCGGGGCCGGGGGTGTCGAGGTCCTCGGTCGTGGCGGGGTGCTGCAGGTCCGGCAGGACACGGGTGCGGGCGGGCGGGCCGCCCTCCTCCGCGTCGGAGGTGAAGGACCCCGCACCGGTCGCCCAGCCGCCGGCGAGCACCCGGTCGATGCGGGCGGCGTACTCGCGGGCGTCGGCCTCCTGCCCGCGCACGCGCAGCACGCGGGGCACCGAGTGCTCCAGCGGCTGCCCGTCGGGGCCGAGGGCCGGCACGTCCATGGCGTTGTGCCGGGCGTACACGCCGGGGGCGGGGAGCGGGGTGAGGAGCGCCCCGGACCGCAGGCGCCGCTCGGCGCGCTCCTTCTGCCCCAGGTGCGGGGTGAGCCGGCGGCGGTGCGTGAGCACGAGCGCCCCCAGGGCCGCGGTCACCAGCAGGGCTCCGACCACCTCGAACGCGAAGACGTGCTCGCCGAACACCAGGCGGGCGACACCCGTGGGGTTGGAGTCGGCGTTGGCCTGGTCGAGCCCGACCGGCGTGGGGTACAGCGCCCGGCCGACGACCCCGACGAGGACGACGCCCAGGCCGACCCCGGCGAGCAGGCCGGTCCAGCGCTGGCCGCGGATGGTCTCCACGAGCGAGTCCGACCGGTCGACGCCCACGAGCATGAGGACGAACAGGAACAGCATCATGACCGCGCCGGTGTAGACGACCACCTGCACGACGCCGAGGAACACGGCGTCCTGCGCGACGTACAGGAACGCCAGCGAGATCATCACGACGACGATCGCGAGCGCGGCGTGCACGGCCTTGCGGGCGAAGAGGAGCCCGAGGGCGGACAGGACCATGATCGGCGCGAGCACCCAGAACAGCACGGCCTCGGCGGTCGTGGTCTGCCCCGTGCTCGTGAGCGAGGCCGGCACGGTGGCGGCCAGGTGCAGGGCGGCGTTCACCGCGCACCCCCCTGCTTGTGCGCGGCCGCGGTGATCGCACGCTGCGCGAGCCGGGTCTCGCCGAGGTCGGGCACGGTCGCGCCCTGCGCGGCGTTCACCGGCAGCGTCGGGTCGTCGGGGCGGTGCTCGGCGACCCAGTCCACCTGCGCCTGCGTGCTGCCGGTGACCTCGTTCCGGTAGTACTCGGTGTCCGTCGTGCCCTCGACCATGGGGTGCGGCGTCGAGAGCTGCCCCTCGCGCAGCGGCGCGAGCAGGTCCTGCTTCTCCCAGATCATCCCGGCGCGCGTCGGACCGGCGAGCTCGTACTCGTTGGTCATGGTCAGCGCCCGGGTCGGGCACGCCTCGATGCACAGCCCGCAGAAGATGCAGCGCAGGTAGTTGATCTGGTAGACGCGGCCGTACCGCTCCCCCGGCGAGAACTGGGCGTCCGGGGTGTTCTCGGCGCCCTCGACGTAGATCGCGTCCGCGGGGCACGCCCACGCGCACAGCTCGCAGCCGATGCACCGCTCCAGGCCGTCGGCGTACCGGTTGAGCTGGTGGCGCCCGTGGTACCGGGGCTTGGTGGGCGGCTGCTCGCGCGGGTACTGCTCCGTCACGGTCGGGCGGAACATGTTCGACAGGGTCACGCCGAACCCGCCGACGGGCGACAGCGCTCCCGCGACCCCGGTGCGGGGCTCGATCATCGAGCGGTAGCCCTCGGCGGGGCGGGCGACGTCCCCGCCGGTGCCGGCCGGCTGCACCTGCCGTCCGGCGGCGTCGGTGCCGCCGGGGTCGTTCTGGCGCTCGTCGCGGTCAGCCACCGCGCACCTCCAGGGGGGTCTCGGGTCCGTCGGCGGCCTCGGCCTGCCGGCGTCGGGCGCGGGGGGACGGGGGCAGCACCTGGCCCGGCAGCGGCGGCACCGGGTAGCCGTCGGCGAACGGGTCGATCTCCTGCGGCTGGGTCGGCGCGGTCGCGACCGGCGGCTTCTTCTCCGGCACGAGGAACGAGGCGAGCAGCCCGGCGACGACGACACCGGCGAGCACGAACAGCAGCGTGCGCAGGTCGACGTCCCAGAACTGCCGGGTCGCCTGGACGAGCGCGACGGCCACGACCCACACGAGCGCGGCCGGGATGAGGACCTTCCAGCCGAGCTTCATGAACTGGTCGTACCGGAACCGCAGGAGCGAGCCGCGGATCCACACGAACACGAACATGAGCAGCCACACCTTGGCGAGGAACCACAGCACCGGCCACCAGCCGGTGTTGAGGACTCCGTCGCCGATCGTCGACAGCGGCCAGGGGGCGCGCCAGCCGCCGAGGAACAGCGTCGTGGCGACGGCCGAGACGTTGAGCATGTTGATGTACTCCGCGAGGAAGAACCACGCGAACTTCATCGACGAGTACTCGGTCATGTACCCCGACACGAGCTCGCCCTCGGCCTCGGGCAGGTCGAACGGCAGGCGGTTCGTCTCGCCGACCATCGCGACGAGGTAGATGACGAACGCCGGCAGCAGCGGCAGGAACCACCACACGGCGGTCTGGGAGTCGACGATCTGCGACGTCGACATCGACCCCGCCATGATGAACACGCTCACCAGGGACAGGCCCATCGCGAGCTCGTAGCTGATGACCTGCGCGGTCGACCGCACGGCGCCGAGCAGGGGGTACGTCGACCCCGACGACCAGCCGCCGAGGACGATGCCGTACACCCCGACCGACGCGCACGCGAGGATGTACAGCACCGCGACGGGGAAGTCGGTCAGCTGCAGCGGGGTCACGACGCCGAAGATGCTCACCTCGGGCCCGAACGGGATGACCGCGTACACCAGCAGCGAGCAGAACACCGCGATCATCGGCGCGACGATGTAGACGAGCTTGTCGGCCGCCTTGACCGTGAGGTCCTCCTTGACCAGGAGCTTCATCGCGTCGGCCAGCGACTGCAGCAGCCCGAAGGGGCCGTGCACGTTCGGGCCCGGGCGCACCTGCATGCGGGCCACGACGCGGCGCTCGAACCAGATCGCGATGAGCACGCTGGTCAGCAGGAACACGATGATCGCGACGGCCTTGAGCAGCCACACCCAGAACACGTCCTGGCTGAAGTCCGCCGTCACGGGGGCGACGGCACCGTCGCCGACCGCTGCCCAGACGCTCATGCGCGCTCCTCCTCGTCGGCCCCGACGCGCACGACCGTCCCGGTGCCCGCGCCGAGCGTGTCGCGCACGGCGCAGCCGCGGGCGTTGGTCGGCAGCCACACCACGTGGTCGGCCATCGGTGTCACCAGGACGGGCAGCACGACCGCGCCGCGGTCGGTGCTGACGCGCAGGTCACCGCCGTCGGCGACCCCGCACGCGGCGGCCGTCGCGGCGGAGACGCGGGCGACCGGGCGGGTCGCGGTGCCCGCCAGGTACGGCTCGCCGTCCTGCAGGCGCCCCGCGTCGAGCAGCTGGTGCCACGTCGCGAGGACGGCGTGCCCCGGGGGCACGGGGTCCGGCTCGCGCGGGTCCACGTCGGGGGCGGGCACCCGGGCGCCGTCCCAGCCGCCGAGCTGGTCGAGCTCGGCGTGCACGGCCGCGAGCGTCGGCAGGCCGAGCTCGACGCCCAGGGCGTCGGCCAGCCGGTCGAGCACCCGGTGGTCGGGCAGGAACGTCGTGGTCAGGGCCTGCGGGAACGGCCGCGGGCGGCCCTCCCACGTGACGTACGTGCCGGGCTTCTCGACCGGCGGGGCCACGGGCAGCACGACGTCGGCGCGGTCGGTGACCTCGGACGTGCGCACCTCGAGCGAGACGAGGAACGGCACGGCGTCGAGCGCCGCCCGGGCCAGGCGCGGGTCCTCGTGGTCGGCGGGGTCGACCCCGCCGACGACGAGCGCCCCGAGCTCGCCCGCGGCGGCCGCCGCGAGGATCTCGTCGGCGCTGCGCCCGGGCCGCGCGGGCAGGTCGCCCACGCCCCACACGGCAGCCATGTCGATGCGGGCCGCGGGGTCCGCGACCGGTCGGCCGCCGGGCAGCAGGGTCGGCAGCGTCCCGGCCTCGACGCCGGCGCGCTCCCCCACGCGGCGCGGCACCCAGGCCACCCGCGCGCCGGTGCGTGCGGCCAGCCGGAGCACCGCGGACAGCGCGCCCGGCACGGTCGCAGCGCGCTCGCCGACGAGGACCACGGACCCCGGGGCGGCCAGCGCCTGCGCGGCCTGCGCGAGCAGGTCCTCGTCGGCGTCCGCCTCGAGCGCGTCGAGGACCTCCGGCTCGGTTCCCGGTGCGGCGGCCAGCAGCGTGCCGTCCAGGCGCTGCAGCCCACGGCTGGCCAGCGGCGCGACGGACCACACGTGCGTGCGGCCGGCGACGACGGAGCCGCGCAGCCGCAGGAACAGGACGCCGCCCTCCTCCTCCGGCTCGAACGCGACGCACAGCACCGCGGGCGCCGCCACGAGGTCCGCGAAGGTCACCTCGAGCGTGCGGCCGGCCACGAGGTGGCCGAGCAGCTGCTCCTCCTCCGCCGAGTGCGGCCGCGACCGGTGGTCGACGTCGTTGGTGCCCAGCGCGACCCGGGCGAGCTTGGCGTACGCGTAGGCGTCCTCCAGCGTCAGCCGACCCCCGGGGAGGACGCCGACGCCGGCGCCGGCCACCGCCTCGCGCAGCCCGGCGGCCGCGGTGTCGAGGGCCTCGGTCCACGAGCACGGCTCGAGCGCACCACGGGAGCCGTCGGCCTCCCGGCGGCGCACGAGCGGGGTCGTGATCCGGTCGGGCGCCGACTGCCAGCGGAAGGCAAACCGGTCCTTGTCGGTGGTCCACTCCTGGTTGACCACCGGGTCCTCGCCCGCGAGCCGCCGCAGCACGACCCCGCGCCGGTGGTCGACCCGGATGGCCGAGCCGTTGGCGTCGTGCTCGGCGACCCCCGGCGTGGAGACCAGGTCGAACGGCCGCGACCGGAACCGGTAGGCCGCGCTCGTGAGGGCACCGACCGGGCAGATCTGCACGGTGTTGCCCGAGAAGTACGACGCGAACGGCCGCCCGCTGGTGTCGAGGGTCGCGGCGCCGACCGGGGTGTCCCCCGCGAACCCGAGGACCTCGGTGTCGAACGTGCCGATCTGCTGCTGCGCCCCGCGCTTCTGCAGGTCGATCCACACGTCGCCCGCGATCTCCTCGGAGAACCGGGTGCACCGCTGGCACAGCACGCACCGCTCGCGGTCCAGCAGCACCTGCGTCGAGACGGAGATCGGCTTGGCGAAGGTGCGCTTGACGTCGACGAACCGGGTCGTGGCCCGACCGTTGCTCATCGCCTGGTTCTGCAGGGGGCACTCGCCGCCCTTGTCGCACACCGGGCAGTCGAGCGGGTGGTTGATGAGCAGCAGCTCCATGACCCCGTGCTGGGCCTTGTCGGCCTCGGGGGACGTGTGCTGCGTCCTGACCTGCATGCCCGGCGTCGCCTCGAGCGTGCACGAGGCCTGCGGCTTGGGCATCTTGGCGACCTTGCCGTCGCGGCCGGGCGCCCAGACCTCGACGAGGCACTGCCGGCACGCACCGGCCGGTGCGAGCAGGGGGTGGTCGCAGAACCGCGGGATCTGGATGCCGAGCTGTTCGGCGGCCCGGATGACGAGCGTGCCCTTCGGCACGGTCGTCTCGGCGCCGTCGATCGTGAACGTCACGGTCTGCTCGGGCTCGGGCACCACCACGGGCGGGGCGGCGGGCACGAGGGGCGTGGTGGCGGCCGCAGTGCGCGGCCCCTGCGTGACGGTCATGCGTGCACCCCCGCGAGCTGCGTCCGACGCGGCGTGTAGGCGAACAGCGCGGTCCGCTCCGGCGGGAAGAGCACGTCCGCGGGCGTGTGCGTGCCCGCCTCGAACTCCTCCCGGAAGTACTTGACGGCGCTGGTCACCGGGCTGGTGGCCCCGTCGCCGAGCGCGCAGAACGCGCGCCCGAGGATGTTGTCGCACAGGTCGAGGAGCAGGTCCACGTCCTGGGGCGTGCCCCGCCCGGCCTCGAGGCGCTCCAGCACCTGGAGCAACCAGTAGGTGCCCTCGCGGCACGGCGTGCACTTGCCGCACGACTCGTGCTTGTAGAACGCGATCCACCGGGTCACGGCCCGCACCACCGACGTCGTCTCGTCGAAGATCTGCAGCGCGCGCGTGCCGAGCATCGACCCGGCCGCGCCGACCGACTCGTAGTCCAGCGGCACGTCGAGGTGCTCCGCGGTGAAGATCGGCGTCGACGAGCCGCCCGGCGTCCAGAACTTCAGCTCGTGGCCCTCGCGGACGCCGCCGGCCATCTCGAGCAGCTCGCGCAGCGTGATGCCGAGCGGCGCCTCGTACTGCCCGGGCCGCTGCACGTGCCCTGACAGGGAGAACAGCCCGTGCCCGGTCGACCTCTCGGTGCCCATCTGGCGGAACCAGTCCGACCCGCCGACGAGGATGCCCGGCACCGACGCCACCGACTCGACGTTGTTGACCACCGTCGGGCGCGCGTACAGGCCGGCGACCGCGGGGAACGGCGGCTTGAGCCGCGGCTGCCCGCGACGCCCCTCGAGGGAGTCGAGCAGCGCGGTCTCCTCGCCGCAGATGTACGCGCCCGCACCGGCGTGCACGGTGACCTCGAGGTCGAAGCCCGACCCGAGCACGTCCGTGCCGAGGTAGCCGGCGGCGTACGCCTCCTCGACCGCGCGCAGCAGACGGCGGTACACGTGCAGGACCTCGCCGCGCACGTAGATGAACGCGTGGTGGCAGCCGATCGCGTACGACGTGATCGCGACACCCTCGATCAGGGCCTGCGGGCTGGCCATCATCAGCGGGATGTCCTTGCAGGTGCCCGGCTCGGACTCGTCCGCGTTGACCACCAGGTAGCGGGGCCCGCCGTCGGGCGCAGGCAGGAAGCCCCACTTCATGCCCGTGGGGAAGCCCGCTCCGCCGCGGCCGCGCAGGCCCGAGTCCTTCACGGTCGTCACCACGTCGGCAGGCTCCATGGCCAGCGCGCGGCGCAGGCCGCGGTAGCCGCCGTGCTCCTCGTACGTGGCCAGCGTCCAGGAGCGCGGTGCGTCCCAGTGGGCGCTCAGCACGGGTGCCAGGGTCGTCATCTCACGACTCCTTCGCGTCGTCGGACCGCTGCGCCCGCTCGGCCGCCTCGTCGGAGGTGTCCGCGGGGGTGCTCGGGGCGTGCTGGGCGCTGGACTGCTCCGCGCCGACCTTCGGGTCGGCACCCGGCTGCTGCCCGGCCGGCGTGGGGCCGGCACCGGTGGCGGCGGGCTTCGCGGCCTCGTCCAGCGGAGCGGGCGGCTCGCCCGCGTCGGGGTACGCCGGGGCGGACCAGCCGTGCTCGCGGGCCAGGACCGTGCCGCGCACGGTCGGCTCGCCGGCGCCCACGCCCTCGTCGGCGCGGCCGTCGGAGAACCCGGCCAGCACCCGGCTCATCTGCTTGAACGTGCACACCGACGCGGCCCCCCGCGTGGGCGCCACGGGGACGCCCTCGCGCAGCCGGTCGACGAGGTCGCTCGCCGACGCGGGCGTCTGCTGGTCGAAGAACTCCCAGTTGACCATCACGACCGGCGCGTAGTCGCAGGCGGCGTTGCACTCGACCCGCTCGAGCGTGATCGCCCCGTCGGGCGTCGTCTCGTCGTGGCCGACGCCGAGGTGCTCGGTGAGCTCCTCCCAGATCGCGTCGCCGCCCATGATCGCGCACAGCGTGTTGGTGCAGACACCGACCGTGTACGTGCCGTTGGGGTGGCGCTTGAACTGCGTGTAGAACGTGGCGACCGCCGACACCTCTGCGGTGCTCAGCCCCAGCGTGGCCGCGCAGAAGGCGATGCCGCGCGGGGACACGTAGCCGTCCTGGGACTGCACCAGGTGCAGCATCGGCAGCAGCGCCGACCGGGCCTGCGGGTAGCGGGCGACGATCGCGGCGGCGTCGGCCGCGAGGCGCTCCCGGGTCGCGTCGTCGTACCCCGTGGCGTGCCGCTCGCCGTCGACGCGGGTGCGCAGCAGCGCGTCCTGCACGGGCTCGTGCTCGACCGACATCAGCGGTCCACCCCTCCCAGCACCGGGTCGAGGGACGCGACGGCGACGACCACGTCGGCCACCTGCCCGCCCTCGCACATCATGGACACGGCCTGCAGGTTGTTGAACGACGGGTCGCGGAAGTGCGCGCGGTACGGGCGGGTGCCGCCGTCGGACACCAGGTGCACGCCGAGCTCGCCGCGGGGGTGCTCGACCGTCTGGAACACCTGCCCGGCCGGGACCCGGAAGCCCTCGGTCACCAGCTTGAAGTGGTGGATCAGGGCCTCCATGGAGGTGCCCATGATCTCGCGGATGTGGTCGAGGGAGTTGCCCATGCCGTCGGTGCCGATGGCCAGCTGCGCGGGCCAGGCGACCTTCTTGTCGGCGACCATCACCGGGCCGGCCGGCGTGGCCGCGAGCCGGTCGAGGCACTGCTCGACGATCCGCATCGACTGGTAGCACTCCTCCAGGCGCAGCACGAGCCGCGACCAGCAGTCGGCGCCGTCGTCGACGGGAACGTCGAAGTCGTACGTCTCGTACCCGCAGTACGGCGCGGCCTTGCGCACGTCGTACGGCAGCCCGGTCGAGCGGAGCACCGGCCCCGTGATGCCGAGCGCCATGCAGCCGGCCAGGCTGAGGCTGCCGACGTCCTTCAGGCGCGCCTGCAGGATCGGGTTGGCCAGCATGATGTCCTCGAGCTGGCGCAGGTAGTGCCTGACCTGCACGAGCGCCTCGCGGACGGAGTCCACGGCGCCGGGCGGCACGTCCTGCGCGACCCCGCCGGGGCGGATGTACGCGTGGTTCATCCGCAGCCCCGAGATGAGCTCGAAGACCTTGAGGATCTCCTCGCGGGCCGTGAAGCCCACCGTCATGACCGTGGTCGCGCCGAGCTCGTTGCCGCCCGTGGCCAGGCAGACCAGGTGCGACGTGATCCGGTTGAGCTCCATCATCAGCACGCGGATGACGGTGGCGCGCTCGGGCACGTCGTCGGTGATGCCGAGGAGCTTCTCCACGGCCAGGCAGTACGCGGCCTCCTGGAACAGCGGGGCGACGTAGTCCATGCGCGTGCAGAACGTCACCCCCTGCGTCCAGGTGCGGTGCTCCATGTTCTTCTCGATGCCCGTGTGCAGGTAGCCGATGCCGGCACGGGCCTCGGTGACGGTCTCCCCCTCGATCTCGAGCATGAGGCGCAGCACGCCGTGCGTCGACGGGTGCTGGGGACCCATGTTGACGACGATGCGCTCCTCGCCGAGCGCCGCGGCCTCGGCCGCGATGTCGGACCAGTCGCCGCCGGACGCCTCGAACGTGGGGACGCCCGTGGTGTCGTCGTCGACGACGTGGCCGGTGGAGCGGGGGGACGCGTGGGGGGTCGCGCGGGGGGTGGGGGCGGGTCCGGCGGTCATCAGCTGTAGGACCTCCGCTGGTCGGGGGGTGGCACGGTGGCGCCCTTGTACTCGACGGGGATGCCGCCCAGGGGGTAGTCCTTGCGCTGCGGGTGGCCGGGCCAGTCGTCGGGCATCTCGATGCGGGCCAGGCCGGGGTGCCCGTCGAAGACCACGCCGAAGAAGTCGTAGGTCTCCCGCTCGTGCCAGTCGTTGGCCGGGTAGACCCCGGTGGTCGACGGCACGTGCGGGTCGGCCTCGGGCACGGCGACCTCGAACCGGAGCCGCCGGCCGTGGGTCACGGACACCACGTGGTAGACGGCGTGCAGCTCGCGCCCCGCCTCGTGCGGGTAGTGCACGCCGCTGACGCCCAGGCTCAGCTCGAACCGCAGGTCCGGGTCGTCGCGCAGCGCCTGCGCCACGGCCACGACGTACTCGCGCCGCACGTGCAGCGTGAGCTCCTCGCGGTCGACGACGACGCTCTCGACGGCGGCGGCGAAGCCCGGGCCGGACTCGTCCAGCACCTCGGCGAGCACGTCGACGACCTCGTCGAACCAGCCGCCGTAGGGGCGCTCGCTCGGCCCGGGCAGCGCCACGGCCGCCACGAGCCCGCCGTACCCGGACGTGTCGCCCGTGCCGTGCACGCCGAACATGCCCGTGCGCACGTCGACCAGGTCGAGGGGGGTGCGTGCGGCCTCCGGCCCGGCGGGAACGTGCTGGGCGCCCGCCTCGAGCGCGGCGGCCGTGGTGCTCTGCGCGGCCGTG